>NZ_JAAKTL010000009.1:0-153193 GCF_049174415.1 Aeromonas sp. 601039
TTTGCCATGGCAGAATCTGCTCCATGCGGGACAAGAAAATCTCTTTTCTGGTCTGACGGCGCTTACTGCTGAATTCATTGTCGGCGAAGGTGAGCTGATGACTCATGATGAACCCTTTTTCATGGCTCCAGATGACAAACATGATCTCATATCAGGGACTTGTTCGCACCTTCCCTAACGCATATCATGGTTAGGTAAGTCACGCCACATATAGCCTTCATTAATATATGCTGGATTAGATTTTAACTTTGATAGCGCTTCATTGATATCAGATATAACTCTATAACCCCACTCAGTTTTCGGTGCAGCAACATAAGTTGATATTTCTTTTGGCTGTCCAGCTATCGGAAGCACTTTGAACTTCCCTAGATAAGCCTTTTTATTTAAATCAGATACTGTTGATGAGCCATACCCAAACTTACTTTCTGTGTAATAGATAATTTCCTCTGGGTATGCGACGGTAAAACCATTTACATCTTTTAATAGCATATCCAGGACATTACCCATCGGAGCATTGAGAGAGTAGTTAACTCTCTTATTTGTTTTATCTTTAATTGCGAGGTCAAATTTACTTCCATATGAACGAGATGCTATGAAATAGCCAAGTTTATCCTTCGATTGAATCAACCGAAGCAAATCAACACCGTCTCCATCAATTATATACTGCTTATAAGTGTTAAGCTCACTGGATGGTATGATTACATGTGGTGCAGTTGATAGTGTTTTATGAAAAGTAGAAAATGTTTGATACTTCTCTCTTTCAGGTGTCTTTATCATATTTCCACAAACAACTTTCTGTCCTTGCTCCATCATATGCCGGATCCTGGCGATGTTAGCCCATATGATCACATGGTTATACTGGGGCAATTCAGCTCTGATCATAGCGTCAGTAACATCAACCACACCTCTACCTGAATAGCTACCATCCTTAATATAAAATGGAGGGATATCATATTGAACCCAATGGATTGTCTCTTTTGCAGTTACATCGACAGATATAATAAAAGAGATGAGTATTAGAAGAATCCTTTTCATGGCAATTTCACCTCTCTATTATACTGATATAAACCATAGTGCGGCGATTAGTCAGCAACACTAACATCTTCACAAGAAAATATTGGCATACGTATGCGCTTTCGTAAACCTACTAACGTAGAAATTTCTGGTTTTCTGTATCGTCAAGGATGGTGCTGAACGTTGATACGCCGAACTCTCCCGCTTGTCGCCATACACGGCAGCATGAGGCTTGATTGTTGCTGTCCCATAGAGCCCATAGAGCTTGTACGCTATGTGGCGTGCTCTTGAGATCAAGTGCTGTCAGTCAATGGTTAGATAAAAAATGGTTTTCAGGTGAGAACCACACCTACACAATCAGTATTTGAAAATCATGGAATTTTGATATATGAACTATATTTTCGCCTTAAATCATCAATATCTTTTTTTGCTTTCCTTTCTTTTTCCTCTAGTGCTTTTATCTCATTTGATTTTTCTTTCAACAACTGCTCAAACATTACTTTAGCCAGCTCTCTTGCTTTAATATCAATGATGCTTGCCAAGTCTTTTGATTTTTCTGTTAGAGCCTCTTCTCGTTCTTGCAGCGAGATGAGGCTATCATTTAAATTCTTCTGTATTAGGTCTAAGGAGGCTGAACGCCTACGTATTTCGACTTCACCAGCATCAAGCTGAGCCTCTTTAGCTTTAATTGTTCTATTTATATCATCAACCTGTGAATAAAACTCTGCCTTAAGTTCATCTAAATTAAGAAGGTCACGTAGTAAATCTTGCTTTTGATCAACTTCATCTTGTATATGATAGAGACGGTCTTTCAATTCCATTTCAAAGCTTCTGTATTGATCTTCCAATAGGATTATTTTTTCCTGTGCCTCTAAAATGGACGACTCTTTTTCTTTTAACACTCTCTCCCATCTTTTTAAAATGGCGTTAGCCTTGCCTTCTGCATGCCGAGACTGTTGAATCACTCTTTGCATATCGCTTAGTTCTGATTCGCGCGTATTTTTTATCGCTTCGAATTCTGCATTAAGTTTTTTAACCTCTGTCTGGTGCTTTGAACTCAAAGATGAATACTGATGCTGTAAAGATAATAATTGTTGTCTATTATGGGAGTAAATCATTTCGGAGAAGTTGCCTACAGGGGCTACAGACACCCATTTTTTGGGGCATTTTTTTAGATAATCTCTTATCTCTTCTTTTGATATTATCTCTCCTTTCACACGAAATCCACTCAGGTCAAGTTCAATGCAGGTTGCATTCACCCTCTTTAATTCTTTAACTTTCCCTCGATCACAAAAATGCGTAACTGCAATTTCGATGAGAACCTTCTCTCCCTCGATGAACCCAATAACATCAGGTATAACTCTGCCTTCATAAACCTCACATACCATCTCATCAAAGGCTATATTTTGATGTATTGGATTTATAGTTCCAATAGGCAGTAACAACTGCCTATCCGTTGCTAAAACCTCTTTAGCTAGGATATGTATTTCCGTTTCCGGCTTCCAGGTACAGGCATTCTGTTCGACTGAATTAGGCTCATGAGAGAAATAATGGGCTTTAACTTGCCCCTTCATTGCCCAGACAACGCCCTGACAACCTATGCATGTGCAATTGCATCCTTTGCCACTCACAACCTCTTTGACATCAACTATATGGCCGTTGTCGTCAAGGGCGCGAGTCATCAGGATTCTTGCCATCTCTATCCTACCCACAAATGGATCTATGTATAAAAGCACATCAGTTTATTCAGTTAAATTGGATGCTTTAACTACATCAGTAGTTACAACACTTTCATGAAAAATCATACACTTACATTTGATTGTTTTGAACTTCGTCAAGTTCCAATTGGATTTAGATGTATGACCACTCCCCAGGTGAGCTCATTGAGCTTTAGAGGGTGCGTAGGAGCGGACTGGTAATCAGGGAGGGGGAATGGATGCAGTACGGTGGAAGACTCTGAAATTGATACCAAAGGAAGGGCGCACGAAAGTAGCGTAAAAAAGACACCAGTTTTAGATTTGTGTAAGGTGATAACTAGATCTGTACATACGATGCACATATCATGGTGGAAATAATAAATGTTGTATATACATCATAAATACCACATATATTCTCTGGTATGCCGAACAACAGGGTTCACTGGGTCATACGCTTGGTCTTGGCCTTCGTAGGTGAGTGAGAGGTAACTGCGATAGTCAGCATCAGTTGCAATCTTCATCACTTGCCGTGTGCCGATAGAGCTTTACCCACCCTAGGTGGTGGGCGGCAAGAGGTTAAGGTCAAGCAACGTTTGGCTGAAGGTTACGAACCTTGTGTTTGTCTGCTTTCCTTAACCTTTACCGAACTGGACACCTGTCCCTCAAATTTTTTCAAAAATCCATCTACATTCAGACCTGCAAAAAATGATAGGACATAAAGTAATTTCTCTGGGTGCTCAGCTGAAGGCGAACCAACAGCCACAAGACCAGCAGAGATAATCAAATAAGTGGCGAAACCCATCAGGCCTGACGCAAATGGTCGTAATAAATACCAAACAACCCAGACCTCATCCCATTGCTTTCTGACACTATAATTCAAATACACCGCCCGCAAGCAATACAGTACGCCACCACTAACTGCTACCAGCACGCACTCGATAACTTGCTTAATCGACACAACCCAAGGAGGGGGGGCATTAGTTGTGACCATGTACCAGTACCCAATGGAAGGCATTAGTAGCAAAAGAAGATAGATGCCAACAGCGATAGCACAGAAAAAATCTCTTTTTGTGTAGGCTTTCGGTTGTATGGGCAGCTCTTTTCTGGTGTTTAGCTGCTCTTGTATAATTTCATTTTGCATTAAATCGATATTCCTTTTTACCGTCGGTTAAAGCGACATAACTTTGTTCGATCCCCGCAGTTCCAAGAATCAGCATGATGAAATAATTAAGCTGATGTTCAGATTCTAGAAAGGTACTTCGGATCGATTGGGTGTCATCCCAAGAAGGGGTTGGATTACAACAAGGGTGAGTATGCCAATCACCGAGGTAGTGTAATCCCATATTGAATCTCTCCTGTATTGTTTTGTTGGCTTCTCGTTTATTCCATGAAAAGCCAAAGCGAGACCTCTTATCAGCGCTGCTGGGGGAGGATACAGATAAGACCGTCACCACACCGGAATCGATTTCTCCAAACAGAAAACCACCAGCTTCATCTTTTTTACCAGTTTGTTTGTGCTGGTATAATTGGTTGATCGCGTTTTCCGAAAAATTCACTGATAGCCCATGTAAAGAGAGGGATGTGAACTCAATAGACGCAGCCTGACTAGATAACGCTGAGGATTCTAGAGCCATCGCCAATCTCTCCATACTTTTCTTCCCAACCTGGATTCCATGTGCCATCTACTGATTGCAGAAGCTTTCGGCTCCCTACCCATACACGATAGCAATCTTCATAAATGCCTTCACAAGCAAGCTCAGTGACAGTTTCAGCTATCATGCTATGCCCGAAGCTAAGTTCTACACCGCCGTATGGCTGGAATACGCCACCACAAAAATGTGTTTTCTTAGTGGTTTGATGGTCAAACTTGGCGCAGCTCTCTTGGAGTTTCCCTGTGTTATCAAATAGAGACCCATAGCTAAAGCTACCGGCCATATTTACATAGCAATGGGTAGCTACAGCATGTGCTTCGGTAAAACAGAAGACAACACTACATAATAGTCTGTCATTTTCTATCATTTCCTGTATGGCTTTATCTGATGCCCATTCTGCTGTTGCACTTATGACCAAATCACATTTTGTTGTAAGTGCTTCTATAGCCTTCTCGTCGTCAAACCATTTACGACACCCTGCATACAAAACATTTACCCATGGGTAGCTCTTCTGAATATAACTTTTGCAAGCTTCCGCTTTATTGGTGCCTATGTAGTTCATGCCAAGAAGGTGTCTGCCGACATTTGCAGCCTCAAGCGAGTCACCATCACATAAAACAAACTGACTGAACCCAGCTTTAATAAGTAGAGGGATAAGACTTGAACCTACAGAGCCAAGCCCGATAATACCAATAGTAGTTGCACTGGTTATTGGGAGGCATGGGTTCGAGTCTCTACCTAGAACCCATGATGCGTCTCTGCGTTCTACGTCTATTCCACGGATAGCAATTTGCGAACATCTAGCTTTTAGGTATTGTAAAGGGATACGGTTATCTCTAAAACCATTTCCAGCTTTTGCTTTGGGCAGATTTTCTTGTCCGGCATGACCTCTTGTACTAATGCCACCCACGCACCTCATCGCAGTGATAATTGCACCGTTGACTGTATTGGTTTGTACTAAGAATGCAGGATTATTGAGACTAGAACCCAAGATACATGCGATTGCATCTAACGCTTGGTTGTGATTGACACATTGGGCTTCCAGTATCGACAAAATATTACCAAGTGTCGTTGGATATTCCGATGGCCGCCAAGCTTCAGTCAGATTAATAAGGAGTGTGGTAGAACAGTGTTTGTGGCTCGGCTTGAGGCCAATGTTTTTCAGCCAAGCATTGAGCTCATCTTTGGTGTCAGCAAATATGACGCCTTTGGTGCTGTCATAAGCTACATGAACCTGTCTAGATGTAAGGATCTTGACGTTACATAAACAGGTAGCCTTCTCTTCCTTTGGTGAGGGGGTATAAGAACGAGCCCAGTAACTTAACAAACCAGTGTAGAAGTCCTCATCGAGTTCACCTGAGATTGTTTTTTCTACCAAAGAGTGACTATCGTTGATTAGGTGTTCAACATAAGCAATGTCTTGCGGGTCAAAGGAAACCTCATCCCCCCATACACAAAGCCTACCTTGCTCTTCAACATGAGGGTACTTTAAGACTTCCAGTTTGGGGTGAGTATAGATGTGCGGAACAATGAAGGGAAAAGTAGGTCTAGCCGCAACAATCAATTGAATCTCATTACCACAGTCTGGGTGCCTGATGTCAGTTTGGATACGCCAACTGGCTGCATAGGGGCTTGAGGTAATCCCCAAGCCCCGCAACTCTCCTTCAGATAGTCGCTCAGCCGAATACCTGTCAGAAAGGTACTCGCTTAGTACCTCAATTGAGGTCAGCTGAACATTAGGCATACGTACTTTTTCCGCTCTTAGAAACCGCTGCGGGGTTAGCAACCGTCGAGAAGTCACGCTTTTGTGTTTTTTTTGTTTTCTTTGGCTTGCCTTCAGTGAAAGTGATCATGAGTGAATTCGGATTGCCATCAGCATCCTCACCTTGCTCCACTACGGCCAAAAACTCGCCTCCTTTTTTGTCCTTAAGAATTTTTTCGTATTCATCCCTAGCACGTTGTGATGGAGGTGTCTTTTCACCAAATTCTTGGCTGCTACATAGAATTAATGCGCTTGGGTTTGCGAAGCTCAAGGCAGCATGGGCGGACTCATTCAGTTGAGGATCTTCGCATTGCGATTCGCTGTCATTAGAGAGTGAGCGCCAAGAGCAGTGGTGTGGAGCCAGAAGAACATCATAGGCAAGCTCATCAAGTTGACCCGTAGCCTTCAGTTTGTCATGAAGAACTTCCCAGCACTTAACTTCTGCATCGCCGCCGATGAGAACTGAGTGCGTGTGGGTGATATTGCAAGCAAGTTCGTCATTGTAGATAGTATTAGTCAAGTCAAAGCGAATGATTGCGCTGGAGTTGTTCTTTGTAAGCTCTTCTTCGTCTTCGGCAACCTCCTGTTTATCGGCAGGAGCAAGCAAGAAAGCATTAAGAGAGTTGTCATCTATACCGGACATATCACCGAACAATGTATAAAGATCGGCAACAATTGGCTGGATATCATCTGTTTTGCCATCTTCATCTGAAGAAAGGATGATAATACGATTGCCTGCATCGCCAATGTGCTTGCTATCCCGATAGAGTTGAACTCGACGCTTAGCTTCTGTATTGAATACTCGGGCATCATCACAAAGGGGGTTGTTGCCATCTGCCCCTTTTGCTGTCGCTCGGCGGAATACACGAGGTGATGACCAAATTTCGTTGATGATAATTTTGTTGGACTTATCACTCCAGCCATCTGGAACACCAGTATGGAACATGGTGTCAAATCCGGTTATGTGGTCTGCATCAGGGTGGGTAAGAACAAACACATCCACATAAAGGCGGCCATCCTCGTCAGTGTTCAGGCGCTCTCTCAGACGATCTTCTAGGTAATCGTACTCTTTACCTGCTCTTCGATAGCAGTCAATCAAAATCTTTTTGTTATTTTTAGTGGTGATTAAGGTCATGTCTCCGTTACCTACGGGGAAAACCTCTATTGACGGTGATGCCATTTGTGTGCTCCATAATGAAGATGTGTTTAGAATACATGAGCTAATTGATACACATATCAAACCACTAGTAAGAACCGAATACAACTCAACGTTGTTTATCAAAATCGAAGTCAGATCACCCTTACCCAATCAGTTGCCCCCTTTATTCACTGGCTTGAGAACAGGCATACCAAACCCTATCAACTTGTATACAACCATAACTCTAGCCAGCTGCTTTCCCGCTTGTCGCCAACTTGGCCGCATGGAGCGCTACATTGTTGCCAGTCCCATGGGACTTGTACGCTATGTCACATGCTCTTGAGGTCAAACAACACCAGGTCTTCACAAGCCCAAACCACAACTTAGATGCAGCTCCGTGTGATCGCCCTCTCATCTAGTTTTCTCTACTCATAGGTTTGTGACCAAACAACGCCTGTAATCTGTTACGATATCACTCATTTGGCACCACAACTTGTGGGCAAGTAAATAAGTCGCATGACGCATTAATTAGAGAGTTGTTAATGAATGATTCCATAGCCAAGCTCTCATTTAACTTCATTGGGAAAATCCTTGGCTCAGATACTATTGTTGTGCAGGGAGATAATTTAGTATCCTCAAAAAAAGATACTATTTTAGAAAATGACTCTGCATCCGATTTCAGGAGTTTTGCAACTTTTGAACGAAAACTCCTAGGCGGAATACTTACCTACAAAATTGGAAGTAAGACTAAGAAACACAAATTTATTAGATGCGCTGATTCAGATAGCTTCGTTGAGTCGCTAAATACTTTAATAGCAAAACACATTACAACAACAATAGAGCAGAAAGTTACTGAGTTTAATAGTCTTGCTTTTGACGAGTACCCAAGAGATTCTTGGGTGATCAATCTTGCTCAGATATGTATGTCATTGAGCCGCGACTATGAGGCCCAGAGCGAACAATGGGAAAGATATTTAAATCCTGAACTAATAGAGAAGGTAAAAAACCTAATATCATACCATCCTCTTAATATTGACTACATACGCGAGCAGCACGAAGAGTATCAACTTATAAAAAGAAAAGAGTTCTTTGATGTAGTAGAATCAAATCCATTAACTAATGAACAGCGTTTAGGCGTATTACGTTCAAATGATAGGAATATGGTACTTGCAGCAGCTGGTACTGGAAAAACATCCGTCATGGTTGCTAAGACCCTCGATTTGATAGACCGAGGATTAGCGAAGCCATCGGAGATCTTGGTTCTTGCATATAATAAGACTGCTGCGGGCGAACTAAGTGAACGCCTAGAAGATAAAGCTAAGAAGTCTAATATTGAGCTAGAATCGACTCCAGATATTGCTACTTTCCATGCGTTAGGAAGGATGATTCTACGTAATTCAAACGTTGATACCAATATATCTATTTTTACTGAGGATGACGTAAAGCTAAAATTATGGGTCACCTCATGGCTTGAAGAGTATTTATCATCAGATATCGATAGAATTTATGACTTTATAAACATGTTCCCAGAACCCGTTAACCCTTTTGATTTTAAGTCGAAATCAGAATATGAAGCGTATATCAGGGACAACGAATTTAGAACCCTCAACAGTGATCTCGTTAAGGGTTACCAGGAACTCCTTATAGCAAATTTCCTTTATGAGAATGGTGTTGAGTATAAGTATGAGTCTCCATATGTGACCAAACGGCGCATCGATATTGGTTTTGACTATCGCCCAGACTTTAAAATCATAGAACCTGAACTTTATATTGAACATTTTGGTATAGACCGTAATGGAAGAACCAGGCCGGATATAGATCGTGTTTCTTATAATCAGTCCATTAATAATAAAAGAATGCTGCATAATGAATGTGAAACTGTTTTAATTGAGACATTCCATTATGAATGGATAGAGGGTGTTTTACTGGAAAACCTCAAGAAAAAGCTGTTAGATAATGGTGTCGTTCTTAATCCATTATCTTCTGATGAACTGTTCAACAAGCTGCGTGATATGGGTCATATCACAGGCTGGGGTGAGCTTTTGACAAAAGCCCTCCAATCCATTCGAGTTGAACGCCTCACGAAAGAGTCCATACAGAGTAGGTTCGAGACTACTGGAGTGCATCATTCCAAGAAGCTCTCAGAAATCTTGGATTTGCTTCATCATGCATATATCAGTGAGCTCAGAGAACAGAATGCAATTGATTTTGATGACATGATAATCAGAGCAATTCAAGAGGTTAATGCTGGAAAATATATTCCTGAATGGCGATACATACTGGTTGATGAGTTCCAGGATATATCAACAGTTCGAATGGAGTTCATCCAGACCATCATTAAAAATGGGCCACAGCCATCACTAACTGTCGTTGGTGATGATTGGCAGTCAATTTATAGATTTAATGGTGGAAAGTTAGAGCTAACAACTCGCTTTGGTGAAATCGTTGGTAGCTATACGCTTACTAAGCTACAAAAGACCTTCCGCTATAACAATAGTATTGCTGATACTGCTGGTCAGTTCATTATGGAAAATCCTGAACAGTATAAAAAGTATATAGAAACGCATACTGTGGTTGAGGATTCACAGATTTATCTGCTTGATGACAAATCCCCAGAAAAAGGAGGTTTGAATAAAAGAGTCGCTGAGGTTGTTCAAAAGATTAGAAAAAATGATGCGACTGGAAGCATCGCCGTTATTGCTCGTTATAACTATCTTTTAAATGAGGCTAATAGTGCATTAAAACAGACGAATAATTTGCGCAATGTTAACTTCTGGAGTTTCCATAAATCTAAGGGGTTAGAGGCAGACTATGTAATTTTAATCGGCTTCTTTCAAGGAAAGATGGGATTCCCTAATGAAAATAAAGACAACCTTATAGTTGAATCCCTGCTGCCATCTCTAGACCCATATCCTCATTCTGAGGAAAGGCGTCTCCTGTATGTAGGCATTACCCGAGCAAGGAAGAAAGTCTACATTATTGCCAATCCTACAGCACCATCCGATTTTGTGACGGAGTTACTCTCGCCAAAATACAAGATAAATGTTGTTTCAAAAGCATTCAGTGAGGAATCAAAAAAAAGGTTCAAGTGCCCATACTGTACAGATGGCTATCTAAGGTTGGTCAAGGGGCCGTATAGTGATTTCTATGCTTGTAGCACAGGTTTTGGCTGTCCTGTAGGAAAGGCTAGAGTGTGTGAAAAATGCCACTCACCCTCAATCGATACAAGGAATGAGAGTGTTTGCAATAATTCGCTTTGTGGTTGCAAAATTAAAATATGCCCTGAGTGCGGACGACCAATGAAAATCCGTAATGGTCAGTATGGTGACTTTTGGGGATGTACTGGTTATGGGATTAAGGATGACCAGTGCAAGGTTACCATCAAGGTCAAGGCAGGCTTATGATAGCTAATTACGTGAGTTAAGGTAGGGGAACATATGGATACGTATTCCGAAATCATAAATGAATTCAATAGTACGTTTTCTACCAACGCTAGCCTGTGTGAAGATTTAAAAGTTGGGTGGGATCTGGGAGATTGTAGGTCTTTTGCTTTATACCAGTTAGTAGAAGACCAACGTAGCGCCCCCTTTGGTACGGTTCTATACCACCATATTGGCAGCTACAACACTGGTGAGGTATACGAAGCAGAGGGGACAGCAGGCTTCAGTCTCAGCTCACGACTCGATAGTATTGAAAAATTTTTCCCTTTGTCTTCAAACAAGGCGACTCGAAATTTAGAGATTGGATATCGGTCACCCTGGCTTGGCGGTAGTTGTGCATTTTCCTCTATTCCGTTTAAGCGGTGGTGGGTTGATTCATTTAAAACATTGTGTGCAAATGCTCCTGCCCAGGCTGAGCTGGTTAACTCATTCTTGACGCGAGAGATAGAGGTTCTTGCGAACAAAGCTAGAAAAAATAACGATAAAAGTGGCTCAGTTTACGAGAGCTTCGTAGAACGGTTTGAGTACCTATCACTTCGTGTAAATCAAGAATTTCTTGATTCAACAAACTACATTCTTCATCCTGAACTGTTTTTTAATGTAGTTTCAAATAATTTGGTTAGTTTGAATGAACAAGAGAAAAGGGAGTTAATGAACAAGGCTAGAAGAGATTGCCATTTTGATGACCCACTTAAGAAGTGGTGGTAGTCAGCGATGGCAGTTAGCAGTTCTACGCAATCATCAGACTTATGTAAGCAATGGCTGTCTCGACAGGTTGCTCGGTTGCAAAGGGGATATCGATTACTTCCTAACCAGGCGAGCTCATTGAACTTTAGAGGATTTGTAGAAGCGGACTGACCATTATGCTAGATGATCGAGGGGCCGTACCCTACAGCACATTGAATAGGCTCTAAAATTGATGCCAATGGCAGTATGCCCGAAAGTAGCCAAAACAAGACTCCGGTTTGAGGTCGGTGTCTTGTGATAACTAGAACTGTACAAGTCATTTCTGCTTATAGTCTAAATCTTGACTGTCCAGAATTGCTTCCAACGCCTCTGCTAATCCTGGATCTGAAAGTACTGTTCCTGCTGGAATCGGCCGCTTAGCTATCAGACACCCATCATTGTTGAAAGACAAACTCGGGTTAGATTGATTGAGCAGGTTTGAGATAACTTCCCGATTCAACTCACTCAATATTGTTGCTACCAAATTAGTAGTCCCTATATCCATAGATACAACTGGTAATTTCTCGATGTTTCTCAATGCGTCATTTTGAGCCTTTAGCGAGCGGACTTGGCCAATGAATATCATCATTTTATGCTGAAGAACTGGATCACTAATTTTTGCTAGATCTTGTTCATCAATTTGGATTACTCCATTATCAATTGTCTCAGTAATCTTAACCTTCTTCGCCGCCAGAACCTCTATCCAAGCATCGATTAAAATGGGATAAGGATTTTGGCCATTACGTTTGTTGTAAATTGTTCTAGTCGAGATCTTATACCCTTGTGTTCCTAATATTTTTACTACAGATGCAGCAGAAGGCGTTGAACCCTGTTTTACCAGCTTTGCACAAACCTCATGGATATTCGCAAGCATTTTCCTTTGGTCTGCTTTTCTATTTTTTGATAATTCCTGATACAAATCCTCTACTTGGCTAATTGTTACGGGTGTCATTGATCATTTTCCTTGTGCAAAATCTGACTAGATAACTGTAGTCTTGCCATTTCACGCGGCATACTAGGGGTAAAGCCAAGCTCTTCTAGGGTCACACTACCTGATTGCAATGCTACTATCTCCTCTCCTGTGGCTCTAGTTACAAGCAGTTTTGCCAGGCTATCTGCGACTCTCCGTTTTTCATCTATTGTCAGCGGTAGCATCATGAGCGGCTTATATCCGTTGTTTAGAAGGATAATATTCATCACCTCATCACGTTCTCGCTCATAGTTTTCATCACGGTCATTGATATAAATTCTGCTAGCCTGAACAACGAGATCTAGTGTTTTGAAATTGCTAGGTGACTCAGCATATTCTATATCGAAGTGGCTTTGTGAGTGCACAACAAGATCAATCCCCCCTTCAGGACTTCCATCTGGTATCTGACGAATTTTACTGATGAGATTATGAGTCGCATGAAGCGAACGGATCAGAGTATCTGTTTCATTACTAAGGCGCTCAATTATTGAGTGTAATTTGTTAATATCAGTCCTCAATTTTGCATCAGGCTTTTCTCCAGCCTTCACGGCGGTTCTCAAATTAACCTGAAGTTTATTCACATTTTCGGTGGCATCTTGAGTTGCCTTTATCTTTTTCTCTATCTCAAGTAGTAATTTGTTTCCGTGTACTATCAACTCCATTTTCCAAGGAGAACCGGTAATGAAATGACGGCAATTAATACAGTCTTTATCTGAAACCGCTCCATAAGTATTAGTTTTCCCATTTTTACGAATAACTTCTCCACCATCGTAACACCTCGTACCACCGTATGGGCAAATTCCTAGATGGGTTGCATTCCAAATACCGACAATGGCAGTACAATTTCTGCTTAATGCGATTGCAGCATCTTCACTATTGTATGCTGCATATTTTTTCACCTCATCCCACGAAGAACTCTTAATCCACCGAGCAAAGTCTTCCTGTTCCCTTAGCAGGATATTGTGACTGGCCTCATTCAGTATTTCTGTGACGTGAGCTACCGAATGTTTTATGTAATAGAGGGTCATGGTCAAGCTTTTGTGCCCAGCAACAAGCTTACTAAGCACATCAATTGGAACCCCTTGTTCTGCCAGTGAGGTTAGTCCCGCAACCCTTAATCCGTGAGGTGTAAAGAATACTAATTGGGGTTGTCCAACCTCATTCCAATTAAGAACAAGTTGGATATCCAGTCCCTCTTCATTAAGCTGTTTTTCCAGTTCAGCCATTGCCAGATTCCAATACTGAACTAGAGAACGCTCAGTTGGAGGGACCATGCTAGTTGCAGCACTTCGTTTCGAGTTTATGCCCGAACGGAAAAGATAAAAACGGTCAGGAATACTATCTGCGATAGCCTGATTGGCTGTTTGAGGAAATACAGAATCTGGAATTTCTCTGGCAGAGACAGGATTGTAACACGGATTATACTTTTCCTGCCATGCTCTTAACTCTGTTGCCAGACGGATTATTTCGGGATGCTTCCAAGGAATTTCATAACCAGAGAATTCACTAAACCCCACATCTTTGTCTGCTGTTTTATTGGAGTTTATGTAAAGAACCAGATTCTGGTCACTTTCTTCAAATGAGCGAGATTCTCTCAGTAAACCACGGTCATAAACTCTAGCTTTAGGATCGTTTTTCCAAAAATTAGCGGTACTTGATTTATTTGCAATCCATTTATTTAACTCTGGTGAGAATTGCTTAGTATCGCCCTCTCCAGAATCACACCGTAGCAACTGGATACGCCGAACTGGAATTTCTAACATCATCAGGTAGATATATGTAACTGAAGGTAACCAGAGAGGCTCACCTAGTTCGTTTGTTAAATGGTCACTATATTCACTACTTAATGTTTTTGGCCATGCATAATCTTCTCCTGAGAGCAAATCCCTTAACCTCATTCTAAGCCATAATGGCATAACCTCCTTGGTAGAAGATCCTGGCACATCCAAATCACTTTTATGCGAATTAAAAAAAGATTTAAGTGCTTGCGGACGAACTAATGGGTATGCGGCAGAAAATTTATCACCATTTTCTTCGGTGTCAGATAAATAGGTTTCGATAAACCAGTTGGAAAAGTTCGTGTTGTATCTTACAAAATCGCAGAGAGCGGCCTCACTGGAAAATAACTTTTCATGAAACTTTGCTTCCGACCATGCTATGAAATCTACGGGTGGTTGTGAGCTAAAGAACTCTTCTGGCGATGGTATTTGGGTGCCAAAATAGACATCTTCCAAGAAGATACGAAATCGATGAAATGCAGTATGATAAGTTTTTAGCGTAAAGTTACGAGTTGATTCTATATAGTGGTTCCAACGCTCAACCCATGAAACAAGATGCTCAGGCGGCTTAGCCAGAAGATCCTCGCCTTTGTTGACTTTATCTGAGCGTTTTACGTGAATCGCCTTAGAGAAGTTATACCCTTCTACCATTAAAGTTAGTAGTTGAGCTACCCCCTTTAAACCTGCTTTATCATGAATGCTTAGATCATTAATATACCGGTCCCCGTCGGCGGTTCTTATAGGAGCTAAAAACTCCTCCCAGTCCTCCATAGTGACGTCATTAAGGTATTCCCTTTCCATCAGAAAAAGAAGTTCACTCGCAGCAGTGATAATATTATTGACGAGAGTGGCTCTTGCTTGCTCACTTTTTGGGCTATTAGCAACCCCATGAGAGGCTATATCCTTTTCAAGCCTATCTACTATTGACTTTGGGACAAGTAGCCTTCTTAAATTTTTGGGCATGTACGACTGCCCATATCTAGCGTAAAAAAATTCAGACGTTACCATCCATTTACACGTTTTGTAGTTTTTTATCAAACGCTCAAACGCATTTTCAACCTCTCTTGAAACCTTGGATGCAGCAAAAGGAGAAATGATCATCACAGATAGGGTTATTTCATCATTTTGTTCAATTGCGTTGCCATTTCTTACACTGATACCGCGCAATTTCATTTGACCATTCCTATATTGTTTAGTTGTGAGCTAAGTGTGTAACTGGCCAAGATCTTCTGAACCTTATCTGGTGGTAGTTTTTTGTATGCTTCTTGAGCATCAATGGTTCGATGGTGCATTACATCCTTAATTATCTGGGGCTCAACTCCAGCTTCGGCCATTACATGTCCAACGTGGTGCCGTAACGCATGCGGATTGAGTCCATAATCTCGACCACGCGGCAACTTCCGCCCAAGTTTTTTCTCCAACCGCCCTAGAGCCCTCTCAAAAGATTTATCGAATGCAGCCATTGAGTAAGGAGCACCTCGATAGCTGATGCCTGCCCCACGATCTTCACCATTAGATACAAATAAAAATGGATGTTCTGTTCCGTGATTAGCCTTGTAACTCTTCATTAGTGAAGGACGATAGCGGTTCATGTAGAGCAAATACATTTCCCAAAACAGGAACGAGTACGACTCATGTATGAAATAAACAGGCGCTGACAGCGTTTTTTTATCTACGGCCAGAGATTTCCAAGTAGCATGGTGACTTCTGCTAGCACCACTCCGATTTCTAGGTAACATTTTCCTCTGAGCTAGGTACTGCTCTCTGGTTTGTTTGTTGCCTCTAAAACCTGTTTGTGAGCCTGAGGGATGAAATAAGGTTACTGCGCACCCTCTAGCAGGTTCAGGCACGACATCATTAAACCAGAGATGAAATGGTTCCCCTTTTCTAAGCCCACCGCCTGCAAGCAATATAGTGATCATTTTGGCCGTTATGTCCTCTCGTTCAAATGGATCAGTTGCATGAGGATCACGAATAAAGCCATGTGTTATTAGCTGAGGAATTAGCTCTGAAGGGAAGTTGTTGACAGTTCGAATGTTACCTATCGACTCTCGTGGATCATTACCCAATTCCATACCAAAAAACTTCCTCGCCTTATCCAACCCTTCCGCCAGCATGTTGACGTCCTTGGTGTGATATAGCATGGATTTACTGGCTATTATTTTACTAGCCGTCAGCAGCCTCCTTAGGCTAGGTGGGACTTCTTCTAAATACCGAAGGAAAACCGGATCCTCTTTCCTGCTGGTTTCATCTTTCCAAGCGATAAACCTAGTTATGCTAGAGCACATCTTTTTTTGCACAGAAACCGAACCAGGGGCCCAATAAAGACCTGTCTTGTCTTGATAGGTCTCGGGATCAATAGTGCCATGGCAAAGGGACAGCGAGAACCGCCGGAAAAGCTCTTGTCTTGATAGACCTAAATCGGCGACAGCAACGGAGAAATCATATAGCAGGCCCAGCGCTCTAGACGTTTGTCTGGCCCACGACAAGCTAGTATTTGGGCGAGCTTTGAAGTACTCAACAAGAGGCCAGAAAACAGACAGCCCGTTTGGAGTAATCAAGTATAACATTGGTAGCTTCATGGTTGAGACATCAGCCAACTTCTGGATGATCACAACATGAGACCTACCTATTGGAGAATTCTCACCCAACCTCAAAGCAACACTCCTTTAACATGACGTTCCATGTGTTAACTTAATGGTAAGATCTAATAGGGGGTTGGTCAAATCAATAAGCTATAAAATTTTGTTGATTTATGCGACTTATCAGCCTATCATCCGCACCATAAAGCGCTTAGTAGTAACTTGTGGTAACCTAAGTAAAGGGGTTAGAAGAGCAACGGCCTTCTAAGCCGTGGGTCGCAGGTTCGAATCCTGCAGGGCGCGCCATTGATGCTCTCCTTTTCTTCTGGATTGGCGAGTGTTGATGAAGATTTTAGTGGTGGCTGTAGCTCAGTTGGTAGAGTCCCGGATTGTGATTCCGGTTGTCGTGGGTTCGAGCCCCATCAGCCACCCCATTATTCTGTCGATAATCGCCGCAAGGTGATGTCCATCGACTTGGTGCAGTGACCTTCTGGTCTACACCACAAAAAAACCGGCCTTGGCCGGTTTTTTTGTTTTTACGCCCGACAGCGCCTTGCCTTGTCTACAAGGCCATCATCCTCCAGATCGATAAACGCGGCTCTGCCCATTTGTCACGATTCGCGCCTCCCCATCGATACACACAGCCACACTCCCCCACGCACCAGCCTGCCCGGTTCTTTTTCTGTATTTCCCAAGCGCCATTGATATGCTGATCGCTCTTCTTCTCTCCTGCTTCCCGTTGGAGCTTTTCTATGCAACGCATTCTTTTTGTCGAAGATGATCCCGAGATTGGCCAGCTCATCAGCAGTTGGCTCGGCCGCCACGATATGGAAGTGATCCTCGAGCCCAGAGGGGACATGGCGCTGGCCCGGATCGAGGCCGAACAGCCCGATCTGGTGCTGCTCGATATCATGTTGCCGGGGCAAGATGGCATGTCCCTCTGTCGGGATCTGCGGCCGCGCTTCGACGGCCCCATCGTAATGCTCACCTCGCTGGATAGCGACATGAACCAGATCCTGAGTCTGGAGCTGGGCGCCAACGACTACATCCTTAAAACCACCCCGCCCCCCGTGCTACTGGCCAGACTGAGGGTGCAGTTTCGCCAGCACCAGCAAGCATCAACCCAACCGGCAGCCACCAGCAGCGTTCCCCAGCAGCTGCAATTTGGTCGGCTGCGGGTGGATGGCCCGGGGCGAGATGTGCGCCTCGATGGCGAGAGCATTGCTCTCTCGACCGCCGATTTTGATCTGTTGTGGGAACTCGCTTGTCACGCCGGCCAGATCCTGGGGCGGGAAGCTCTCTTTCGCAGCTTGCGCGGCCGGGAGTACGACGGTCAGGATCGCAGCATGGATGTGGCCATCTCCCGCCTGCGCCGCAAACTGGGTGATAACCCTGACAACCCGACCCGGATCAAGACGGTGCGCCAGAAAGGCTACCTCTTCGTCCCCCACGCCTGGGAATAACCCTCTTTCGGGAGCACCGCCATGCGCCGTCTCTTTATCCAGTTCTATCTGTTGCTGATCGGCTGCTTCACCTTGGCCATCCTGCTGGTGGGAGTGGTCTATCAGGTGACCGCCGAACGGGCGGGTGATCGCTATCTCGAACGCATGATGCAGGGCTCTCTTGGCCTGTTGACCGGCGAGTTGGCAAGAACCCCGCCAGAGCGCTGGTCCGATCGACTGGCCGAGCAGAGCAGTCAGTTTACCCTCCCCCTCAAGATCGGCGAGCTGGTGCGCCAGCCGCTGGCCAGCGAGGATCAGGCCTTTCTGGCTGCCGGCAACATTGTCATCGTCGAGGAGGATGACACCTTCCTGCAGCGCATCCCCGATACCGACCGGGTGCTGATTGTCGGCCCTGTACCCTACCTCTCCTACCTGCATGAGCTGCACTGGGTCGATGTGGGGCTGCTGCTGGTGATCGGCCTCTCTCTCGGCCTGCCCATCCTTCTGTGGCTGCGTCCCCACTGGCGCGGCTTGCAACAGTTGGAGCAAACCGCACGTCGCGTGGGCGATGGGGATCTCTCCTGCCGAACCAATCTGCCACCGGGCAGCAGTCTGGCCCGGGTGGGACGCACCTTCGATCAAATGGCGACCCAATTGCAGGCCATGATTGCCAGCCGCAAGCAACTGACCGATGCCATCGCCCACGAGTTGCGCACCCCGCTGGTCCGGTTGCGCTATCGGCTTGCCATGCTCGCTCCAGCCCCTGCCGAGCAGGAGCAGCAGGCGCTGGAGCGAGATCTGGGCGCGCTGGACGCCCTGATCGAAGAGATGCTCACCTACGCCAGGCTGGATAGACCCGAGTTGCCGTTGCAGCGCGACGAGCTTGAACTCAGCCACTGGGCACAAGCGCATCTTGGCGACTGGCAGGCGCTGGCACCCGAGAAGAGGCTCACCCTCGATCTGCCGCCACGCCACATGCCCTGGTGCGGCGATCAGCGTCTGCTGACGCGCGCGGTGGAGAACCTCATCAGCAACGCCCTGCGCTACGCCGAGAGCGAGGTTACCCTCTCCATCTCGCGGCTGCAGGAGAACTATCTGCTGGAGGTGAGCGACAATGGGCCGGGGATCGATCCGGCGCTGGCGCCCCAGATCTTCGAGCCGTTCGTACGCCTTGATCAGAGCCGGGATCGTCGCACCGGCGGCACCGGGTTGGGGCTGGCCATCGTGCGCAGCATTGCCCGTCATCACGGGGGGGATGTGGCGTTGCTGGCCAGTGACCACGGCGCCCGCTTCTGCCTCACCCTGCCTGTACATTTGGATACAAACCGTCACCAACCGCTCACTGAAGGGCCACTGCAACCGTCATAGGATGACTGTCATGGAGAACGCTCCATAACATCAACCCGAATAAGGAAATTGAACATGAAAAAGATCATTCCCCTGACCCTGGCTGCCGTCTTCGCCCTCACCTCCGGTTTCACCATGGCGGCCACCCCGACCAAGACAGCCGCGCCGCAGGCGACCCAGACCAAGGTGGTGAAAAAACACCATAAAGCCACCCACGCCAAGACCCCTGCCGTCAAAGTCGCACCGAAAACCAAGTGATCCAACCGGTCACTGGATAGCACAGAGGGAGGCTGACGCCTCCCTTTCCATCTCTTCCCGAAATTTTCCTGACGAGCACCTCCCTCGTCCAAACCGGATCCACGACCCGGCTCCCCCTTTGCGGGAAACGGTCAATGACCACAGGAACATGGCATGTGGCGTCATCTGCTTAAATGGCTCGGCCCCTTGTGCAGCTTGCTGCTGCTCGGCACCGCTCTGATCGTGCTGTATCACCTGACTCAGGCATGGCACTGGCACGATATTCGTGTGGCCATCTGGTCCCAACCCCTGCCGCGACTGACGGGCGCCCTGTTGCTGACCCTGCTCAGTTATGGTTGCCTCTGCAGCTATGACATGTTGGCGCTCCATGCGCTGGGCAAGCGCCTTCCCTGGCAACAGGTCAGCATCACCTCCTTTATCGCCTACACCTTCTCCAACACCCTGGGATTTGCCCTGCTGACCGGTACCTCGGTACGCTATCGCCTCTACTCCGCACTGGGGCTCGCCACCGGGGAAGTGGCCCGCGTGGTGCTGTTCTGCTCCATCACCTTCTTCCTCGGCCTGCTGGCGTGGGGAGGTGGCGCCCTACTGACCTGCGATGTATCACAGTTGCTGCCTGACTGGCCGCAATGGGCAGATACCCTGCTCAAGCTGGCGGGCATGATGGCTCTGCTGTTGGTGGCCTGCTACCTCTGCTGGCCCACACACCGTCTCTCCTGGCGCGAACACAGCCTGATCCTGCCCGGCTTCAAGGTTCGTCTGTTGCAGCTGTTGGTCGCGCTGGCCGACTGGATGGCCGCCGCCGCCGTGTTGTTTGTGCTGTTGCCTGCAGATAGCGTCCCCTACCCTGTGCTGCTCAGTGCCTTCGTGCTGGCCAGCTTCCTCGGGGTACTGGCCCACGTGCCGGGCGGGATCGGCGTGTTCGAAGCGAGCATGAGCCTGTTGCTGGCTAACTACCTGCCAACCGACAAGCTGCTCGCCTCGCTGCTGCTCTATCGCTGCATCTATTACCTGCTTCCCTTTCTCTGTGCTCTGCTGCTCTTTGCGAGTCAGGAGATGCTGCAACAAAAAGCGCGCTGGCAGCGGCTACAGGGGCTGATGAGCACAGTACGCGAATTTCTGCCCGCCCTTATCAGCATGGGAACCTTCGCCGCCGGTAGCCTGCTGCTCTGCTCGGGGATGATCCCGACCATGCGCAGCCACATTGAAGTGTGGCTGCAGGTGTTGCCGCTCCATCTGCTTGAGCTCTCCCACGTGCTCGGCAGCGTGAGCGGTATCCTCCTGATCCTGCTGGCTCGCAGCCTCTATCGCCGTCACGACGCCGCGTTTCGCATCACCCAGCTGCTGCTGGCTCTGGGTATCGCCTTCTCCCTGCTCAAGGGGGGAGACTGGGAGTCAGCCCTGCTGCTTGGCAGCTTCCTGCTCATCATGACCCCTTGCCGTTCCCTCTTCTATCGCAAGGGGTCACTGCTCTATCCCCAGTACACCCCGGGCTGGCTCATCTCGGTCGGCGCCGTGCTGCTGGGGGCGCTGTGGCTGCTGCTCTTCTCCTACCGTCAGGTGGAGTATGACCACGCCCTCTGGTTCCACTTCTCGCCCCACGGCGGGGCTGCCCGCGGCCTGCGCGCCATGGGGAGCGTGGTGGCCGTGCTGGCCGTGGCCGGGGTTGCCCAGCTGCTTGCGCCGCTACGCGTGGTCGGTGAAAAGCCGGACAAGGAGACGCTTACGCGCGTCCACGAGCTGGTGGTGCGCGAAGGGGGGATCCACGGCTATCTGGCCCAGCTACAGGACAAGTCACTGCTGTTCCACCCCGCCGGTGACGCCTTCCTGATGTATGCCATCGAGGGCAACAGCTGGATTGTGATGGGGGATCCGGTCGGTCGCCCCGATCAGATCGAAGAGCTGCTCTGGCAATTTCGCGAGCGGTGCGACGAGCACGACGCCAACCCGGTCTTTTATCAGGTCTCGGCCCGCTATCTTCCGCTCTATCTGGAGCTGGGGCTGATCCCCTTCAAGCTCGGTGAAGAGGCAATGGTCGATCTGGCCACCTTCGATCTGGCGGGCAGCCGCCTGCGCGGCCTGCGCCAGAGCCACGCCAAAGGCAAACGGGAAGGGTTGACCTTCGAGGTGGTCGAGGCCAGTGCCGTGGCCCCACTGCTGCCCAGATTGCAGACCGTCTCCGATACCTGGCTGCTGAGCAAGATGGGCAAGGAGAAGGGCTTCTCGGTCGGCCGCTTCGAGCCTGACTACCTGACCTTGAGCCCGGCTGCGCTGGTGTGGCACGAGGGGCAGATCGTCGGCTTTGCCAACCTCTGGGTGAGCGACAACAAGGAGATGCTCTCCATCGATCTGATGCGCTACAGCCTGGATACCGGCACCGCCCCCATCATGGATTTTCTCTTTGTCGAGCTGCTGCTGTGGGGTAAGGCGCAGGGGTACGCCAGCTTCAATCTGGGGATGGCCCCCATGTCCGGCTTCAACGATCATCCGCTCAACAGCTACTGGGCCCGCCTTGGCAATACCCTGTTCGTCCGTGGCAGCCGTTTTTACAACTTTCAGGGGCTCAGACGCTACAAGGAGAAATTTTCGCCCCGCTGGGAACCCCGCTACCTGCTCTGCAGCAGCAAGCTGGTACTGCCCAGAACCCTGACTCACCTGATCACCCTGATTAGCCGCGGCCCGCTGGGGCTGATCAAGAAATAGGAGCATGACCAATGAGAGCCCTGATATTGCTGTTACTCAGTCTCGTACTGCCCGTTTCAACTTTTGCGGCGCACGCCGTCCCGGTCAAGGATGACCTGAGCCTGATTGAGCTGCCGGTCAAGCAGCCATCCGACACCCCCATGGTGATCTTTCTCAGCGGCGATGGTGGCTGGGCGGCCCTCGACAAGGGGCTGAGCGCCCAGTTTCAGCTGAACGGCATGCCGGTCGTGGGCTGGAGCTCCCTCACCTACTACTGGAAGAAGAAAACCCCGGAGCAAGTGACCGCCGATCTGGAGCGGATCCTCGATGATTACCAGACTCGCTGGCAGCGCCCCCGCTGGCTGCTGGTCGGCTTCTCGTTTGGTGCCGAGATTGTCCCCTTCGTCATCAACCGGTTGCCGGAGCACTATCGTCAGGGGCTGGTCGGGGCCGTGATGCTCTCCCCCTCCACCAGCTCGGATTTCGAGATCCACGTCAGCGACATGCTGACCCACAAGGCGCGGAGCTATCCGACCGAACCGCAGGTGAAGACCATCCGCGATCTACCGATGCTCTGCCTGCAAGGAGCCGATGACGATGACGGCGACCGCCTCTGCCCCCGTCTCAACCAACCTAACGTCATCAGCGTCACCCTGCCGGGAGGACACCATTTTGACAATAACTACCCCCAGCTCTATCAGGCCATCACCAAGCATCTGAACCTGCCCCCGGATCCGCAGCCTGTGGAGCATTAATCCGTATCACCACTGGATGCCTTTTAAGTACCGAGCAGGGCAAATCAGCGAGCAATGAAAAGGGCCTCTCTTGCGAGAGGCCCTTTTACTGAATTGGGCGGAAACTTTAAAAGGATCGACCAATGGGTTGGCCGTGGCGTCAAAGTCACCGAGGCTTTTCACTACGATTGCCCAAGAGGTTCAGCCAGATGCTGGGCTATCAACAATGAGGATTTGCATTCCTATGCCAGCAACCACGCGGGGATTGCGCCAGAAAGCAAAAAGCCCTGATGTTTCCATCAGGGCTTTGCAATGTGGCGGTGAGGGAGGGATTCGAACCCTCGATACGTTGCCGTATACACACTTTCCAGGCGTGCTCCTTCAGCCACTCGGACACCTCACCAAATTTTGGTCTGTGGTTTAACGTGTTCAGCCAACACGGTGTTCGCTGCGCTGTTGCGTTGGAACGGGGCGTAATTTAGGGGAAAGCCCCGCCCGCGTCAACGGCTTTTTTCACCTGGCGAACCGTTCGAACACTTAATGCACAGATTCCGGTGCAACCTGGATTTCCGGCAGGTTGAGGAAGCCGGAACGTTCGCATTCGGCAACCAGTTCGTGGGTGGCAGCGATGGTGCTTTGCACGAACAGCAGGAACTGCTCGACGCTGAGTCCGGCCTTGGTAAAGACGGTGTGCCCGACCACCAGCCGCGGCAGGTTGTCATCGATGATATCGAGGAACACCTTGAGGGAGGGGTACTGCATATTGAGTCGGCCCAGTTCGGCAACCAGCGGCAGCATTGCGGAGGGGCGCACTTCCAGCTCGGAGGAGAACAGCAGGCCTTCCTCTTCCACGAAGATCCGGCTCTCCTGAATACCATCGACCGACTGCAAAGAGACAATGTGGATACCGTGACACTGGTCGCAGACATAGTGCTCGATACGAGCCTGTTGCAACCAACGCATTATCATTTCGGAGCTGGGGATATTCATCATTTCCACGACAAGATTGGGATCAAGGGGCGCAGTCTAAACCAATTTGCTATCAACAAAAAGCACGCCAACCCAATAACCCTGCGGCTCGCTTCTTTTTGGCAAGCGCTATGCATATACTCAGCCAAATCCACGACGACGCTTGCCCCACAGGGGGCCCCATGACTATCCAAGAAAAGTATCGCCTTCATCTGAAATCACTCTCGGATGAGCTGCTCACCCTGCAAAAACCCATCCGCATTCTGGATGCCATCAAATGGCCACGCCATCTGCAGGATCGCTTTCTGGCAAGCGGTGGCAGGGAGCTGCCCGCTATCGACAGGCACTTCTATGATGCCCTCCCCCTCGGCTTCGATCCGCGCAACAAGTATCTGGAACTCAAGGAGCTGCGGGACAGGATCCGCAGAAAACTGGGGCCACAGGACGATCTTGGCCGGATCCTGCAAGAGACGGTCGATCAGTACATGGTGGTGATCGAGATGCTGCGCCAGCGCGGCCAACCCGATTTTCAGCGTTACAGCCAGCTGCTTTATGGCTCTGCCAGCGATCACCTGCGCGGGGATCGCAAGACTCTCAAGGAGCTGGGCGCCCGCCTGTGCGATATCTTCTCCCTGCCCGGCGCCCGCCATCTGGTGCGCCCCTACCCCAAGGAGTTCGAAGGAGAGGCCGCGGTCGCCAAACTGCAGGGCAAGCTGTCGAGCTACTTCAGTGACGGCACTGTGCAGGTGAAGCTGAGCGATGGGATTGTCTCCGATGCCGCTGCCGGTGGCGACTACATCAAGCTCAACTCCCACGCCCGTTTCTCCGAGCTGGACTTGCAGGTGCTGGAGGTGCACGAGGGGTGGGTCCATGTCGGCACCACCCTCAACGGTCGCCAGCAGCCCTATGCCACTTGGCTGAGCGCCGGTTCACCGCGGATCACCGCCTGTCAGGAGGGGCTGGCTGTCCTGATAGAGACCCTCACCTTCAGCTCCTTTCCGGATCGGGCCAAGCGCATCTCCGATCGGGTGATGGCCATCGACATGGCCGAGCGCGGCGCCGATTTTATCGAGGTGTTTAAGCACTTCGTACAGCAGGGCACCAGCGAGCACGACGCCTACAAGATCACCCAGCGGGTCTTTCGTGGCGGCATGGTGGGCGGCGGCGCCTGTTTTACCAAGGATCTCTCCTACGTGCGTGGCTATGTGGAGACGGTCAACTTTATCCGCAGCGCCGTGCTGGAAGGGGTGCCCGAGATCCTGCCAATGCTGTTTGTCGGCAAGGTGACGCTTGATGATATTCCGGTACTCTATCAACACTATCTGGAGGGGCTGATTGCCGCCCCCCGCTATTTGCCGCCGATGTTTCGCGATCTCACCGGCCTCTATGTCTGGTTCGGTTTTGCCTCCGGCATGTCGCTGGTGGATATCGGCCGGGTACAGCACCATTTTCGCCAGCTATTTCAACGCCTGCCGGTGGCCGACCCCATCATTGCGCCGGTGGATATCGAGATAGACTGAACCACAGCGATACAAGTTGGGGAAAATAAAAAGGGCGCCAGATGGACGCCCTTCTCGACGATTCAAATATCGCAGCCGAATTACTTGTAGGCCCGACCTTCCAGATAGTGTTTGCGGCACAGTGACACATAGCGATCGTTGCCACCGATC
The DNA here is from genome assembly GCF_049174415.1 of Aeromonas sp. 601039. Classification (NCBI taxonomy): domain Bacteria; kingdom Pseudomonadati; phylum Pseudomonadota; class Gammaproteobacteria; order Aeromonadales; family Aeromonadaceae; genus Aeromonas; species Aeromonas sp. 601039. Next base: position 25,862 of record NZ_JAAKTL010000009.1, read on the forward strand.
TCCACCTGCTCGCCATCACGCATCACCTGACCCGCCTCGTTGACCCGGGAGTTCATGTGAGCCTTGTTGCCGCACCAGCAGATGCTCTTCAGCTCTTCAAACTTGTCGGCCAGACAGAGCAGATGGTATGAGCCCGGGAACAGCTCGCCGCGAAAATCGGTCTTGAGGCCATAGGCCATCACCGGAATATCCTGCTCATCGACGATGCGGGCCAGCTGGTAGACCTGCTCACGGGTCAGGAACTGGGCCTCGTCCACGATAAAGACATCGATATGTTTCTTCGCATGACGCTCTTTCACCATTTCAAACAGATCACAGCTGTCGCTGAACACGTCCACCTTCAGTTCAAGACCTACCCGGGCACTGATCACCCCGACCCCGAAACGGTCATCGATGGCTGGCGTCATCGCCAGAGGATGCATGCCCCGCTCCAGATAGTTGAAGTGCGCCTGAATGAGCTGGGTGGATTTGCCTGAATTCATGGTGGCAAATTTGTAGTGCAGTGAAGCCATGATACTGTTCCGAAACTGAATTTATGGGGCGCATGCTAACCAAAGCCCCTGACAAAACCAAGGGGCCCGCGGGCCCCTTGCTCTATAAATGTTACGCGGTGGCCAGCGCTGGCCGCGCTTTGGCCTTTTTCAGGTGATAGCTGGTAAAGAGCACAAACCAGAGGGCACTGACACTGAAACCGGCCAGGCTGGAGTGCATCAAGCCCATCGCCAGGTAACCGATGGCCGCACCGAAGGCAATGGCCAGTGCATAAGGCAGCTGGGTCATCACGTGATCGATGTGATGGCAACCGGCACCGGTGGCAGAGAGGATGCTGGTGCTGGAGATGGGCGAGCTATGATCCCCGAACACCGAGCCAGCCAGTACCGCGGCCAGCATCGGCAACATCAGGCTGATGTCGCTGGCGGCAGCCATGTCGCCGGCCAGTGGCAGCATGATGCCGAAGGTTCCCCAGCTGGTGCCGGTGGCAAACGCCATGGCACAGGAGAGGATAAAGACCACGGCAGGCAGCACTTCGATCGGCAGGTTGCCGTTAGCCAGCGAAGCCAGGTACTTGCCAGTCTCCACATCACGCACCACGGCACCTATGGTCCAGGCGAACAGCAGGATGTTGATGGCCGGCAGCATGGCCATGACGCCTTGTGGCGCGGCCTTGATCCAGTTCTTGGCACCCAGCTTCAGACGCATCGCCAGACCGATGGAGACCACCAGACTGCACAGGGCACCGTAGACCAGCGAAGAGCCGACGTTGGTGTTTTCGAACGAGCCGAGCACGCTGAACGGCAGCCCTTTCTCGCTCAGCACCGCAGCACCGGAATCAATCATGAAATAGATGGTGGCCGCAGTCAGGGTCAGGATCGGCAATACCATGTCGATCATGCCGCCGTTGCTCTCTTCCGGGCTCTCCATATCCAGACCGATGGGGCGGCCCTTGGACTCATCCCACAGCTTGCCTTCCAGCGCCCACGCTTCGTGTTGACGCATCGGGCCGATATCGAGCTGACAGGCGATCACCACCAGCACCATGATCAGGGTGAAGACGGCGTAAAGGTTCATCGGGATCATCTCGACAAACGCCGCGATGGGGCTCTGTTCGGTCAGACCGTGTGCCGCCATGATGCCGCCAACCAGGGCGATGATATAAGCCCCCCAGGAGGAGATGGGCATCAGCACGCAGACCGGCGCCGCGGTGGAGTCCAGCAGATAGGCCAGTTTGGCACGAGAGATCTGGAAGCGGTCGGTCACCGGACGGCAGATGGCCCCCACCGACAGGCTGTGGAAGAAGTCATCGATAAAGAAGGCAAACACCATCATGCCAGTCAGGGCTTTGGCGCCCTTGCGGGTCTTGGCACGACGCTCGGCCCACTCGGCAAAGGCACGGGTCGCCCCGGAGACGCTCATCAGGCTGATGAGGCCACCCAGCAGCAGCATAAACAGGATCATGTTGACATTGTCACGATTGAGCGCGCCATCGACCCAGAAGATCTTGAGCACGGTATTCAACATGTAATGCAGGGATTCGAGGGGTGAAAACTGATTGAGCAGCAAACTGCCGGTGACGATGCCCACACCAAGGGACAGCAGCACGCGGCGGGTCATGATCGCCAGCGCGACAGCCAACAGGGGGGGAAGAACGGACCAACCGGAGTCGGCGAAATGACTAATGTCCATGATCTCTTTGCACCTAAAGATTACAGGTGGAGATCTACCGAGAGGATCTAAAGAAACAAAACCTATGGGGAGGTTATACTCCTCAGCCCCTTCAGGTAGCGCTCCATAGTGGATGACTATGGCAGTCCTGCACCTATTAGATGCAGAACCAGCAGCCCGGTATGATGGCCTGGCCACTTCGGCGCTGACTCCTTTCCTTGTGCATCACAGGCATCACCCTCCGCACAAATACTCATAGGCAGCGCGCCTCTACTTAAAGGTATTCGCCGCACATTTTATCGAGATGGCAGCTTATAGCAAGTTTTTTGATTAAATAATCATAATAAACAAATCAAGGTCGGAAAATGGTAGTCAAATGATGCAACAACGCCAACTTTGACGCTATTTTCACCTACTGCGGCTTCATTGGCATCCAATCACCAAGCCTATTGCAGGCCATATTAAATATCTGTATTGATGTTCCCCACGGATATAATATTTAACCCGGCTTGACTTATTTAAATCACCAAGCAAGAATCAGCTGGAACATAATATTTTTCTCTGACTCGACGTGGTAACTCCTATGAATGAATTTTTAAAGGTACTGCTTAATATCCGCAGTCTGCGTGCGACCTGCCGCGAGCTTTCTCTGGAACAACTGGAAGAGGCACTGGAAAAACTCTCTACTATCGTTGCTGAACGTCAGCAAGATGAAGCTGCCGAGCGTCAGGCCCGTGAAGAGCATCTGCGGAAAATTAACGAATATAGCGAAATGCTGAAAGCCGCCGGTATTGACCCGGCAGAATTGGTAAGCGCTGTCGCTACCAACCCCGGCAAATCAGAAAAAGGCAAGCGGGCGCCACGTCCGGCCAAATATCGCTATCAGGATAATGGCGTAGAGAAAACCTGGACCGGCCAGGGCCGTATGCCTTCGGTCATTGCCAGCGCAGTGGCAGCAGGCAAATCACTGGAAGACTTTGCTATCTGATCTCAATCTCGTTGCTAATAAAAAACCTCGCCAAGGCGAGGTTTTTTATTGCCGCTTAAACGTGAAATATCAGATAGCTGATTGCGGGCGATCTGCTGCCTTGACCCACAGCACTTCACGCTCCCCTGCCACGCAGATGAGATAGCGGGCAATGGTAAAGAACCAGTCACTCATCCGGTTCAGATAGGGCAGCACCTCGGGATTGACCCGCTCTTCCCGGCTCAATGTCAGCAGCAAGCGCTCGCAATGACGCACCAGAGTGCGCACCACATGCGCTTGCGCCGCAGCACGGGAACCACCGGGCAATATAAATTGGCGCAGCGGTGGCAATGGCTCACTATAACGATCTATCTGCTGTTCAAGGCGAGTTGTCCAAGCGGCATTAACCTGCCAAATCGATTCATTCTGGGCGTCGCTGGAGAATGCCAACTCGCCCCCCAGATCAAACAACTCCTGTTGCAACAGCTGTAAATCAGCCAATAAGCCGACCTCTTGCGATGGGACGTCACAAATCAACAAACCAATATGGGAGTTGAGCTCATCGATATAACCGTAGGTCTCGACCCGCAAATGATCCTTGGGCAATGGGATACCATCGGCCAGCCGGGTCATGCCCTTGTCGCCCTGCCTCGTATATATTCTCATACCGACATCCTGTTAATAATGGGAATAATCATGGACTCGAGTCCATTGAGTTTGATTTCGTAAGCCAACGCTAGCGTCTGGCCCAATTTACCCGCCGGAAAACCGCTGCGCGCCATCCACACCAGATAGGGCTCGGGAATATCGATGATACGTCGACCCTGATATTTACCGTAAGGCATCTTGTTGGTCAGGGTCAGCAGTACCTGTTCGTCGGATAGCCAATCCATATTAATCGATATCCAGATATTTATGAGTCTGGATTGAGAGTCGCCAGTTACGCGCGATACAGGTATCCATCGCCAATTGGGTGGCCCGTGGTTTCTGGCTGATCGGCTGCAAGGCAATGACCACGTCCGGGCGCAGGGTAGCGGTAGCGAGCAGCGCATCCAGCTCTTCAATATGGTGCTCGGTGGCCACCGGATGCTTGATCTCGTTGGCCCGCTCCAGCGCCGAGACCAGCACAGGCAGCCCCCCTTTCATACCGATCTTGGGGGAGACGGTTACCCAGGTCTGCTCATGAGTCTTGATCTCGCTGGTGCCACTGGTTTCAATCTGCACCTGATAACCCGCCGCCAGTAATGCTGACGAGAGTTCGTGCAGATCGTAGAGGCAGGGTTCCCCACCGGTGATCACCACATGGCGTGCCTGATAACCCAGATCGCCAAAGCTCTTGATAATCTGCGCGGTGCTGAGTTGGCTCCAGCAATCGGATTCGTTGGAACCATCCAGTACCGCCGCCTTACCCACTTCACGAGCCGGATCAACAACCCAGGTATGACGGGTATCGCACCAGGGGCAGCCCACCGGGCAACCCTGCAGGCGAACAAAGATGGCGGGCAGGCCGGTAAAGATGCCCTCCCCCTGGATGGTCTGGAAAATCTCGTTGATTGGGTAGTGCATCTCGATCACGGCTTGTTGCAAAAGTCGCGGATTATACCCCAAGCCACGGCAAGACGCAGGCTCACTCTGCGCTTTTCTCGCCCAGCCCGGTTTTCTCAAACAGTCTGGCCATGATACCCGCCTTGTCGGCCAGATAGTTGTTCAGACCGCGACTGCGCAGTTCACACGCAGGACACGTGCCGCAACCGTCACCGGCAATGCCGTTGTAGCAGGTCAGGGTCTGCTGGCGCACCGTGTCGAGGTGACCATAGTGATCCGCCAGTGCCCAGGTTTCGGCCTTGTCGAGCCACATCAAGGGAGTTTCAAAACGGATGCCGCGATCCAGCCCCAGCGACACCGCCTGATTGAGGGCCTTGACAAACTCGTCACGGCAATCGGGATAGCCGGAGAAGTCGGTCTCGCAGACACCGGTGATCACCGCTTCGGCGCCCACCTGATAGGCATAGATGGAAGCCAGGGTCAGGAACAGGATATTGCGACCCGGCACGAAGGTGTTGGGTAGGCCATTATCCTGCAGATCGCAGCTGACCGGGATGTCGTCACGGGTCAGGGCAGAGACCGCCAGCTCATTGAGCAGCGTCACATCCATCACCTTGTGGGCGGCGATCCCCAGAGCACTGCCCAGACGACGCGCGGTGTCGATCTCTTCCCGATGGCGCTGGCCATAGTCGAAGGTGATGGCGTGCACTTCATCATACCGGGCCAATGCCTGTACCAGACAGGTGGTGCTGTCCTGACCGCCACTGAAAACCACGACTGCTTTTTTCATCTTGATAACTCCTTGAATTGTCACGCGCGGCGGCCTTCGGCAAAGTCCTGCCACTGGGTATTCAACCGGTTAAACAGGGTCAGCAAGGGCGCATAGTGCTCCGGCCTCCCCTCCCACCGGGACAAGAGGTGATAGCCCGCCTCTATGGTAGAGAGGGCATCGGGAAAGGGTTTCTTTCGAATGGCATATTGACCGGCAATGGCACCAATGCCGATGCGGGGCAAGCGGGCCAGTGCCGGGTTGCTCTGCAACATGCGATAGGCTTTGCGCCAGGTGCCGTCAAGCAAGATAAAGGCGACGGATGCGGAGCCAGAGGATTCACTCTCCCACTGTTGGCGAAGATCGGTCAGCGAAATGGCATCCTCATCCGGCCAGAGCAAATAATAACGACGGGATTGGTCAGCCAGCAGCACATTGAGCCACTCATCGCGGGAAAAGTCCTCCCCCACATGGATCTCGCACTGTTGCAAAGAGGCCGCCAGCAGCGCGGCAGTCCCCTTGGGATGTGCCACCTCGTTGGGGTGCTGCAAGATGTAGAGGGGCGTGTGATTGTCAACCGGCACAATATAATCGCACAGGCAGGCTTTGAGGGCTCGGGTGCAACGTGTACAGTATCGACTGTTCTTGTCGTTGGACTGTTTCATGTTGTCAGACAAATCTGGATTGCTCTGGGTTATCACGCTCTCTCTCACCAGCTTGCTACTCTTCTTTACCGTTCCCAATCTTCAGCTCTCCTTCGATCGGCCCTTGATCGCCGGGGGCGAAGGGTGGCGGATCATAACAGGCAATCTGGCTCATACCAATCTGTGGCACCTGCTGCTCAATCTGGGCGGCCTCGCCATCCTCTATAGCCTGTTTCGCGACTATCTGGGTGGGGCTCACCTGCCGCTGCTGATGTTGCTGCTCTGGTTGGCAGTGGGCTTGGGGATCTGGTGGTGGTGCCCGCAGACCCAATGGTACATGGGGCTATCCGGCTCGCTGCATGGCCTGTTTGTCTGGGGGGCAATGCAGGATATTCGCCACGGACGCCGCACATCGGGCTGGCTACTGTTGGCAGGGATGGGACTCAAGCTGGCGATGGACTTCTACAACGCAGGAGAGAGCCCGATATCCACCCTGATCAATGCCAGGGTACACATCGGCTCTCATCTTATCGGGGCCGGTGCAGGCCTGTTGCTCGGCCTGCACCGCGTATCACTGAGTGAGCCTGTTACGCACCAGCCAGCTCGGCATTGATGCTGGCCAGCATGGCGGCCGGATCGGCAGCCTGCGTAATGGGGCGACCGATAACCAGATAATCGGACCCCGCCTCGACCGCCGCTTTCGGTGTCATCACCCGGCGCTGATCCCCGGCCGCTGAACCGGTCGGGCGAATACCCGGGGTCACCAGCTTGAAATCTTCGCCCAGCAAGGCTTTAAGCTCATGGGCCTCGTTGGCAGAGCAGACAACCCCATCCAAGCCGGATGTCTTGGTCAAGGTAGCCAGCCGGATCACCTGCTCGGCAGGGCTCACATCCAGACCAAGAGGGATCATGTCGGACTGCTCCATGCTGGTCAGTACGGTCACCCCGATCAACAATGGCGCCTTGTCGCCATAAGGCAGCAGCGCCTCTTTGGCGGCACGCATCATCCGCTCACCACCACTGGCATGCACGTTGACCATCCAGACACCGAGCTCGGCACTGGCTGCCACGGCTTTGGCAACGGTATTGGGAATATCGTGAAACTTCAGATCCAGAAAGACATCAAATCCCTTGGCCACCAGCTGGCGTACAAATTGCGGGCCAAACAGGGTAAACATCTCCTTGCCTACCTTGAGACGGCACTGGGCCGGAGAGATACGTTCAACGAACGCTAAGGCATCTGCCTCGTGCTGATAATCCAGCGCTACCAGTACTTTGGGATCTTGCATCTCACATCCTATTGCTTGTTATTCACCGTCCAGACCACGGATCGGCTTGATGGAACCCCACTGGCGACAAGACGGGCACTGCCAGAACAGCGAGTGAGTGGCAAAGCCGCACTGCCGACACTTGTGGGTTGACTTGATTTTGATCTGCTCGCCGACCAGCTGTTGCAGCAGTTCGAGGCTCTCCTTGGCAGGCCCCTCTTCCGCACTGGCCAGCTGAAAACCCACCAGCTGGTAAAAACCTTTCATCGACGGATGACGACGCAGCTGACGCAACACCAGCGAACGGGCCTGGCTCAGGCCATCACGCTCTTCAACCAGCTTGGCAAGGGCCAGGGTCACGCTGACACCGGCGTGATCTTCCACAGCCTTCTCAAGCAGCGGGATCAACGCAGGCGTGCGCCCCAACTGCTGATAGCACTCGAGCAATTTGGGCATTGCCTCGGAGGCAAAGTCGATATCCTGCTCGAACACCCGCAGCAGCTCCTTGCTGGCCTGCTCATACTCCCCCTCTGCCATGGCGAGCTCAGCGAGGCGCAAACTGGCCCGGGCACATGCCGGATTGATACTGAGCGCCCGTTTGAGCTTGGCCAGCCCCTCCCCTTTATTGCCCTCACGCAGCGCGGTCTCGGCTTGCTCGCAATAGAAATGGGAGATGGGGTCGGCCAGCTTCTTGCCCTGGAATTTTTGCAGACGAACCGCCACATCGATGGCCTTATCCCAGTCCCGCAACTGCTGATGGATGATCAACAGCTGTGCCAGCGCCGTCTCTTCATAGTCGCTGTCATCACACAGCTCATTCCAGAGCGCTTCCGCTCGGTCCAGCAGACCAGCAGCCAAAAAGTCGCGCGCAAGCTCCTGCAGGGCAAGCTGACGCTGCTCCCGGGTCAGTTGGCGGGTTACCAGGTTCTGGTGGATCTTGATGGCACGATCGACCTCCCCACGCTGGCGAAACAGGTTGCCGAGGGAGAGGTGTGTTTCGATGGTTTCACTGTCCACCTCAAGCAGCTGGATAAAGAGATCCACCGCCTTGTCGGATTCATCGGACAGCAAATAGTTGAGGCCCGCCACATACTGGCGGGAAAACTGGTTACTCTGTTTTTGGGTGTCCTGGCGAACACTCCTGCGACCCATGTACCAGCCATAACCGGCGGCGATGGGTAACAGCAGGAAAAGCAGTTCAAGCATTGAGGAACATTATTCCTTACCCGGTGACCGGGCCAGCTCCAACTCGCGGGATTGACGACGCATGGTGCGGTTGAGGGTGCGGTTTTGCATTTTCAGGCGCAGGAACAGCAGGCCGAATACCAGCCAGCCCAGCAAAAAGCCGCCAGCGAAGAAGAAGCCCAACAGCATGGCAAGCGAAAACTCACCCTGAGCGATCAGGTAATTGAACTGAACCAGCTGGCCATTTTGTGAGCCCAGCGCCAGGGTCAGAACAAACACCAGCACCAGCGGAATGAGGGCCAAAATACGCTTCATAAGAGCTCCCTGTCAGTATCTAATGAGAGGCTGATTATCCTTAAAATCGCAGGCAGACTCTAGAGTGAATGGGAAAAGAGTTTAAGAAACAAGACGATTGGCACAGGAATCGGTGCCAAAAAGAAAAAAGGCATACCCGAGGTATGCCCATTTCTGCATTATTCAATGATGTTGACGCGCTCGCGCAACTCTTTGCCAGGTTTGAAGTGCGGGACATATTTCCCGGTCAGTTCAACCTTGTCCCCAGTCTTGGGGTTGCGGCCCACACGGGGCGCACGATAGTGCAGTGAAAAACTGCCAAATCCGCGGATTTCAATCCGGTCGCCGTTTTGCAAGGTCGACGCCATCTGCTCAAGGATCTCCTTGATGGCGGCTTCGACATCCTTGGCCGGCATATGCATGCGGCTGGCTGCCAGTTGTTCGATGAGATCTGATTTGGTCATAACGTTAAATCTCCTTCCCCGATCACATGCAATATTCATTTTGCCAGGATAAAAAAGGGCGGCGCAATGCCGCCCTTTTCTTGCATCAAGGATTACTCACCCTTGGCGGCTTTGAACGCTTCCATCATAGCATTGCTGAACACAACTTCTTCTTGCTGGTTCAGGTTATCGATAGCAACACGCTCATCAGCCTCGTCCTTAGCACGGACAGACAGGCTTACGGTGCGGTTCTTACGATCAACGCCCATGAATTTAGCTTCAACTTCGTCACCAACAGACAGCACCAGAGTGGCGTCTTCTACGCGGTCACGAGCAGCGTCGGAGGCACGCAGGTAGCCTTCTACGCCGTCAGCCAGTTCGATAACGGCACCTTTGGCATCAACCTCGGTAACCTTACCCTTCACGATAGCACCTTTCTTGTTGTCAGCCAGGTACTTGTTGAACGGGTCTTCTTCGATCTGCTTGACACCCAGGGAGATGCGCTCACGCTCCGGATCCACTTGCAGAACAACGGCTTCGATCTCGTCGCCTTTCTTGAATTCACGCACGGCTTCTTCGCCCTGGTTGTTCCAGGAGATGTCAGACAGGTGAACCAGGCCGTCGATGCCGCCATCCAGACCGATGAAGATACCGAAGTCAGTGATGGACTTGATCTTGCCGGAAACACGGTCGCCTTTGGCGTGAGTTTCGGCAAACAGCTGCCACGGGTTGGATTTGCACTGCTTCAGACCCAGGGAGATACGACGACGCTCTTCGTCGATGTCCAGAACCATCACGTCAACCACGTCGCCAACGTTAACAACTTTGGACGGGTGGATGTTCTTGTTGGTCCAATCCATCTCGGATACGTGTACCAAGCCTTCAACGCCTTCTTCGATTTCAACGAAGCAGCCGTAGTCGGTCAGGTTGGTCACGCGGCCAGACAGACGGGTGGTCTCCGGGTAACGCTTGGCGATAGCAACCCAGGGATCTTCGCCCAGCTGCTTCAGACCCAGGGATACACGGGTACGCTCGCGGTCGAACTTCAGAACCTTGACAGCGATCTCGTCGCCAACGTTGACGATTTCGGAAGGATGCTTAACGCGCTTCCACGCCATGTCGGTGATGTGCAGCAGGCCGTCAACACCGCCCAGATCTACGAATGCACCGTAGTCGGTCAGGTTCTTGACGATACCCTTAACTTCTTGACCTTCTTGCAGGTTAGCCAGCAGGCTTTCGCGCTCGGAGGTGTTCTCGGTCTCGATCACGGCACGACGGGAAACAACAACGTTGTTGCGCTTCTGGTCCAGCTTGATGACTTTGAACTCGAGTTCTTTGTTTTCCAGGTGAGCGGTGTCACGGATCGGACGCACGTCAACCAGAGAACCCGGCAGGAAGGCACGGATGCCGTTCAGTTCAACGGTGAAACCACCCTTGACCTTGCCGTTGATGATACCGATAACGGTAGCTTGCTCTTCGTAAGCCTTCTCAAGCTGCAGCCAGGCTTCGTGGCGCTTGGCTTTTTCGCGGGACAGCTTGGTTTCGCCGAAACCATCTTCGATAGAGTCCAGAGCCACGTCAACGGTGTCGCCGACGTTGATTTCCAGCTCGCCCATGGCGTTCTTGAATTCTTCAGCCGGGATAGCGGACTCGGATTTCAGACCGGCGTCAACCAGTACGAAACCGTTCTCGATAGCAACGACAGTACCCTTGACGATGGAACCTTGACGGGTTTCAACGGCGTTCAGGGACTCTTCAAAGAGTTGAGCAAAAGATTCGATCATTGTTTATGTCACAAATGAAACATCCACTTGCAATCCGGCACAAGCGGGGCTGTTTTAAATAATCTGCGCCATCCTTGGTGCAGACGACCGGATGTCAGCTTGCGCTGGCATCACCAAGTTGTTGCTCTGCATAGGCGAGTACTGTTGCCAGCACTTCATCTATGGTCATGGCGGTAGAGTCTACCACCAGAGCATCTTCTGCCGGTTTCAGGGGTGCAGTAGCGCGATTTCTGTCGCGATCGTCACGTTCCCGAATCTCGGTTAAAAGACGCTCAAAGTTAACATCAAAGCCCTTATCTTGCAACTGCTTATAGCGACGCTGGGCCCGTTCTTCGGCACTGGCGTCGAGGAAAATCTTCACCTCGGCCTCGGGGAAAACAACTGTACCCATGTCACGACCATCGGCAATCAGACCCGGGGCCTGACGAAATGCACGCTGACGGCGCAACAATGCTTCGCGCACCCGGGGGAAGGCGGCGATTTTACTGGCAGCATTACCCACTTCTTCGGTGCGGATGGTGCGGGAGACATCTTCCCCTTCCAGGATAACCTTGACCAGATCGCCCTCAACCTGAAATTGCACATCCAGATTGGCAGCTAGCGGCACCAGTGAGGCTTCACTGTCCAGCTCTACATCGTGATGCAGGGCGGCCAGGGACAACACCCGATAGATGGCGCCCGAGTCCAGCAAGTGCCAACCCAGCTTCTCAGCAAGCAGCTGACACAAGGTGCCTTTACCTGCACCACTGGGGCCATCAATTGTCATTACGGGGGCCATCTGAGGCATAACTTCTCTCCTGCACTGTGTTGCTCCCATCCCGAAGGGGTGGGTTAATGGGCGCCGATTATACCCGAATGTGGTGAGCCTGGCAGTCATCAATCCGCACAAAGGGCCAAAACCCCGACGGACAGCTGTGCTTGTATCTCATTTGGAGATTTCATTAAGCAATGCAGGGACTTGTTCTTATGGTCGTTCCTGACAAGGCGCGCTAAACTGGCCCCCTTTTTTGAGCCGTTAGTAGTAAGGAGCAACCTATGAGCAGCGTTACCCTCGTGGCCCAATCCAAATTGCCAACCCCTTGGGGCACCTTCACGCTGGTAGGTTTTCAGGAAACCGGCACAGGCAAAGATCACGCCGCACTGGTGATGGGCGACATTACCGGTGAAGAGCCCGTGCTGGGCCGGATCCACTCAGAGTGCCTGACCGGCGACGCCCTGTTCAGCCTGCGTTGTGACTGCGGTTTCCAGTTGCAGGCGGCCATGGAGAATATCGCCAAAGCCGGTCGTGGCGTGTTGCTGTATGTGCGTCAAGAGGGTCGTGGCATCGGCTTGCTCAACAAGATCCGCGCCTATCACCTGCAGGATCAGGGTGCCGATACCGTGGAGGCCAACGTGGCCCTTGGTTTTGCCGCCGACATGCGCGATTACACCATCTGCGCCGATATGCTCAAGCAGCTTGAAGTCAAGTCTCTCAAACTGATGACCAACAACCCGCGCAAGATGAAAGCCATGGAATCCTTCGGTATTCCGGTGGCCGAACGGGTTCCGTTGCAGGAAGGACGCAATCCCCACAACGAGTTCTATCTGTCGACCAAGGCCAACAAGCTGGATCATATGTTGAAGAAGTGAGCCTGCATTGACGAATATCAGATAGTCAAACGCCTCCCATTGGGAGGCGTTTTTCTTGGGACGACCACACATCAACCCAAGCTATCTAAGTGGCACGGTCAAATTGGCCAGCAGTGCTTCAAGCTCTTCGCCAGTGCGGGCAGCACAGTATTGGTCGACCCGCTCGCGGGTCAATTGCGGCGCGAGACGTTCAATCAGATCGTAGAGATAGCCGCATAAAAATGCCCCTCTGCGCAACCCGATAGCGGCCACACCGCCTGGTAGCCAGGGCGCCGTTTTGAGCACCAGATCGCCATCGCGCTGGGGCTCCCAAGCAAAAGTTGCCATCACCCCGATGCCCATTCCTTGTCTGACATAGGTCTTGAGCACATCGCTGTCGCTCGCACAGCAGGAGATCCGGCTCTCGGCATGAGCGCAATCAGTGCCATGAGCTGTGGAGAGAGCCCTTCCGTCAGTCACCAATGCAAACTCCACCAGCTCAGCCGGAGTCAGCGATGTTGCTTTGGCCAACGGATGATCCTTGGGTAGCACCAAGCCCCGTTGCCACTGAAAAGAGGGGAGCACAAGCAGATCGCTCCCATCCTCCGGTTCATCCGCCAGCAGCAGATCGGCAGCGCCATCATGCACGGCTGCGCGGCACTGCGCCGCACTCCCTTGCATCACAGTTACGGCAACTTTGGGGAAGCGGGCCATGAATCCCTTGAGGATGGTGGGCAGAATATAGCGAGCTTGCAGATGAGTGGCGGCAATGGTGAGGGTTCCCTGCTCCGGATGCACATGCTGCCTGGCCATTACCTTGATGGTGGCGACCTTGTCCAGCACCTCCGCGGCCACTTTGATCACATCCCGACCGATGGGAGTGATTTGGGTCAAGTGTTTGCCGCTGCGCTCGAAGATCTGGATCCCCAGCTCATCCTCCAGCATCCGCACCTGTTTGCTGATCCCGGGCTGGGAGGTAAAGAGGCTCTCGGCGGTGGCCGACAGATTCAGCCTGTGGTTCGCCACCTCGACGATATAGCGCAATTGCTGCAATTTCATGGTGTAGCCCTCAAGCGAACCCACCGTTAATAGTAACAAACTTTCAGCAATAGCCCGCCGCCATCAGGCCGGGCGCTCCTTGAGTAGGAAATCACGCAAGGCACGGTTGGCCATGGAGAGCGGATCGCCACGCCGCCACGCCACGCAGAGATCGAGATAGATAGGCGGGTCGAAGGGCACGCCACTCAGATCCGGCTCCTCTTCCAGCACCATCCGCAAGAAGGTGGTCACCGCAAAGCCTTGCCGCACCACCGCCTTGAGCAGAGGGATAAGATTGCTCTCGAAGGCGATATCGGGTTCAACGCCCAGGCTCTGGGCCAGCGCCTCCATATGCTCCCGGTGATAAAAGCCACGGCGAAACAGCGCCAGCTCCTGAGCAAAGAACTGCGAGAGGGTGACGGCCGGTTCGCCGCGCAAGGGGTGATCATCCCCCACCACCATCAACATCTCTTCGCTCAGCAGATGCGCTCCCTCGATGGCGGGGGGGAGATCACTGGTGATGAGAATGGCCAGATCGAGGGAACCATCCACCATCCGGCTGAGCAGCTCACGGGTGCCGGCCTCTTCGACCCGGATCTTGAGGCCGGGGTAGCGGTGCTTGAAGGCCATCAGACGAGGGGGGAAATAGTAGGAGCCCATCATGTAGGGGATCCCGATCCGCACCTCCCCCCGCTCCAACCCCTTGAGCTCGGCCATCTCGGCCTCGGCCTGATGCATCTGCAGCAACAGACGCTCGGCATGGCGACAGAGCACCTCTCCCTCAGGGGTGAGCCGTACCGCCCGGTCCTGTCGATCAAACAGCCGCAATTCGAGCTGCTGCTCCAGCTTGGCGATGGCCATGCTGATGGCCGGTTGTGCCACATGCAGACTGTTTGCTGCCTTGGTAAATGAGCCGGCATCCCTGACCGCCAGCAGATAGGTGAGCTGTTTCAGATCCATGTATCAATTCATCTTATGAGATAGATAACTTAAATATATTATATTTATAACCGCAAGGACTCTACCCTGACCAAAAGTAGTCAGGACAATACGCAATGATTGAAGTTGGAAGTCGCGAGTGGATACGTGCAACCCTGGCCCTCAGCCTGGGCTCTTTTCTGGTGTTTCTGAACCTCTACCAGACCCATCCCCTGTTACCCCTGATCGCCGAGGTCTTCTCGGTCAACTCCCTCTCGGCCAGCTGGACCCTGGCAGGATGCACTGCTGGCCTCGCCGCCTCCTTGCTGATCTGCGCCAGACTGGCGGATCGCCATGGCCGTCGGCAGGTCATGCTGGGTACCCTCACCCTGGCGATCCTGCTCTCACTGTTAATCCCGCTGGTTGAGCAGTTTGGCACCCTGCTGCTGCTACGCATCCTGCAGGGTGCGCTGCTGGCAGGACTGCCCGCGACCGCGATTGCCTATATGGGGGAAGAGTTCAGCAAACGGGCGCTCCTCTCGGCGGTGGGGGTCTATATTGCCGCCAACTCCCTCGGTGGCATTGCCGGTCGGGTGGTCGGCGGTCTGTTGGCGGGCTGGTTTGGCGACTGGCAGCATACCTTTCTGGGGATTGGTGTGATCAGCCTGTCACTGCTGCCGCTGGTCTTCTGGCTGCTACCCCATCAGACCCGCTTTGTGGCGAGCGCCCCCGTTCGCGGCCAATTTGCTCGCGCCTTGCAACAACACCTGACCAATCCCTTGCTGGTAGGGGCCTATCTGATTGGCGGCCTCAACTTTATGGTGTTTCTGAACCAGTTCAGCTACCTCACCTTCCTGCTGGCCAAGCCCCCTTTCTCCCTGCCCACCCAGTGGCTCGGCATGCTTTTTCTCACCTATCTCTCGGGGACTGTAGCCTCCTCTCTGAGTGGCCGCTTTGCCAACCGCTGGGGGGCACAACGCATGCTGCTGGTCGGGATCGCGCTGATGGCCCTCGGCAGTCTATGGCTACTGCAAGCTAGTCTGCTCGGGATCCTGAGTGGCTTGCTGATCTCCAGCTTCGGCTTTTTCCTGGCACACGCCTGCGCCAGTGCCTGGGTCGGTCATCATGTCGAACACAACCGCGCCCTCGCCTCCTCCCTCTATCTGGTAGCCTACTATCTGGGAGCCAGTCTGGGGGGACTTTACCTGCACCCGTTCTGGGAGCAGGGCGAGCTGTGCGGTCTGGTCATGGGAATTGAACTGGTCCTCATCCTGACGGCGGGTTTGAGCCTCTGGCTTGGTCGCCTCAAGCAGCGAAGCCAATCGCCACTCTCTGCCCAGCAACCACACCGGCACGGGTAACGATCTCAGCGCAAACAGGGTCACCCACGAGCAGATAGCACTCTCGCAACCCAGCACTGCCAGATAGCAAAAGGGGTCACACCGGTGACCCCTTTTGCTGCGTTATTCAAGAGCCTGTCAGGCTCGCACCGCATTGAGCGCAGGATCACTCCTGATCGAAATAATCCGCAGGCACCGCGACCACAGCACCGGTCGCCACCTCTTCGGCGATCACCTCAGCCAGCGGGCGCAGATGAAACTTGATCTGTCCGGAGGGCAACATCAGGCCAATATCGGGGTTGCGGGTATCCTGCATGTTGCCGGTTTTGAATGGCTGCTCGGGATAGCGCGCTACCAGATCCTGCAGTGAAGTAACCACCAGCTCGATATGTTCCAGCCCCGCCTGATGGACGCGACCCGGTTTCGGTGCAGCCAGCTCGATACAGGGTACCTGTACCTCACCAGCCAACAGAGGCTGATGCAACTGATAGGTGGCGATGGGACGTCCGCCAATCATACCCTCCACCAGCAAGGAGCCCGCTTCAGCCAGCACAGCACATAGCGCGCGGTACTCCTGCAAGGTCGCCGCCCGATAACAGAGGTGATCGACAGTTGGCTGGGAAAATGTGACGCCAGCAGCGGCCAGTTCGGTCAACAGCTGAGAAACAAATGGGGCCATTGGCCCCAGTGTGGAATCGAGTGGATGAGACATGCTTACCATTTCTTCTTGGGTTGAAACAGGACATCGAGCTCGTCGGCTTCCTTGTCCTTGATGTTTTGCAGATCCTGCGCGTTGTTTTGCTGCTGCAGCTCTTCAAGCTCCTTGAGCCCCTGACGCATATCCTCTTCACGAGCCAACAGATAGGGATCCTTGTCGCCAATGCTGGCCATTGCCGACAACCCCTTGGTATAGAGCTGGCGGCAAGTACCATATTGCCCCTGAATGCGGGCATCCATCGCCCGCTTGACCAGATTCGAGATGTTGATTTTGAGCTGCATCAGCTCGAGACGACGATCTTCCTGAGCAAACCCCTGCGGATCAATTTTGCCCTTGTTGTGCTCGACACGCAGTACGGCACGTAGCTTTTTTACCAGCTGCAACATCTGGATCGCCTGACGATCAGACTCGGGGGTTTTGAAGTGCCCCTCATCCTGCGCACTGTAATTTTCCTGCACGTTCTTGATCTGGATCTGCACATCGGCGATGCGCTGCTTGATCTGGTTGTTGGGCATCACCTGGGCGATGGCGCGATAGGCATCAAGGATCCGGTGCTGCAACAGCAACACCATGTTTTTGGAGAAAGGCACCAGATTGACGTTCAGCAGTACCTCTTCGGTCTCGTCGGCTACCGTCTTGTGTCTGGCAACGGCGTGACGCTTTTCAGCCTCCGCCTTCTGCTTATATTGCTGTACCACGTTATAGGCGATAACCAAAAACAGGAGCGCGCCGATAGACAGCAATACCAAAGTTAAAATCATAGGATGTCCAAACCCCTGTCCCAATCCAATTGCGTGATCCTACAACAGCTTATCTACTTAAGGTAGCCTGTAGATCCCCCCTTGCCCACGATTTGTCGCCAAGCTGTATACCCGGTCTCAGGGAAAGATTTCAGGATCACGGGAAAATGACCATGATGGTCATCACTCCCATAGTATCGCCCATCAGCGCCATTACTTGAGGTTAAAGCCCCGCGATTGCAGGAATCCCAGCATGAAAGGGCGGGACTCCTTGCCCAGAATGGCGCGGATCTGGCTACTCCAGGTCTGCTGTTTGTTGTTGCTGCTGCGGGCCTGATAGTAGTCCTCGATCTGCTGATCGTACCGGGCCAGCAGGTCGCGATCCAGCTCGTGCTGGTAGCGCTCCTGATGCACCACCAATCCCCTGGGCAGGCGGGGTTTCTGCTCCGGCTGCTGGGCAGGGTGGCCAAGGCAGAGGCCAAACAGCGGGATCACCTGATGGGGCAAGCCCAGTAGCTCGCTCACCTCGGCAGGATGGTTGCGAATGCCGCCGATATAGACCCCGCCCAGCCCCAGCGACTGCGCCGCCAGCAGAGCATTTTGCGCCATCAGGGCGCCGTCGATGGCACCGATCAACAACTGCTCCGCATAACCGGTCTGGGCCTCGGGCACGATCTGGCTGTGACGATGGTAATCGGCGCAGAACACCAGAAACTCGGCCGCCTGCACCACATAGGGTTGATTGCCCGCCAGCATGGCCAGCTGCTGACGCGCCTCGGGTTCACTGACTCGCACAATACTGGTCACCTGCAAAAAGCTCGAGGTCGAGGCGGACTGGGCGGCGGCGAGAATGACATCCAGCTGCTGCGGGGCGATCGGCTCGGCAGTGAACTGACGAATGGAGCGATGGGAAAGGATAAGATCGATGGTCTGATTCATGGCACCTCCAAAATGAGGTAACACCATAGCGAAAAAAACGAGGGAGCCCAAGGCTCCCTCGCACACCCAGCTTAAGGGGCCGGATAGACGTAAGGGGCTTGCAACCCGAGCGGGAAGCCGAGCGCCCAGTAGAGCAGCAGGAAAATCGTCCAGCTCACCAGGAAGGCCAGCGAGTAGGGCAGCATCATGGAGACCAGAGTACCGATCCCGGTGCTCTTCACATACTGCTGGCAATAGACCACCACCAGCGGGAAGAAGACCATCAGCGGGGTGATGATATTGGAAGCAGAATCCCCGACCCGATAGGCCGCCTGGGTCAGCTCGGGGGAGATCCCCACCGCCATCAACATGGGCACTAGGATCGGGCTGATCAGCGCCCACTTGGCGGAGGCCGAGCCGACTACCAGATTGACGCTGGCGGTGAGCAGGATCATCCCGACGATAGTCACCTCACCGGGCAGCGCCAGCGCATGGAGCACTTCGGCACCGGAAAGGGCCAGCAGGGTGCCCAGATTGGAGTCACCAAACGCCTTGATGAAGAGCGCGCAGAAGAAAGCCATCACCATGTAGGAGCCCATCTTGTTCATGGTGGCCGACATGGCATCGATCACATCCTTGCCGCTCTTGAAGCTGCCTGCGACAAAGCCGTAGACAATCCCGGGCAGGATAAAGAGCAGGAAGATGAGCGGCACTATGGACTTCATCACGGGGGCAGCGAAGGTGGTCAGGGAGCCATCGGCAGCACGCAGCGGTGAATCGCTCGGGGAGAGCGCCAGCGCCAGCAGCACGATAGCCGCCAGCATGGCAAACCCGGCCCAGTTGAAGGCCCGGCTCTCTTGCGCGCTGTAGCGCCCCATCTCGTCGGCACTCTCCAGATCCTCGTTGAGCGCCACGTGCTTGAGGCGCGGCTCCACCACCTTTTCGGTGATGAACCAGCCGACGCAGATGATCAGCAACGAAGAGGCACCGGTAAAGATGATGTTGCACAGGGTGTTGACCATGTAGTCAGGATCGAGCAACTGAGCGGCGGACTGGGTAAAACCCTGCAGCAGCGCATCCCCGCCGGAGGGCAGGAAGTTGGCGGCAAAACCGCCGGAAACGCCGGCAAAGGCAGCGGCGATCCCCGCCAGCGGATGGCGTCCGGCAGCGTGGAAGATGATGCCACCGATGGGGATCACCAGCACATAGCCCGCATCTGCAGCGGTGTGGCTGACGATCGCTACCAGGATCAGCATGGGAGTGAGAAAACGGGCAGGCGTCACTTTGAGCAACTTTTTCAGACCGGTATTGATAAAACCGGACTGCTCGGCCACCCCGACCCCCAGCATGGCCACCAGCACGATGCCCAGCGGGGCAAAGCCGGTGAAAGTGGTCACCATGGTGGAGAGAAACTCGGCCAGACCGGCACCGGTCAGCAGGTTGTTGACCACTACCGCCTCCCCGGTACGGGGGTTGACCAGATCAAACTGGAATTGTGACAACACCCAGGAGCCGACCCAGACGATCAGCAAGGCGTAGAGGAACAGCATGGCGGGGTCGGGTAATTTGTTCCCGGCTTTCTCGACGCCATTGAGGAAACGGTTCAGCCAACCTTTGGGAGGGCTGGCCGGACGGTCATTGACAGCAGCATGACTCATTATTGCGATACTCCTTTCCCTAGAAACGAGGTCGCATGCTAGCAATTCCAGCCAATCCGTCTCATGACCGATCGCAAAAGAATGATTAATTTTGATTAAATATTGCGGAATAAAATTCCAAGTTGTGGCCTAACGCACACTTGTTACTCTGCCATCACGGCATCTAACAGTGGATAACGCCCAACCTGACACTCCACCACGAAACCGCTTGCCTCGACTTGTGCAACCGTCAGCGGCTTGCTGAACAGATATCCCTGGAACACATGGCACCCCTGGGTCTGCAGTGCGGCCAGTTCGTGAGGCTCCTCCACCCCTTCCGCCATGATCCCCAACCCCAGATTGGTGGCCATGGCCGCAGTCGCCCGGATCACCGGCAGGTTGAGGCCGACCACGAAAGAGCGATCCAGCTTGATCGTATCGATGGGAAGGCGATTGAGATAGGCAAGGGATGAGTAGCCGGTACCAAAATCGTCGATGGCAATCTTGATCCCCAGTTCACTCAAGTCATCGAGAATATCGAGGCACCCCTTCATATCCAGCATAAGCACGGTTTCGGTCAGTTCCAGCGTCAACAGGGAAGCATCCACTCCGTGCAGAGCCAGCTGCTGGCGCACTTGCCCGGGCAGTGCCGACGAGAGCTGGAAACCGGAGAGGTTGACGGAGACTGGCACCCGGTGATGGAGGCACTTCTTCCAACTGGCCATCTGGGCAAGTGCGGTAGAGAGCACCCAGCTGCCGATCTCGCGGATCAGCCCCATCTCTTCGGCCAATGGGATAAATTCCACTGGCGAGACATGGCCAAGCACCGGGTTATACCAACGCAGCAGCGCCTCGTAACCGATCAGACGCCGTTTGGCGACATCGACCTGTGGCTGGTAACAGAGGCTCAGCTCCTGACGACCGATGGCCTTGGCCAGAAACTGCTTGAGATTGAGCTTGCGCTGCAGGGTCTGCTGCATGCTGGGGGTAAAACGCTGCCAGCGCAGCCGCCCCATCTGCTTGGCCTGATACATGGCCATATCGGCGCGGGTGATGAGGTTATCACCATCGTCCGCATCATCGGGATAGATGGCAATGCCGATACTGCCGCCGATGGTTACCTCCGGCAGACCGCTCAGTTGCAGCGGCTTGGTCATCTGGGAGAGCATCTGATCGGCCACATCCTGGGCTCGTTCATTCTGGTTTCCCAAGGGAACCAACGCGGTAAACTCGTCCCCGCCAAGACGGGCCAGCTCAACATCGCGGGGGCAAATCTGTTTGAGGCGACCGGCAACCCGCTCCAGCAGGCGGTCTCCCGCCTTATGGCCGTAGTTGTCGTTGACCAGCTTGAAGTTGTCCAGATCCATGAATACCAGCGCGAAACGCTCCCCCAGCCCGCAATAGGCCTCGAGAGATTTCATCAAGCCATAACGGTTGAGCAGGCCGGTCAGGGAGTCATGCCAAGCGAGGTGGCGATGCTCCAGCTCCTCGAGTTTGCGATCGGTAATATCGCGCATGGTGAGCAGGATCCGTGCTCCTTGCTGGATATAGCGGAACTGATACTGGAACCAGCGCATCCCCTTGAGGGTTCGGCACTCCCCTTCGGTCACTACTTCATCGAGTCGGGAGAGCTTCTGGTAAAAACTGTCGTCACTACCGGAAAAAACCTGGGAGAGCGTGGCGATCCGGTGACCGAAACACATCTCGAAGTGATAGTTGCCGCTTTCGAACGCGCCATTGCTATCGAACAGGCAGGCCAGGGTATCACCGGTTGCCAGCGAGGACTCCTGATAGAGGGTATCGGAGTCGAGCACCGCCTCGGTCATCATCATCAGACGGCCAGCCAGCTGAATGCCGGAGAGGCGTAGATAGATCTGCTTCTTGACCCCCTTTGGGGAGATAGTCCACCACTCGTTGTAACTTCGCCCCTGCTGAAAATCACCGAGGTAGCGTTGCAACAACAGCGCTATGGCTGTGGCCATATCAGCCGAAAAATCCCTGGAACAGAGCTCGTCAAGGGAGGTGGCCTCCCAGAGAGGAAGTGCTGCGCGGTTTGCCCAGAAAATATGGTGATGTTCGATGTCATATACCCAGATAGGGGTATGCAGAACATCCATTGTCTTCAGTAACCGTTCGTCAAGCGTATTCATCTGGTCAAAATCATTCATGCTGGATGGTCACTGGTGAACCGGAAAACAAATGGGCAAACCGCCGTATGCAGAATGCAAGGTGACAACACCTCTCGGCCACTATTTCTCGCGATGGCCAAAAGCAGATAACTGATTTCAGAAATCAACAACAGGAGAGCCAATCCAGCCACAGAAAAAAGGACTCAGCCAATACTCCTGTCAATCAGAACAAATCCCTCGTTCGTTTTTAACTTTTTTTCCCAGCAAAAACAAGCACTAAGAATTGCACTCTGGATACTTCAAAAAACATTTTTACGATTCACAACAAACACTTATTTACTGACAAGCAAGTCAACTAAAAAAAGTGCCGGCATTTCCCTCGTAAAACTTTCATTTATTAACCAGCGCGTTGAATAAACAGACAAAAAAGAGCAAAACCGGCCCCAAATAGCGACTTAACAAGGAACTTAAATACCTCAAAACCGAATATCTACCTTCACCAGACCGGCATGATGAATATGCGACTGTCATCACATTCACATCGCCGAAAAAAAGAACTGCTCTTGACCAGCGCGATCCTCTTTTTTCCTGAGGATGGGTCGTATTGTAGTCATACCATGTCGCCTCTCTCTCTTGAGCTAACGGGTGACATCTCGCAACAATGACTGTGGCGCAGAAAATAATCCTCATTCGAGAACAATTGAAAATTTAAACTGGTATCAGTAGAAATCGAATCCAGATCAATTAAACGCTGAATTACCCTTGCCAAGCGATAAGGCTCTTTTTATGGTTGCCCCCTTGTTACACCCAGAACAGCGTTTATGAAGCACATCGAAGAGTTCTACCTGTTCGTCAAGGTGGTGCAAGAGGGAGGATTCTCCCATGCTGCAGCCGCACTGGGCATGCCAACAGGCACCATCAGTCGACGCATTTCCCAGCTGGAAGAGCAACTGGGTTGCTCCCTGCTACATCGCTCTACCCGTAAACTCCGTCTTACCGATGAAGGGCTCAGATACTACGAGCGTCTCTGCACACCGCTTGCACAAATCGAGCAGGCCACCAGCGAGATCCGGGGTAAAGAAGCAGACATCACCGGGCTTATCCGGATAGCCGCGCCGATCGCGCTCTCCAACACCATCCTCATCGATATGCTGGCCGAATTCGGGCTGCACTATCCCGAGGTACAGTTCGATATCACCCAGACCAATGATCACCAGCACCTGTTCGACAATGATCGGGATCTGGTGTTCTTCAACGGTGAGCTGCCCCAGTCGCTGCCCAATGCGATCTGTCTCGGTCATATCGAGTACGGCCTGTTTGCCTCGCCACTCTATCTGACCAAGAAGGGAACCCCCTCCCACCCCAGCCAGCTGGAAGAACATGATCTCATCTACTGCTGGCCACACCAGCACTGGCAACTGACCGACAAGGATGGCCAAAACATCTGCATCAAACGCAGCGCCAAACTGACCGTCAACCAGACTCAGGCCGCCGTGCGCGCAGCCCGGCGTCATCTGGGGATAGTCAACGCCCCGCTGCACTATCTGAGCAGCTTCCTCCATGACGAGCAGCTGGTACCGGTACTGACCGACTGGCAGACCGGCAATCGCCCCTTCTACATGTTGTGTTGCCAGCACCAGTTCGCCCCGTTGCGTGTTAAGATGTTCGCTGAATTTGTTGAGAAATACTCCGCACGCTATCGTAACCGGCAATGGGATAACCAATTTTCACAGGGTGACAACCTCCCACATTGCATCTGACTGTTAGCGGGCCACACTTATAGCAATCCTTGCCAACAGAGCCTGCCTAACGCCATGAATGTATTGATATGTGATGACTCCGGGTTCGCCCGCAAACAGCTGGCACGAGCGCTACCGGCTGACTGGAAAGTCGATTTGCACTATGCGGCGAATGGCCTTGAAGGGATCGAACAGGTGCTGATGGGCCATGGGGATCTCATCTTTCTCGATCTGACCATGCCGGAAATGGACGGTTACGGCGTGCTGGAGACCCTCCAACGGGAGGGTCTACGCAACAAGGTGATCGTGGTCTCCGGGGATATCCAACCAGAGGCCTATCAACGGGTCATGGGGCTAGGGGCGCTCGATTTCATCAAGAAACCTGCCGCCCCAGAAACCCTGCTCGCCCTGCTCAAAAAGCATGATTTCTGGAGTGCCACCCCGAGCGGTCAACCAAGCGCCCCCGAGCAGCAGCCAAACGGAGTGGTAGCCGATGCAGGCGTCAAGATCACCCCCGAAATCCGCGATGTCTATCAGGAGCTGGCCAACGTCTCCATGGGTCAGGCCGCCGACTTGCTGGCTCGTCTGCTCAACGCCTTCGTGGTACTGCCCATCCCCAACGTCAACGTGCTGGAAGTATCAGAGTTGCATATGGCCCTCTCGGCCGCTGCGGATTCAGATACCCTCTCCGCCGTCTGTCAGGGGTTTATCGGAGCTGGGATCGCCGGTGAAGCGCTGATCCTGTTCCATGACTCCAGCTTCAAAGATTTGGCCAAGCTGATGAACCATCAGGGGACGCTGGATCGCACCGCCGAACTGGAGCTGTTGATGGATACCGCCAACGTGCTGATCGGCGCCTTCCTACGCGGCTACGCCAACCAGCTCGACACCCCCTTCAGTCAGGGGCACCCGGTGGTGCTCGGCCAGCACAGACCCATCAACGAGCTGATCAACACCAACAAGAGTCGCTGGCGCCGCACGCTCGCCATCGAGATCAACTACCGGATCCAGGATTACGCGGTGCAGTGTGATCTGCTGCTGCTGTTTACCGAAGATTCCATCGCCACCATGAACAACAAAATCATGCACATGCTCTAGGAGTGACTATGGAAATCCGTGAATTTCATTGGCTGATGAACATAGTCCAGAACCTGGACGTAGGCCTGGTAGTGCTCGACAAGGAGTACAAGGTACAGGTGTGGAACGGCTTTATGGAGAGCCACAGCGGCCGACTGGCCAGTGACGTGCGCGATGGCGTACTGTTCGAGCTCTTCCCCGATGTGGACAGAGCCTGGTTCGAGCGCAAGGCCAACATGGTCTTCAAGCTCAACAACCGCGCCTTCAGCACCTGGGAGCAGAAGCCCTATCTGCTACGTTTCTCCAACTATCGCCCCATTACCGGCTCGGCCCCCCATATGTTCCAGAACCTGACGCTGGTGCCACTGGCCGATTTCGGCGGTCAGGTGACCCACATCGCGGTGATGATCTACGACGCTACCGATGAGGCCATGCTGATGAGCGGCCAGCGGCAGGCTTGAGCTTGCAGCAAATAACCGAGGGCGCCGCGGCGCCCTCTTTTATTTCGGTATGAACAGGTCTCGGTATAACCTCTACCTCACCAGCCGTCTCAACGCGCCCCGAGATACTCGGTGAAGGCGTCGATCACCTCTTCAATATCGTCATCGTTGATTTGCAGATGGGTCACCAACCGCAGCTCGCCGTAACCGGAGAAGAGGATCCCCCTCTCCTTCATAAAAGCGAGCAGAGGGGCTGATTCCCCCTCACGCAGCCGCAGGAACACCATATTGCTCTGCACCAGCGAGAGGTCGAGCTCGATGCCCGGCAGTGCAGCCAACCCTTCGGCCAGCCGTTTGGCACGGCGGTGATCATCGGCCAGGCGGGTCACGTGCTGCTCGAGGGCAAACAGACCGGCTTGCGCCAGAATCCCCGCCTGACGCATGCCGCCCCCCAGCATCTTGCGCAGTCGGCGCACACGGGCGATGAAGTCGTGTCTGCCCACCAGCAGCGAGCCCACCGGTGCGCCCAACCCCTTGGAGAGACAAATCGAGATGCTATCAAATGGAGCGGCGATCACCTCGACCGGGGTCTCGCTGGCCACGGCGGCGTTAAAAAGCCGGGCGCCATCGAGATGAAGCTTCAAGCCGCGCTCGGCAACGAATGCCCCCATCTCCTGCAGATAGGAGAGCGGCAGCACCTTGCCGTTGTGGGTGTTCTCAAGGCAGATCAGGCGAGTCTGGACGAAGTGGGCATCATCAGGGGCCAGCGCAGCCTTGATATCATCGAATGCCAGCGTGCCATCGCGCTGCATCGGCAAGGGTTGCAGGGCTACGGAGCCCAGCACGGCACTCCCCTGCGCTTCATAGCGATAGATGTGAGCGGCGTTGCCGAGGATGGCCCCCTCACCGCGCTGACAGTGGCTCATCACCGCCAACAGATTGGACATGGTGCCGGACGGCACAAACAGCGCCGCCTGTTTGCCCAGCAATCTGGCCCCAAAGGCCTCCAGCGCGTTGACGCCCGGATCTTCACCATAGACATCGTCACCGACTTCGGCGTGGAGCATGGCTTGACGCATGGCGTCAGTAGGCTGGGTGACGGTGTCACTTCGTAAATCGATATAGCGCATGAGATCCCTCCTGAAACAGGAGAGTGACGTTAGCCATGCGCCCCTCGCTTGGCAAGGGGCGCATGAGCAGAATGTGAAGCCAATAGACGTCAGTAGAACCCGCAGGCGGGATTTACCAAGGCAGCGGCTGACCGTTCAGATCCAGTAGCTGGCCCGATTGGGCCAATGATAACCCCTTGATGAGATTGAGCAGTTTCACCGCCACCTCGGCAGGATCCAGCAATTGATCCGCGGGCAACTCGCTCAGAAAGGGGGTATTCATCGGGGAGTCCATCAAGCCGGGCGCAACGGCCACCACCCCTGCTTGCGGGAAACGCTGCGTCCACTCAAGGGCCAGGGTTTTCACCCCCATGTCGAGGGCCGCCTTGCTCATCCGGTAGCTGTAACGTCCCCCCTCCAGATTGGCGGTGATGGAGCCCGCCAGATCGGAGATGGCGCAGAGCCACAGCGGATGGTCATTGCCCATCAACCGGCTGAAACGGGCAGCCAGCGCCAGTGTTGGCCAGGCATTGGCCAGCAGGCTGTCGCACAGCCACTTGGGGTGCACCTCTTCGACCCGCCGCTCCGGCATAAAGCTGACATCGTGCAACACGCCGATGGTATTGATCACAACGGTGGGAAGCGGATCGCAATCGTAGAGGGTAAACAAGGCATCGAACGAGATGGCATCGACATCTGGCAGCGGGAAGAAGTCCTCCATCTCGATCCCTTTGGGATAGTTGCGCCCGGCCAGCAGGAATGACTCCCCCCTTGCCATCAGCTCTCTTGCCAGCGCCGAGCCCAGCGCACCACTTCCGAGGATCAAGTAGCTCATCGCCCATTCCATGGAGACTTATCTTGCTTAGAGCGTATCAGAATAATCAACCGGCCGTGACACGACCAAAGGGTAATATGCTCCTCATCACGCTTCCCCCAGATGGCGGCCAAACTCCCGCGCCAGCGCCAAGTCGAGAAAACCGTCCGCTTTCTTGTGGGTGCGCAAAAACTGGTAGTAGGCGAGCAGGGTGACCAGCGCCTCCTCATCGGGCAGCCCCACCCCGGGTTGCTGCTCGCCCAGCAGTTGCTGCGCCGCAGCCAGCGCCTCCCTGTCCACCACTTCCGCCTGACGGTAGAGATAACCGCATCCGGTCGCCAGCCACTCCAGCGAGCAGTTGGCCCCCATGGCGATCTGGTTGGCCCGCGCCAGGCCAGGCTCGGCCCCCTTCAAATATTTGCGGATCAGCGCTTCACTGAGCCCCACCTTGCGGGCAAAGGCGCTCACGCTCATCTCCCCGATCAGGCTCTGCAAGCGCTCGGCAAATCCTTCCATCCAATTATCTCCCCAACTCTCTTCGGTCAGAACCAAAGTTCGAATCATGCCACTGTCCATTATTGCTTTGCCAGCCACATGGGGCCAAGATGCCCGCAGTCATCCATGTTGCACATCGTTTTCGCATCGCGTTTTTAAAGGAGTCAACCATGTCTGTATCCCGTGTCGCCCTGCATCCGCAAGGCCCCACCTTCTCTCGCCTCATCATGGGTTACTGGCGCCTGATGGAGTGGCAGCTCTCTCCGGCCGCTCTGCTCGATCTGATGAAATATCATCTGGATCTGGGGGTCACCACCATCGATCACGCCGATATCTATGGTGGCTACCAGTGCGAAGAGGCCTTTGGTCACGCCCTACGCCTCGAGCCTTCCCTGCGCAGCCGGATGGAGATCGTCACCAAGTGCGGTATCGCCCTCACCGCCAAGCCGGAGCATGCTCTCAACCACTACAACACCGGCAAGGACCATATCATCGCCAGCGCCGAGGCCTCGCTTCGCAAGCTCGGCACCGACCATCTGGACCTGCTGCTGATCCACCGCCCGGATCCCCTGATGAACGCCGATGGTGTGGCCGACGCCTTTATCACCCTGAAACAGGCGGGTAAGATCAAGCACGCCGGGGTATCCAACTTCACCGCCCGTCAGTTCGAGCTACTGCAATCGCGCCTCCCCTTCCCGCTAGTCACCAACCAGCTGGAGATCTCGCCGCTTCATCAGGAAGGGACCCTCGATGGTACCCTGGATCAGTGCCAGCAGCTTGGCATCAAGCCGATGGCCTGGTCATGTCTCGGCGGCGGCCGACTGTTCAGCGATGAGGCCTATGCCCCGCTGCGTGCCGAACTGGAGCAGATCCGTCAGGAAGTGGGCGCCCAGACTATCGAGCAGGTGGTCTACGCTTGGGTAATGATGCTGCCAAGCCAGCCGCTGCCATTGATTGGCTCCGGCAAGCGGGAGCGGATTGCCGCCGCCGTGGCCGCCGAATCCATCGAGCTTAACCGCCAGCAGTGGTTCCGCATCCGCAAGGCGGCGCTCGGTTACGACGTCCCCTGATCACAACAAAACGTACAGAAACAAAAACGGCATGGGGGAAACCCATGCCGTTTTTTTATTGCCGAGGCACCTTAGCGGTGGCGCTGTTGCGGGCGACCACGGGGAGCATCTGTCTTCGGTTTGGCCTGGTTGACGGTGATGGTACGGCCACCGACTTCAGTGCCATGCAGACCAGCGATGGCCTTCTCGGCATCACCATTGACCGGCATTTCAATAAAACCAAACCCCTTTGACTGGCCGGTATCGCGGTCGATGATGATATCAACCTTGTCGACCTGTCCAAACTGGCTGAACAGGGTTTTCAGTTCGTCGGCCGTCATCCGGTACGACAGATTTCCTACGTAAATCTTCATGCCATCCACTCTCGATTCAAGGTGCCTTCTCTATGCAATTCCCAGCATAACGGTAAGGGCACAACCCCTATGCCGGACCTGCCATGGCTTCATGCCGTGGCCTTCTCCACACTGTCGTCAAGTGATTGATCTCTTGGGTTAACAGTGCAGACAAGATCAATTCGAGTCACTGGCAGTATCTGAGCTTTGCCGGGAATTGTCGAGAAAATAGTCGACTCAGGCCGATTGCAGATCTGACAACCGTTGCGCCAGCATCCGGCGACCGTGCCAGGCCCGTTTAAAGCCGAAGCGATAGACAGACGGGCTCACCAGATGCAGCTCCCCCGCCTTGAGATCCAGCAAGGCCATGGCCGCCGCCAGCTCATCTTCACTCAGTTGCAGATCGAGGCTGAAGTCGAGCCACTGGCCGTCGTGACCCACTCGTCGCTCCCGTTCAAGCGCCACCAGCTGGTTGCGGGGCAGCGCCAGCGCCTCATCCTTGTTGCCATTGAGCAGATAGATATGCTGTTCATCCCACCCCAGCTCCGCCAGGCGCCAGGGCTGCCAGCTGCGGGGCAGCGACACCATGATCCCGGTGATGCCACCAAAGACCACGCCCACCCAGTTGAGCAGCGCCATGGCGCCCCAGCCATCCCACAAGGAGGCCACCACCACGCCCCAACTCACCAGCAACAGCAGAAAAATGACGCAGCGATAGCGAACCGCTGGCGGCATCAACAGCTGCACCTGCGAACCGGCAAGCAAGGATGTAATACGCATGAAAAGCTCCTGTCATCACGAAATGGCGCCATTGTGAATAGCCATCAGGATGCTGACAAGGGGGTTTTCTTTGTCATCCCCCTATAAAATCAATACCATGGCGTAAATGATTCTCAGTGGAACCTGCTTCTTGACCAGCTCGCAACCCTGTGTGCGCTTTTGTGGCGTCGACAAATTCTATGGCAACTTTCAGGCTCTACATCACATCGATCTCACCATTGAACGGGGAGAGAAGTGGGTTATCTGTGGCCCGTCAGGCTCGGGAAAATCGACCCTGATCCGCACCATCAACGGGCTGGAGGGGATCGACGACGGCCAGCTGTTCCTGTTTGGCGAGCCGGTGACCCCTTCCTACCTGCGCCGCCTGCAAGGTCGGGTTGGCATGGTGTTTCAGCAGTTCAACCTCTTCCCCCATATGACGGTGCTGGAAAACCTGATGGTGGCGCCGGTGCATACCCTGGGGTTGCGCCCTGAGGAGGCCAAAGCCCGGGCGCTCGGGCTGCTCGAGCGGGTGCGCATTCAGGCGCAGGCCGACAAGTACCCTCACCAGCTCTCCGGCGGCCAGCAGCAGCGGGTCGCCATCGCCCGCTCCCTCTGCATGCAACCCGAGCTGATGCTGTTTGACGAGCCCACCTCCGCCCTCGACCCCGAGATGATTCGCGAAGTGCTCGATGTAATCCGCGAGCTGGCTGACGAGGGGATGACCCTGATCTGCGTCACCCACGAGATGGGCTTTGCCCGTCAGGTGGCGGATCGGGTGCTCTTTATGGATGAGGGGAAGATCATCGAGTCAGCCCCGCCCGCCCAGCTGTTCAACGCCCCCCGGCACCCGCGAACCCGGGCCTTCCTCGAACAGGTGCTTAGCTATCATGGCTAGGCTCAATCGCCCCCGCCTGCTTGGCTGGCTGTCGGGCACTGTGATGCTCTCTGCGCTACTGGGCTGGGCGCTCTATAGCGGCGCTCGCCAGATGGGCTATGAGTGGCAGTGGCCGCGGGTGTTGCCCTTTCTCGGCGAGTGGGATGAGGGAACCTTTTATGCCGGCCCCTTGCTAAACGGCCTGCTGGTCACTTTGCAGGTGGCGCTGCTCAGCCTGTTGGGCACTCTGGCGGTCGGGGTGTGCGTGGTCAGCCTGCGGCTGCTCCCCTCTCGGCTCGGCCCATGGCTCGCCATCGCTTATCTGGCGCTGGTGCGCACCACGCCCCAGCTGGTGCAGCTCTATATTCTCTATTTCTTGCTGGGCCCCATGCTGGGATTGGCCCCCCTTGCCTGCGCCGTGTTGAGCCTCTCCCTCTATCAGGGCGCTTTCACCGCCGAAGTGCTGCGTGCAGGCGTACAGGCCATTCCCAAAGGACAGTGGGAGGCAGCCCAGTCGCTTGGCTTGTCGCGAACCATCACCCTGCGCAAGGTGATCCTGCCCCAGCTGGTGCGCATCACCTTGCCGCCGCTCACCAACGAGCTGGTCTCCCTTATCAAACATTCGGCGCTGGTGAGTGTGATCGCCATCTTCGATCTGACCAACGAAGGGCGTACTCTGGTTGCCGATACGTTTCTGACCTTTGAGGTGTGGTTTACCGTAGCTGCCCTCTATTTGCTGTTAACCCTGACGCTGTCAGCCTGTTCGCGGGCACTGGCCCGTCACCTGAATCCGGATCAACAAGGACGCTAACCATGAATCTGTCATTCAAGACCACCCTGTCGGGCGCAGCCCTGCTGCTGGCAAGCCTGCTCACTCCGGCACTGGCAGAAACTGCCCCCTCCGACACCCAGGCGCAGATCGAGCAGAGCGGTACCCTGCGGGTCGGCATGTCCACCTTCGCCCCCTGGGCGATGCGCGACAAGCAGGGGGCCCTGATCGGTTTCGAGATTGACGTGGCCCGTCGCCTCGCCACAGATAACGGCTGGCAGGTAGAGTTCGTGCCTACCGCCTGGGATGGCATCATCCCCTCCCTGTTGGCGAAAAAGTATGACGTCATCATCGGCGGCCTCACCATCACCCCCGAGCGGGAGAAGAGCGTGCGCTTCACCCAGGCCTACTCCCATTCGGGGGTGCAGCTGGCCGCCTCCAGCACCATGGCCAAAGAGAAGAAAACCGTGGCGGACTTCAACCAGCGCGGGGTGATCCTGGCGGTACGTCGTGGCGCCTCACCGGTACAGGTGGCAAAAGAACACTTCCCCAAGGCCACCCTGCGCCAGTTCGATGACGAGTCACAGGTATTTCAGGAGGTGCTGAACGGCCGCGCCCACGGCGCCCTCTCCTCTTCCCCGAAACCCGAGCAAGAGGCGCTGCGCCACCCGGATGCCCTCTTTATGCCGTTTGCCGAGCCGTTGGCACAAGGCGATGAAGGCTTTGCCCTGCGCAAGGGGGATGATGCCCTGGCTGAGCAGTTCAACGAGTGGATCGCCGCCCGTCAGGCCGATGGCTGGCTCAAGGCGCGCCATGACTACTGGTTCAAGTCGCTGGCGTGGGAAGCACAGGTCGCCAATCCCTGATGCTGATTGCTCTAAAAGAGACCATCCGGCGCATCGTCCGTGGGGCATGTCGGAACATCAACTGGCTAGATGGGGCGATCGCCCTGATCCTGCTGCTGGCTGGCCTCTGGCTGGCCAGCCGCCTGCACATCGGGGTGGCCTATCAGTGGCGCTGGCATGAGGCCTTCGATCTGCTGTTCACCCCTGGCCCTCACGGCGAGTTGCCCTACTTTTTCAGCGGTCTGCTCACCACCTTGCGCATCGCCCTGCTCGGCATGGTGCTGGCGCTGCTGCTCGGCACTGCGCTGGGGGTAGCCGCCTTCAGCCGCCGCCCCTGGCTGGTGATGCCCGCGACCCTGTTTATCCAGCTGATCCGCAATTTGCCGCCGCTGGTCTTTATCTTCATCTTCTACTTCTTTATCGCCAACCAGCTGCTGCCTGCGAGCGGCCTCTCCCGCTGGCTCGGCACCGTATCACTCTCCCCGTGGCAAGCCGCGTTGTTTGGCCCACCTGCCCGCTGGGAAAACCTCATCTCAGGCACCCTCTGCGTTGGCATGATCAGCGCAGCCTTCGTCGCCGAGATCGTCCGCGCCGGGCTGGCCGCCATCCCCCGTGGCCAGTGGGAGGCGGCGCAGAGCCTCGGGCTCTCCCCCTGGGTGCGGCTGCGCCATGTGATCCTGCCGCAGGCCATGCTGCTGATGCTCCCCCCCCTCACCGGCCAGCTCATTGCGCTGGTGAAGGATACCGCCATCGTTTCCCTTATCTCGGTACAGGAGCTCACCTTCGTCGGCACCGAGATGGCCAACTCCAGCGGACTGGTCTACGAGATCTGGCTGCTGGTGGCCGCGGCCTATTTATTTATATGTTTGAGTCTGTTCGTATTGCTGAGCCGACTCGAAGCAAGACAAGGAGCACGCACATGCTGACGTCCCTGTTGCTGGCGGCCGTATTGCAAGCGGAAGCCATCGGTGGTTATGCCGCCGGTTGCCTGAAAAACGGCGTATCCCTGCCCCTCGAAGGGCCGGGGTATCAGGTGATCCGCACCAAGCGGCTGCGCTACTACGGCCACCCCGACCTCATCCACTATCTGCAGACGCTGGCCAACCAGACCCGCATGGCCGGGCTGCCAGATCTCTACATCGCTGATCTGGCGATGGCCCGGGGCGGCCCCTTTACCTCTGGCCATCGCAGCCATCAGACCGGACTTGATGCCGATATCTGGTTTCGCATGGCCAACCGCCCCATCAGCAAATGGGAGCAGGATGCCCCCAAGGAGTGGGCACTGATCGACGAACCCAGCTACAAGATGTTACCGGGCCGCTTTGGCCCACAGCAGCTCACCTTGCTGCGACTGGCGGCCAGCAAACCCGAGGTGGCCCGCATCTTCGTCAATCCGGTGATCAAATCCGCGGTCTGCCAACAGGCTGGTAACGAACCGTGGGTCGCCAAGCTACGCCCCTGGGTGGGCCACTTCAGCCACTTCCACGTGCGGCTGCGCTGCCCGGTGGGCAGCCCAGATTGCGAGCCCCAGGCTCCCATTCCGCCCGGCAATGGCTGTGGGGAAGAGCTGGCCTCCTGGCTCAAAGACAAGCCCCAGTTGCCCAAGGTCTCCGGCATCAACAAGCGACCCGAGCTACCTGCGCGTTGTGGCAACTGACCCCAAGCTGGTATGGTGGTGCACTCTTGGTCGTACACCATCCATGGCGCACTATCGACTCGAAATATCAAAGGAGAACAACAAGATGGCCACATCACTCTGGCGCAGAACCACGCAGAGCCTGTTGACCCTGACCCTGCTGCTCGGCCTGACCGGCTGCGGCATGAACAACATCCCGACCCTGGATGAGCAGGTTAAAGCAAGCTGGGGGCAGGTGGAGAACCAGTATCAGCGCCGCGCCGACCTCATTCCCAATCTGGTCGCCACCGTCAAGGGCTACGCCAGCCATGAGCAGGAGACCCTAAAGGCGGTCACCGATGCCCGCGCCCGGGTCGGCAGCGTGCAGGTGAGCGACCCTGCCCAGCTCAAGGAGTTTGAAGCGGCCCAGAACCAGCTCTCCAGCGCCCTCTCCCGCCTGATGGTGGTGGTAGAACGCTACCCCGAGCTGAAAGCGGATCAGCAGTTCCTTGCCCTGCAGGCCCAATTGGAAGGAACCGAGAACCGCATCTCGGTGGCTCGCCGCGACTATATCGAGGCGGTGCGCCAGTTCAATACCGAGATCCGCACTTTCCCCGGCGTCATCTGGTCCAAGCTGCTCTACTCGGACCTGGAGGCCAAACCCAGTTTCAGTGCCAAACCCGGTGCCGATGAGGCGCCCAAGGTCAGCTTCCAATGAAGATGATGCTGCGCTGGTTTCTTCCCTGTCTGCTGCTCTGGGCCAGTGCCCTGCAAGCGGCACCGGACTTCCCGACGCTGAGCGGACGGGTGGTGGATGAAGCCAGTCTGATGTCCCGCAAACAGGCCCATCAACTGACCCAACAGCTGGCCGCCTTTGAAAAGCGCAGCGGTATCCAGCTGGTGGTGGTCTCTGTCGACAGCCTCGATGGGGAGACTATCGAGGAGTACGGCTACCAGCTCGGTCGCCACTGGGGGATCGGCCAGAAAGGCAAAAACAATGGCGTGCTGTTGCTGATCGCCCAGGATGAGCGCAAGGTGCGGATCGAGGTGGGATATGGGCTAGAAGGCGCCCTGCCCGACGCCATCGCCGCCAACATCATCCATGGCCGCATCCTGCCCGCCTTCAAACGCGGCGATATGGTGGCCGGGATCATGGCGGGCAGCCAGAGCATCATGAAGGCACTCGCCGGAGAGTATCAGCCGGTCGAGCAGCCGAAAAGTGACAACGGCGGCGGCCCCTGGCTGTTTATTCTGGTGGTGATTGCGATGATCGTGCTCCACAACCTGCGCGGCGGTGGTGGCGGTGGGCCGGGAGGACGACGTCGGTCGGCCTACATGGCCGGTGGATTGGGTGCCGGCTCCTTTGGTGGTCGCTCCGGCGGCGGATTCAGCGGTGGCGGCGGCAGTTTTGGCGGCGGCGGAGCCTCCGGTGGCTGGTAACAGGAGTAAAGAGACAAATCATGATTTCTAAACAGTTCTTCCACACGCTTCAGGCAAAGGTGCGCGAAGCGGAGCTAGAGACTGATGCTGAACTGGTCACCGTGCTGGCCCCGGCCAGCGATGGCTATCGCTACATTCCCACCCTCTGGGCGGCGCTGCTGGCGATGCTCACCCCGCTGCTGGTGTTCCAGCTCGGCTTCTGGCTCGGCTGGTACGAAATCCTGCTGGTGCAGTGGTCGGTCTGGCTGCTGCTGAGCCTGCTGTTCCACTGGACCCCCATCAAGATGCGACTCATCCCGAAGACGGTTCGCCAGCACCGGGCGGCCCTGATGGCTCGCCTGCAATTTGTCGAGCAGGGGCTGCACCGCACCCGCGACCGGCTCGGGGTGCTGATCTTCGTCTCGGCCGCCGAGCACTATGTAGAAATACTGGTGGATGACGGCATCGCCCAGCATATCGACAACGGCCAGTGGCAGGAGATCATCGACGACTTCGTGGCGCGCGTGCGCAACAAGGAGATCGAACAGGGTTTTCTGGAGTGCGTGGAGCGCGTTAGCGCCATTCTGACCGATGCCTTCCCGGCCACCCGGGATCAAAACGAGCTGCCGGACAGTCTGATCATCCTCGACAAGCCCTGATCCGGTTTAAAAAACCGGCATTCTGCACAAGGGTTAGGCATTCGGAAAAGATTATGAAAAATAAGGGGAAAAGAGGTTGACCCACACAGCCCTTTCCCCTAAATTACGCCCCGTTCCAGCGCAACAGCGCAGCGAACGAAAAATTGGTGAGGTGTCCGAGTGGCTGAAGGAGCACGCCTGGAAAGTGTGTATACGGCAACGTATCGAGGGTTCGAATCCCTCCCTCACCGCCAAATTTAAAAAAACCGACCTCAGGGTCGGTTTTTTGCTTTCCGGAAAACACAAACATCGGTGCCGACAACGGCAACAACGACAAAAACAGGTGAGCACTCTCGCCAGACCATCGCCTGTATGAGCAACACCTCCCCGGCACTTCCCATGGAGCAGCTGGTTGGGCATGGGCTTGCTCATCGCCGTTGTGTCATTAGCCGGCATGCCCCCCTTTTCTAACGCTCAGCGACGGGTACCCAGCAAACCACCCTCAGGGCGATGGTGAGGCATGCCACGTCGGCGTCATCTATCTCCTCAGCATGACAGCTTTATGGCAGCCTGAGCGCTCACCACAAGGCTCTGAGCACAGTTTTCCTGTTATCCTCGGCGCACCAGCACCTTACCGCCTCGCGAGAGGCTGGCACAAAAAAAGGCCGCTCAATGAGCGGCCTTCTTCATAACGGGATCAGCAATCAGCTTTCGCGGCGCTTGCCACCGAATTTGCGATCTTTGTTGAAACCACCTTCGCGGCGATCCTTGTTGAACGGACGGTCACCCTGCGGACGGCGATCCTTGTTGAAAGGACGGTCGCCACGGAACGGACGATCACCGCGCGGCGGACGGCTGCTGGTGTTGCCACCGGCCGGCACCTCGGTGTAGCGAGTGATCTGCAGCGGACGCTGGCAAACACGGGCTTTCTTGATCACTTCCAGCACATCGGCGCTAATGCCCTTGGGCAGGTCAACGGTGGAGAAGTCGTCAGCGATGTCGATGTTGCCGATGAAGCGGCTCTCGATATTCGCTTCGTTGGCGATGGCGCCCACGATCTGGCCCGGCTTGACGCCGTGATGGGCACCCACGTCGACACGGTAGCGCTCCATCTCCACGTCCGGGTTGTCTTTCAGCGGACGCGGCTCCAGGGACGGCATGCGACGGGCCGGACGATCGCCACGGTCACCGAAGTCACGACCGCCGCGATCGTTGAAGTCACGACGCTCGAAGCCACCACGATCGTTGCTGTTGTTGAACAGCGGATCCGGGATGGAGTCATCCAGCAGCAGCGGTTGGTCGCCCTGTACCAGCTTGGCCAGTGCGGCAGCCAGCTCCAGCGGATCGGCAGAATCTTCTTCGATCAGCTCGTTTACCAGGTTGTGGTAGATCTCGAGCTCTTCGCCCATCATGGTTTCGCGGATGCGCTCCTTGAACTTGGCCAGACGGTGCTGGTTGATGTCCTCGGTGCTCGGCATCTTCATCGGCTCGATGGCCTGACGGGTTGCGTGCTCGATGGCGCGCAGCATGCGACGCTCGCGCGGAGCCACGAACAGGATGGCCTCGCCCTTGCGACCGGCACGACCGGTACGGCCGATACGGTGAACGTAGGATTCGGTGTCGTACGGAATGTCGTAGTTCACTACGTGGGTGATACGCTCAACGTCCAGACCACGGGCAACCACGTCGGTGGCGATCAGGATGTCCAGCTGGCCCTGACGCAGCTTGTCAACGGTACGCTCACGCAGCTTCTGCGGGATGTCACCGTGCAGCGCTTCACAGGCGTGGCCACGTGCGGCCAGCTTGCCAGCCAGCTCTTCGGCAGCGTTCTTGGTACGTACGAATACCAGCAGGGCTTCGTAGGATTCCACTTCCAGCAGGCGGGTCATGGCGTCCAGCTTGTGCAGACCGGTTACCTGCCAGTAACGCTGGCGAATAGTGGTAGCGGTAGCAGTCTTGGAGGCGATCTTGATCTCTTTGGGCTGCTTCAGGTGCTTCTGGGCCACGCGACGGATCTGCTCCGGCATGGTGGCAGAGAACAGAGCAACCTGACGAGAGCTCGGGCACTGCTCCATGATCCAGTCCACGTCGTCGATGAAGCCCATACGCAGCATTTCATCAGCTTCGTCCAGTACCAGAGCTTTCAGGCCGGAGAGGTCCAGGTTCTTGCGACGGATCAGATCCATCACGCGGCCCGGAGTACCGACGACAACCTGGGCACCACGACGCAGGGCGCGGGTCTGGGTTTCGTAGGAGGCACCACCGTAGATCGGCAGCACGTGGAAATCAGGCATGTGGTGTGCATAGCGTTGGCACGCTTCAGCCACCTGCAGCGCCAGTTCGCGGGTAGGCGCCAGCACCAGGATCTGGGTGTTGCGGTTACCAGCTTCCAGACGAGACAACAGAGGCAAGGCAAAAGCAGCGGTCTTCCCTGTACCGGTTTGCGCCTGCCCCAGCAGATCGTGTCCCGCCATCAGGTGGGGAATTGCTGCGGCCTGGATCGGTGACGGGCGCTCATAGCCCACGTCCTGCAGCGCTTTCAATACAGGCGCGGCCAGTCCAAGCTCACTAAAAAGGGGCAGTTGTTCGGTATCAGACATAGATTCTTCCAGATTAAGGCAGGCGGCTAACACCGCGGAATAGCAAAAAGGCGGCGATTATAGCGCCACTTTGTTCTGCTGTCTTGAAAAATGTGATAAGCCTCTCAAGACGTTGGCAATTATAGAGGGATCTGGCGAGTATGGCTTGCTTATTTTGCACTCATAGTGCGTTATTGCAGATCACTCCTCTCTGGAGTCCTTGCCCCGCTTGTGTTTGAGCACCGCCATGGTCAGTCGGCTGGTGCACAATAAACGCTCACGTTCGTCCCGAATTTCAATCTGCCACACCTGGGTCGTTGCTCCCAGATGGAGCGGCGTGCAACGCCCGGTCACCACCCCTTCCCGCTTGGCTCGCAGATGGTTGGCATTCACCTCCAGCCCCACACAGTAGCTATCTGGCCCGACAGCCATATTGGCGGCAATCGATCCCAAGGTTTCCGCCAGCACCACGGATGCGCCGCCATGCAGCATGCCAAGGGGCTGGTGCGTACGGTGATCCACCGGCATGATCGCTTCCAGCCAATCGGAGCCAAAAGCCGTGTAGACGATATCGAGATGGGCCATCAGGGTGTTGCGAGAGGTGGCGTTGAGTCCCTCCAGACTCATGGGTTTACGCCAGATGGGCGCAATATCGTGGCTCATTGCGAGCAGACTCCTTATGTAAGCGATGAATGCGTACCGATATGAGTGAAACGCCCTCCATCGACAAAATGGTTCGGTTATATGAGTTGTTGGTTACCGGGTGACATGTTAACAACGCAGCCCCGACTCGGAACTGCGTGTTACACAATCATGCCCTTAAGCGGGATGTCACCAGGGGTAGGTAACGCCGGGCCACTCAGCCCAGGGCACTTCTCGCCCCGGCAAGCGGGGCTCTGGCCACTGCCAAACGTTGGCGAGCCAGTCGCGCAGCTGAATCTCCAGCTCCTCATCCGTGATTGGCGCCTCGGCCACCTTCCAGAAGAAGAGCTCCACCGCTACCTCAGGCAACACCGAGGGGTAGAGATAAACCCCGCCCCAAAATTGCGGCTCCCGATCCGGGCTCCAGAGGCCATAGGCAAAGGAGCGCTTGGCCAGAAACTCCGACTGCTGCCACTCCAGATCCCCTTCGTGCTGGCTCAGGCTGAAGTTGGCGGAGGGCCAGATATCATTCGGGCGAAACAGCTGATGGAGCTGCTCACGCTCGCGCAACATGGCGACAAACTCCACCACCGCCTGAGCGGGGGTGGCGGGTAATAGCAAGAAACGCGGGTGCCGATAGGCCTTCGCCACCCGAAACCGCTTGGGAAACGTCAGCATCAGAGCAGCTCCAGCAGGGCTTGCAATGGATGTTTGAGCTTTTCCCCCTCCATCCGCTTGACCTGACTGCGGCACGAATAGCCGGTCGCCAGACAGCGCGCTTTGGGTAGACGGGCTAGCGGGTCAGCCCAGCTCAACCCATAAATGCCCTTGGAGTTCTCCACCTGTTTGACGTCGTGACCATAGGTGCCCGCCATACCGCAGCAACCCACAGAGACTGGCTGCAAGCTGGCCCCGAAGCGGCCAAACAGGGTGCTCCAGTCGCCGTGAGTGGAGGGCTTGGCGGTCTTCTCGGTGCAGTGGGCAAAGAGATACCAGGGCTCGCCCCCCTCCTCGCTCTTGGTCTTGTCAGTGCGAGCAGGCAGTTGATCTTCTGGCAGCGAGAGCAGCCACTCCTGCGGCAACAACACCTGAAAATCACCGCGGGCCGACCCCAGCGCCTTGGCATACTCGTCGCGATAGCAGAG
Organism: Aeromonas sp. 601039; assembly: GCF_049174415.1. Lineage (NCBI taxonomy): Bacteria > Pseudomonadati > Pseudomonadota > Gammaproteobacteria > Aeromonadales > Aeromonadaceae > Aeromonas > Aeromonas sp. 601039. Next base: position 66,334 of record NZ_JAAKTL010000009.1, read on the forward strand.
CACCATGGCCGGATCCACCCCCACCATGGGAATGCCAAGCGCCGCCACCTTGTTGAGGAACTGGGCGCTGTTGGCGGCGGTGCGGGCAAAGGCGCGCAGGAACCCCTTGATATGCTGGGGTTTACCGTTGGGTTTAAAGGGCAGCAAGTAGGGCTGGAAGCCGAGCTTGCTGGCGAGTTTCACCAGGTCGCGCACCACAGGGGCGTCGTAATAACTGGTGAAGGGATCCTGCACGATGAGCACCACCTGCTTGCGCTGCTCGACGCTCATCCGCTCCAGTCCCGGCAGATCAAAATAGCGGGCACGGTTATCGTGCAGGCTCTCGGCAAGGGTCGGCACTGAGAGCAGCGGCACATCCACCATGCCGATGCTCTTCTCGGTCGCCTTCTGGGCCCACTCTTTTTCGAGGAAAAAGTTGACCAGCTTCGGCGCCTTGGCAAGCAACGGCGCATAGCTCTCCACCGTGCCGACGAAGTAATCCTTGGGGGCGCGCAGGTAGCGGCCGTGATAAAGCTGCATAAAGCGGGCGCGAAAATCGGGTACATCCACCTTGATCGGGCACTGGCTGGTGCACGCCTTGCAGGCCAGACAGCCAGCCATCGCCTCCATCACCTCGTGGGAGAAATCATACTCGCCGCGCTGTTTGGCCCAGCTGTTGCGCACCTTGTCCACCAGCTGTTTGAAGCGCACACCACCGGATTGCAGTGCCACCTCTTCCGCCAACGGATCGAAGCCCTGCTCCGCCAGCTGACGCAACCATTCACGCATCAGGCCCGCCCGCCCCTTGGGGGAGTGGCGGCGATCGCGGCTGATCTTGACCGAGGGGCACATGGGGGAGTCGGTCTCGAAGGTGAAACAGAGACCATTGCCGTTGCAATCCATGGCGCGGGTGTAGCTGGTGCGCACCGCGAGCGGGATCTGGCGGTCATACTTGCCGCGCTTGGGGCCATCCACCGACACCAGCTCGGCGCCGCTACCGTAGGGGATACAGATCTTGCCCGGGTTGATGCGGTTAGCCGGGTCGAACGTCCCCTTGACCCGCTGCAGCTCTTCCCACAGCTCGCCAAAGAAGGCGGGGCTGTATTCGGAACGAAAGCCCTTGCCGTGCTCGCCCCACATCAGGCCGCCATATTTGGCGGTGAGCGCCACCACCTGATCGGAGATGCGGCGCAGCAGCACCTCCTGCTCGGGATCGCACAAGTCCAGCGCAGGGCGCACGTGCAGCACACCGGCATCGACGTGGCCAAACATGCCGTAGTCGAGGCCGTGGGCGTCGAGCAGGGCACGAAACTCCATGATGAAATCGGCCAGTGACTCTGGCGGCACGGCGGTATCTTCGGTGAAGGCGACCGGCTTCTTGCGTCCTTCAGCGTTGCCCAGCAGCCCCACCGACTTCTTGCGCATGGTGTAGATGGTCTCGATGCTCGGCAGGTGGTCACACACCTGATAGCCGATGATCCCCGCCTCGCCCTTGGCCAGCAGGTCGTCGATACGGCGGCAGAGCTCCGCCACCTTGGCCTTGTGTTCTGCCTCGTCGGTATCGGCAAACTCGACGATGTTGAGCCCCTGCAGATCCTTGCCGGGCACATCCTGAATAAGTTCTTTCACCGAATGCCAGATGATGTCGGCACGGGCCAGCCCAAGCACCCGGGAGTCCACCGTCTCCACCGACAGCGCTTGCGCCTGCACCATAAAGGGGGCGTTGCGCAGAGCCGAAGGAAAGCTGTCGTACTTGACGTTCACGAGCGTACGGTAGCGCGGGATGGGGGTGATATTTAGTTTGGCCTCGGTGATAAAGCCCAAGGATCCTTCCGAGCCGCACAGCACCCGACTCACATCCAGCGTGTCGGTATCGGGTTGATAGAGGTGCTTGAGATCGTAACCGGTCAGAAAGCGATTGAGCTTGGGGAAGGTCGCCTCGATGTCGGCGCGACGCTCCTTGCCGATGCGATAGAGGGTGCGATAGATCTCCCCTTCCCGATTCTCCAGCGCCAGCTTGTCGGCCAGTCGCTCACCGGTCAGCGGCTCGGTGGCCATGATGTCACCGTTCTCCAGCACCGCCTTGAGACCCAGCACGTGATCCGAGGTTTTACCGTAAACGAGGGACCCCTGCCCCGAGGCGTCGGTGTTGATCATGCCCCCTAAGGTGGCGCGGTTGGAGGTGGAAAGATCCGGCGAGAAGAAGTAGCCATGGGGCTTGAGATAGGCGTTGAGCTGGTCTTTCACCACCCCGGCCTGGGCACGCACCCACCCCTCTTCCAGATTAATTTCCATGATCTGGTTCATATAACGGGAGAGATCGACGATAATGCCGCCGCCCAATGACTGGCCATTGGTGCCGGTACCGCCACCGCGAGGGAAAAAACTCAGGGAGGCGAACGCCGGCTCAGCCGCCAGCTTGAGCATCACTGCTATGTCATCCGCACTGCGCGGATAGAGAACCGCCTGAGGTACTACCTGATAGACGCTGTTATCCGTCGCCATCGCTAATCGGCTTGCATAAGACTTTTCGATATCACCACGAAAGGCGCTGCGCCCTAGCAACTCTAGGAACGACAGGGTTGTGGGTGACAAACTGTCCTGGTAATCGAGTCTCGGGATCATGAATCCTTGTTCCCTTATTTGCTTGATGCCGGCACGCCGGCGACAACGACTGGCCAGCCGCCTGTCAATGGCAGTCAGGCCAGTCCGCTCACATGTGAGCGGGCAGTATATCAGCTAGAAAACCGCTTGCGCTTGGCAATATTCACCATTTGAAAGGAGGACTTTTATGGCTCACCACAGCCATGTTATCAGTACGCTGGTCACCACCGAAAAACAGGCGCTTACCCTGTCGCTGTTCGGTTGTATCACCTTTGCCATCTTCGGCATCGGCTACGGCCTCTTCGTCGGTTCCAACGCCATCATGCTCGATGGTATCTTCACCCTGTTCAGCATGGGCATGACAGGCCTCGGTCTTGTTACCGCCTATCTCGTTACCCGTCCTTCCGATGCGCGCTTCCAGTATGGCTACGCCCACTTCGAGCCCATCACCAACGTTATCAACGGCTCCATTATTCTGCTGCTCTGCCTTGGCGCTCTCTATAGCGGCATCACCACCCTGCTGGATGGCGGACGAGAGATCGATCTCGGCCACGCCCTTATCTATGCCGCCGTCTCCACCTTCTTCTGCGCCATCATCTATCGCATCGAAGCCCAGGTTGCCGAACAGGTAGACTCCGAGCTGGTGCGGGTCGACTCCAAGGAGTGGCTGGTGGATACCCTGCTCAGCGCCACCCTGCTTATCGGTTTCGTGGTCGCCATTGGCCTTGATGCCATCGGCTACGGCCAATACAACCGCTACATAGACCCGGTGCTGGTCTCGCTGCTGGCCCTCTGTGCCACCCTCATTCCCATCAAGGTGCTCGGTCGCAACCTGCGGGAAGTGCTGAAAATTGCCCCCAGAGGGGATGTCTCCCAACTGGTCGAGAGCGAAGTCGAGGCGCTGCGCCAGCGCCATGGCGTCGAGTGCTACAGCCATCTGGCCAAGAGCGGGCGCCGCTTCGATCTGGAATTGAACATTCTGGTGGCACCGGGCCAGGAGTGGCCGGTCGAACGGCAGGATGCCCTGCGCCAGGAGCTCTGGTCCCGCCTCGGCGATAGCCTTGGGGATGCCTGGCTGTCGGTCTGTTTCACCCGCGAAAAGCGCTGGTTGTAACGACCGCACGGGGGAGCGCGGCACCGCCGCCTCCCCCTGTCGCATCACAACCCCCGATTACGCCCACTGACGCGGCTCTTGCCAAATCGGCGCCAGCCGCTATCATCAGGGCTCATTTTTCACCCGAGGTTTTATTGCCCATCATGGACAATCCCCGAAGTTGCCCTTCGTCTCTCTCTGTCAAAGCCTATCTTTTTCTGCTTCATCAGCGCCTCTGAATAACACCTTTGCCTTGCTGTTACTGCGGCCATCGTGCGCCGTGATCACTCTCTGCTCTGTCTGTTTTTATTGAGGTCATACAATGGAATTGCTGCTGGATCCCCATATCTGGATCGGTCTGTTTACCCTGATCATTCTGGAAATCGTGCTGGGGATCGACAACCTGGTCTTTATCGCCATCCTGGTGAAAAAACTGCCCCCCGCCCAACGGGACAAGGCACGCATCATCGGCCTGTCGCTGGCCCTGCTGATGCGACTTGGGCTCTTGAGCGTCATGTCATGGCTGGTCACCCTGACCACCCCGATTTTGCACCTGTGGGATCACCCCTTCTCCGGTCGGGACCTGATCCTGATGGGAGGCGGCCTGTTCCTGCTGTTCAAGGCTACCTCCGAGCTGCATGAGCGGCTGGAAGCCAAACCCCAGGATGACGGCCCTGTCGGCGCCTACGCCAGCTTCGGCGTGGTGATCGCCCAAATTCTGGTGCTCGATGCGGTCTTCTCGCTCGACTCCATCATCACCGCCGTCGGCATGGTGGAACACCTTGGCGTCATGATGGCCGCCGTGACCATCGCCATGGTGGTGATGGTGCTCGCCTCCAAGCCGCTGACCCGCTTCGTCAACGCCCACCCGACCGTGGTGGTGCTCTGCCTGAGCTTCCTGCTGATGATCGGTTTCAGCCTGGTGGCGGAGGGCTTTGGCTTCCATATTCCGAAGGGCTACCTCTACGCAGCCATCGGCTTCTCGGTGCTGATCGAGTTTTTCAACCAGCTGGCCCAGCGCAGCGCCATGCGTCACGAATCCAAGCTGCCCCTGCGTGAGCGCACCACCGCCGCCATCTTCAAATTGATGGGGAGCAAGGCGTATCAGGACAGACCGGATGACGATCTGGATGCCGCACCTGCCGAACCGCTCAGCTTTGGCGAGGAGGAGCGCTATATGGTGACCGGCGTGCTGTCGCTGGCCGAGCGCTCCATTCGCACCATCATGACCCCGCGCTCCGAGATGGCCTGGATCGATATCAACGACTCCAGCGACGAAATCCGTGCCCTGCTGCAGCGCGAGCCCCACAGCCTGTTCCCTATCTGTGACGGGGATCTGGACGAGGTGATCGGGGTGGTCAAGGCGCGCGACCTGCTGTTTGCCTTGAACGAAGGGCAATCCTTGAGCGAACTGGCCAAGCAGAACGACCCCATTATCGTGCCGCAGACCATCAACGTGATTAAGCTGCTGGCGGAGCTGCGCAAAGCCAAGGGGAGCCTTATTCTGGTCTCCGACGAGTTTGGCGTGATCCAGGGGCTGGTCACCACCCACGATCTGCTGGAGGCCATCGTCGGCGAGCTGCCGGACGAGGACGAAACCCCGGATATCGTGCGCGATGGCGAAGGGTGGCTGATCAACGGCAGCACCAACATCCACCATGTGGAGCAGGTGCTGGAGCACGAGGGGCTGGTGAGCGAGAGCGATGAATACGTGACCCTGGCGGGCATGCTGCTCTCCCACTTCGGCACTCTGCCCACCCCGGGTCAGCAGTTGCAACTGCAGCAGCTCAACTTCGAGGTGATCGAGGTGAGCGAGCGGCGCATCGAGCGGGTGAAAGTGATGCCCGCCGCGGCTTGAGCCTGCCACCAGCAGAATACAGAAGAGGGCCAGACGGCCCTCTTTTTTATGCTTCAACTTTATGCCTCAACGCCTTCTTTCCCGGCGGTTTGTGCTGATTGCTGCATCAAGCACAATTCTCTTGTGCAATTACCCCTCTTTTTCACAACAAGATGGCGGCATAAAGTGGCCTAACTTCCACCATGAGGAACTCAAGATGAGCCACGATCACCTGTTCTGCCCCCTGCGCCTTGGCCAGCTGCACCTTGCCAACCGCATCGTCATGCCCCCCATGACCCGCTCCCGTGCCAGTCAGCCCGGTGATGTGGCCAACGCCATGATGGCGAGCTACTACGCCCAGCGCGCCGAGGCGGGCCTGATCATCAGCGAAGGCACCCAAATCGACCCCATGGGCAAGGGCTACGCCTGGACGCCTGGCATCTACAGCGCAGAGCAGATCGCTGGCTGGAAGCTTGTAACCGATGCCGTGCACGCCAAGGGGGGCACCATCTTCGCCCAGCTCTGGCACGTGGGCCGGGTCACCCATCCGGACAACATCGGCGGCGCCCAGCCCATCTCCGCTTCAGCCCTGCCCGCAGTGGGCGTCAAGGTGTTCGTCGATAACGGCAGCGATGCCCCCGGCTTTGTCGAGACCGTCACTCCGCGCGCCATGACTCAAGCCGATATCGATGCGGTGGTGGGCCAGTTCCGTCAGGCGGCCCGCAACGCCATCAGCGCCGGTTTTGACGGCATCGAGCTGCACGCCGCCAACGGTTATCTGATCAACCAGTTCCTCGACTCCGAATCCAACGCCCGCACCGACAGTTATGGCGGATCGCTGGAAAACCGGCTGCGCTTTCTCAAAGAGGTGACAGAGGCGGTCAGTAGTGAAATCGGGGTCGAACGTGTCGGGGTGCGTCTTGCGCCGCTCACCACCCTCAACGGCACAGTCGATGCCAATCCGCAGGAGACCTATCTGGCGGCCGCCCGCCTGCTGGGCCAGCTCAACGTGGTCTACCTGCACATTGCCGAGGCGGACTGGGACGATGCCCCCCTGATGCCGGAGAACTTCAAGCTGGGTCTGCGCGATGCCTTCCCCAACACCCTGATCTACGCCGGTAAATATGATGGTGATCGCGCACGCGCCGCCCTCGACGCGGGCTGGGCCGACATGATTGGCTTTGGCCGCCCCTTCGTTGCCAACCCGGATCTGCCGAACCGGCTGCGCCACGGCTATCCGCTGGCCCCCCACGATCCGGCCACCCTGTTCGGCGGCGGCGAGGAAGGGCTGACCGACTACCCCGTCTATCAGGCCGATGACGCAACCGTCAACCGCTGATTGCCGATGACTAATCGGCCACGTGAAGCAGGCCCCACAGGTAGGGGCCTGCCGTATTGTTGCCCATTAGCAACAGTGATATGACTGACCGAATCACTGTTGCAATGATCTCGTTGTTCTCTCCCCTCGCTTTCACAAGGAGTCATCATGAATCACACCCAAGCCTGGTGCTGGCATGCCCCCGGTGAACCGACCCAGCTGACCCTCGCCGATCTGCCCCTGGCACCGCTCGCCCCTGACGAGGTACTGGTAGCCAACCGGGTTATCGCTTTCAACCCGGTGGACTGGAAGCTGATCGAATATGGCCACTCCAACTGGCAGGAGGGTCAGGTGCCCGGCGTCGATGGCATGGGCACTATCGTGGCCCTCGGCGCCAACGTCAGCCATCTGCGCCTCGGTGCCCGGGTCGCCTATCACACCGACCTGCGCCACCACGGCAGCTTTGCCCGCCACACCCGGGTACCAGCCCGCGCCCTGCTGCCAGTGCCCGATGCCCTGAGTGACGAGGCGGCCGCCGCCCTGCCCTGTCCCGGCCTCACTGCGTGGCAGGCGCTGGCCAAGCTGCCGCGCCTGCACGGGGAAGCGCTGCTCATCACCGGCGCCGGCAGCAGTGTCGGCCGCTTTGCGGTGCAGCTCGCCCTCCAGCAAGGAGCGCGAGTCTTTGCCAGCGCCAGCCCACGCCACCATCAGTGGCTCAAACAGATCGGCGTGCAGGGGGTGGCCGATTATCGGGATCCCGAGTGGCTGGCCACCTTGCAGGCGGCCAACGGCAACGAGCCGTTCGAGGGGATCATCGATCTGGTCTCCAGCCAACAGGCAGAGAGCTTGCTGCCCGCGCTGGGCTACTACGGCCATATGGTGACTGTGCTGGGGCGCATCCCGCACAATCCGCTGCCCGCCTTTGCCCATTGCCACTCGTTACACGAGATTGCACTGGGTGCCCAGCACGCCTTTGGCTCGGACAAACAGTGGAGCCGACTGGTGGCCGCCGGGGTCGCCATGATGGAGCAGATAGCGAGCGGCGAGCTGACCCTGCCGCCGCTGGTGGTCGGCGACTTTGAGGTGCTGCCTACCCTGCTCGAGCGCTTCAAGCGCGAAGGACAGGGTGAGAAGTTTCTGGTGCGAGTGGCATAACGCTGACTTTCCCTGATAACCACACCGACCATTGAAACGAAAGAGGCCCGCCAGTGACGGCGGGCCTCTCTTTATATAGTGCATGTCATCTCGACTTCATTGGCGCCTGACTCAGTGCAGCTGCACCCCGTGGCGGGCGGCATGAGTGCGAATGTCACGGGTCAGCCGCGCCTTGTCGGCCAAGCTTAGCCAGCTCGCCTCCACCGCATTGAGCGACAAGCGGCAGAGCTGACTCATGGTCGCGCCAAGGCCATCGGCCAGCGCCGCAAAGTTGGCATTCATATAGCCGCCAAAGTAGGCGGGATCGTCCGAGTTGATGGTGACGCAGAGCCCCTGCTCCAGCAGCCGCAACACATTGTGCTGGGCCATATCGCCGAACACCTTGAGCCGGGTGTTGGAGAGAGGGCAGACGGTGAGCGGCAGCCGGGTATCCGCCAGATAGCGCAGCAGCTCGGGATCATCGGCCGAGCGCACCCCGTGATCGATACGGCATACCTGCAGCTCGTTGATCGCCTGCCAGATGTAGTCGGCAGGCCCCTCTTCACCGGCGTGGGCCACCACCGGCAGCCCCAGCTCGCGGCATTTGGCAAAAATACGGGCAAATTTGCTGGGCGGATTGCCCTTCTCCCCCGAGTCGAGGCCGATGCCATGAATGCGTGACAGGAAGGGCATAGCCTCTTCCAACGTCGCAAAGGCATCCTCTTCGCTGAGGTGGCGCAAAAAGCTCATGATAAGGCGCCAGCTGATGCCAAACTCCTGCTCTCCGATCTGCAGCGCCCGCTCGATGCCGCCCAGCACAGTAGCAAAAGGGACACCGCGGGCGGTGTGGGTCTGCGGGTCAAAGAAGATCTCCACATGCACCACCTTGTCGGCGGCGCAACGCTCAAGATAGGCCCAGGTGAGGTCGAAGAAGTCCTGCTCGGTCACCAGCACGCTGGCGCCGCGATAGTAGAGGTCGAGAAAGGATTGCAGGCAGTCAAAGTCATAGGCGGCGCGCACGCTGGCCACATCGGGCCAGGGCAGTGGCACATTATTGCGGCGGCCCAGCTCAAACATCAGCTCGGGTTCGAGGCTGCCCTCGATATGCAGGTGCAGCTCCAGTTTCGGCAGTCCGGCGATAAATTGCGCGGCGGTGAGGTGTTCGGGGGTGACTGGCTTGGGAATCGGGGTGTCCATGGCAACGGCTCCATCAGCAAAGTGATCCGGCGTCAGCCCCTCCACCAGACTGACCCGACGGCAGCTTTATTGTGCACCGAAGTGGCGAGACAGGGGAGACTTGTCATCAAACAGACTTATAATGGCGTCACAAAAATCATAAATGATTGAACATCTTAACGATTGGCGGCTCGCCTGCGCCCTGACAAGGAGTTTTCATGAAGAAGAACGTCATCTGCGATATCGACGGTGTCATCCTGCACAACAACGATCTCATCCCCGGTGCCGACCGTTTCGTCCATCGCCTGCTGGAGCAGGGCAGCAAGCTCTTGTTCCTCACCAACTACCCGGCCCAGACCCAGAAAGATCTGCAAAACCGCTTCCGCTCCGCCGGGATCGAAGTGCCGGAGGAGTGCTTCTATACCTCCGCCATGGGCACCGCCGACTTCCTCAAGCGTCAGGATGGCAAGAAAGCCTATGTGATCGGTGAAGGGGCGCTGACCCACGAGCTCTACAAGGCCGGTTTCACCATCACCGATATCGACCCGGACTTCGTGGTAGTGGGCGAGACCCGCAACTACAACTGGACCATGATGCAACAGGGAGCCAAGTTCGTGGATCAGGGGGCCCGCTTTATCGCCACCAACCCCGACACCCACGGTCCCATGATGCACCCGGCCTGCGGCGCCCTGTGCGCACCCATCGAGCGGATGACCGGCAAGAAGCCGTTCTATGTCGGCAAGCCAAGCGCCTGGATCATCCGTGCAGCGCTCAACCGGATGGAGGCCCACTCCGACGACACCATCATCATCGGCGACAACCTGCGCACCGACATTCTGGCGGGCTTTCAGGCCGGTCTCGAGACGGTGCTGGTGCTCTCCGGGGTGAGCAAGGTCGCCGATATCGACCGCATGCCGTTCAGACCGAACCACATCTTCGACTCCGTGGTCGACATCGATATCGTCTAATCACCACCCAAGCGTTAAACAGGGCAGGTCTCTCCTGCCCTTGCAGGATCTGTTATGGAACCCATTCTGATCGCCGTGGCCTTTGGCTGCGGCATGGTAGTCAATCTGATTGGCCTGCCCCCCCTGCTCGGCTTTCTGGCCGCCGGTTTTATCCTCAACGGTATGGGATATGAAAATACCCCCGCCCTGAGCGAGGTGGCCGATCTCGGCGTCACCCTGCTGCTGTTCACCATCGGCCTCAAGCTCAATATCAAAACCCTGATGCGGCGCGATGTGTGGGGCACCACCAGCCTGCACCTGCTGCTCTCCACCCTGCTCTTTACCGTGGTGCTGCTGGTCTGCAAGGGACTGGGGCTCCACCTCGCCCTGTCGCTGGACTGGAAGCTGGCGCTGCTGCTGGGCTTTGCCCTCTCCTTCTCCAGCACTGTCTTTGCGGTCAAGGTGCTGGAAGATCGCAGCGACATGAATGCCCTCTACGCCCGCATCGCCATCGGGGTGCTGGTGATGCAGGATGTGTTCGCCGTGGCATTTCTGGCCTTTTCCAGCGGCAAGTGGCCCAGCATCTGGGCGCTCTGGGTGCTGGGACTGCCGCTGCTGCGCCCGCTGCTGTTCAAGCTGCTGGAGCGGGCCGGTCACGGCGAGCTGCAGGTGCTGTTCGGAGTCTTTCTGGCACTGGTGGTCGGGGCCGCCGGTTTTGAAGTAGTCGGTCTCAAACCGGATCTCGGGGCACTGATCATCGGCATGCTGCTCGCTTCCCATCCGGCGGCGGCGGGATTGGCCAAGGCGCTCTTCAACCTCAAAGACCTCTTTCTGGTCTGCTTCTTTCTCACCATCGGCCTCAACGGCCTGCCGACCCACGACACCATGCTGCTGGCACTGGCGCTGGTGCTGGCCCTGCCGCTCAAAAGCGTTCTCTACTATCTGGTCTACAGCGGCGCCCACCTGAGGGTGCGTACCGCCCTCCTCTCGACCCTGGCGCTCACCAACTTCTCGGAGTTTGGCCTGATCGTCGCGGCCATCGCCGCCAAGGCGGGCTGGCTCTCCCACGAGTGGCTGGTGGCGGTCTCGCTGGCGCTGGCGGCGAGCTTTATGATCTCTGCCCCGCTCAATGCCCAGAGCGAGCGCATTTATCACCGCATCGGCCACTGGCTGCGGGGATTGCAGGCAAGCAACCTCCATCCGGAAGACAGACCCATCGAATTGGGCGATGCGGAGGTGATCATCCTCGGTATGGGGCGGATCGGTCAGGGGGCCTACTTCGAGCTGGAGAACAAGTACGGCAACGTCATCCTCGGAGTGGAGAACGACAGCGAGAAGCTACCCACCCTGCGAGCCCAGGGGATGAACGTCATCGAGGGGGATGCCACCGATACCGACTTCTGGGACAAGGTGCTGCTCTCCAATCAAGTCAATCTGGTGCTGCTGGCGATGCCCCACCACTCGGGTAACCTCTACGCCATCGAGAAGCTGCGCAGCCATGGATTCAACGGCAAGATCGCCGCCATCGTCCGCTTCGAGGATGATATCGCCTCCCTGCAGGAGCAGGGGGTGGATGCGGTGTTCAACGTCTACAACGAAGCGGGCAGCGGCTTTGCCCGCCATGTGATCCGCCGTTTGCAGCCGCTCTGATCCTGAGGCCAGCGGCTCTTGGCAAGGGAATGCACATCGTTTAAGTTATGCACAACCTCGTTTAATAAAACGAACAAACGCGGGGCCGGGATGGCCCCGCGTTCCTATCTGCCGCAGCCAAGGAGGCACCATGAAGACTCTCAACGACTGGATTTTGCTCGATCGCCACGATGCGACCCCCACCCCACTGATGCCCGCCCCCGAACGCATTAAAGCGGGCAACCCGAGTCAGACGGTGTGGAACCACTACTCCGATCCCAGCCAGCAGTTTCACATCGGCTTCTGGGCTTGCGAGCCTGGCCGCTGGGCCATCCACTACACCGAGCACGAATATTGCCAACTGCTGGAGGGGGATGTGGTGATCCACGACAATCTGGGCGGCCAGCTGGCCCTCAAACCCGGCGATCAATTCGTGATTCCGGCAGGCTTTGTCGGAGAGTGGGAGACCCTTACCCCCTGTCGCAAGGTCTATGTGATCTTCGAACCCGCCTCGGCTTGACGTTCACGTCACCCGGCCCCGTTGCAGCAACCCTTATCCTGTTGATCTGCTTGACGCTTACGGCATGATTTTCTGCGGTTTTCCCGCTTGCAAAAGGTTTTTCCGCTAGGCATTGTGTCTGACGAGGAATGTAAATGGAATTTCGAGCCCAAACGTGGGGGGCTCATATAAAAATCAAGAGGATTACCGCCAATGTGTTCAATTTTCGGCATTCTGGATATCAAGTCCGATGCAGTAGCCCTGCGCAAATCGGCTCTGGAGATGTCCAAGCGACTTCGTCACCGCGGGCCTGACTGGTCCGGCGTCTACAGCTCAGACAAAGCCATTCTGGTGCACGAGCGTCTGGCCATCGTCGATCCGGGCAATGGCGCCCAGCCGCTCTACAACCCCGAGCGCACCCATGTGCTGGCGGTCAACGGCGAGATCTACAACCACAAGGAGCTGGAAAAGACCCTCAAGGTCGACTTCCAGTTTCAGACCAAATCCGACTGTGAAGTGCTGCTGGCTCTCTACAAGGAGAAAGGCCCGGCGTTTCTCGACGATCTCAACGGCATCTTTGCCTTCATTCTTTATGACGCCGAACAGGATGCCTACCTGATTGGTCGCGATCACATGGGGATCATCCCCCTCTATACCGGTCGCGACGAGCACGGCAACTTCTATGTCGCTTCCGAAATGAAGGCGCTGGTGCCGGTCTGCAAGAGCGTCGAAACCTTCCCGCCGGGACACTATCTGTGGAGCAAGGATGGCGAGCTCAAACAGTGGTACAAGCGCGACTGGATGGAGTACGCCGCGGTCGAGCACAACGTCAGCGACAAGGCCGAGCTGAAAGCGGCGCTGGAAGCGGCGGTCAAACGCCAGCTGATGTGTGACGTGCCCTATGGCGTGCTGCTCTCCGGCGGGCTGGACTCCTCCGTTATCTCCGCCATCACCAAGCTCTATGCGGCACGCCGCATCGAGGACGATGGCAAGAGCGAAGCCTGGTGGCCGCAACTGCACTCCTTCGCCGTAGGGCTCGAAGGGTCGCCGGATCTCGCCGCCGCCCGCAAGGTGGCTGATCACCTCGGCACCATCCACCACCAGATCCACTTCACCGTGCAGGAGGGTCTGGATGCCCTGCGCGATGTCATCTATCACCTCGAGACCTATGACGTCACCACCATCCGCGCCTCCACGCCGATGTATCTGATGGCACGCTACATCAAGGCGATGGGGATCAAGATGGTGCTCTCCGGCGAAGGCTCCGACGAGCTGTTCGGCGGCTACCTCTACTTCCACAAGGCGCCCAACGCCCGCGAATTTCACGAAGAGAACGTGCGTAAGCTCGCCTCTTTGCACCTCTATGACTGCCTGCGCGCCAACAAGTCGATGGCAGCCTGGGGTGTGGAGGGTCGCGTGCCCTTCCTCGACAAGGAGTTCATGGACGTGGCGATGCGCCTGCAGCCCGCCGACAAAATGTGTGGCAAGGGCAAGATCGAGAAGCACATCCTGCGCGAAGCGTTTGAAGATCTGCTGCCCCACGAAGTGGCATGGCGCCAGAAGGAACAGTTCTCCGACGGCGTAGGTTATTCGTGGATCGACAGCCTGAAAGCCATGGTGGAGCAGGAAGTGACGGATCAGATGTTCGAAGCGGCCGCCTTCCGCTTCCCCATCAACACCCCGCTCACCAAGGAGGCCTACTTCTACCGCGCCATCTTCGACGAGCACTTCCCGCTGGAAGCTGCCGCCCGTACCGTGCCCTACGGCAAGTCGGTCGCCTGCTCCACCCCCACCGCGCTGGAGTGGGATGCCAAGTTCAAGGAGATGGCCGACCCGTCCGGCCGCGCCGTGATGGACGTGCACCAGCAGGGCTACTAAGCCAGAGCGGGGCGACCCCATCGGCTAACGCCAGATAGCAAAAAGCCCTTCACCATGGTGAAGGGCTTTTTATTTTTAAATGTTCCAGATGCAATCAATATTGATAAATGAATATGCCACTTAGCTCATCTTGAAATAAATCCACAATAATTGTTGCTCAGATAAAATGGGGCATCATTTTATGACTCACAAGTCAAAATCTGGCCTGAAATATATTTCACACAGCTTGCCAGATTATATCCACCACAAATGTGTATTAAAAAAACGTGACAAAATGACAAAGTACAATGCGTAATGGCGATCATATTTCGCTAATATTACAGCGTCCATCGCAATGAGAAGGTGGTGACCGCGACATGGTCTCCCCCAGGTACCCAATCAACCTTGGGTGCATAACCGACTTCCAATGCAACTGACTTGTAACCCAGTATCACTATCGGCAAAGCGGCAAAACCATCAATACCCGAACCGTTGAGATAACCAGCCTGCGCCCCTACCCCAGCAAAAACATGTTCGGTGAGATACCACTCTTTCCGATAAGAGAAACCCGCATAACCAGCTGTATTTTCTAGAGAATCCCGATAAAGCCCGCCGCGCAGCGCAAGTTTTCCCGTGTCGTTGTCACCCAAGAACACCCACGCCAATCCCAATCCCGGGTTAAAACCATTAAAGTCACAGGTTTTGCTTTTTTTTCCTGTTCCCTGCGAACAATCACTGTGTATTGATGCCCCGTGAATAATAAGTGAAAGATCATGTTCAGCTGCCATGGAAAAAGTCGGCAACCCCAAGAGTCCAATGGATAACAAGCAACCGTGAATGTTCATGTTAACCTTCCTGGTTTTATTTACCTCTCACTAACACACTAAATCAAAAATAGGCAGACATCAAACGAGTAACATCAGAGCGGTTGAACCGATAGATGTAAACGGGTCGCTAATACCATCGAGAGTGGCCAGCCAGGGTAATGTAAGGCACATGGTATTATTCACCCTCATACGGCGTTCCGGCGATACAAGCTCATCACGCATATTCGGCGCTGAAAGCTTCATTTTTTCCATGACCGCCAGCGCACTCATTTTCAGATGACGGTAAAAACTGGCATTGAGCTGGGTCAGATGGAGCAAGGAGTGGCGCACCCGTTTGAATGTCTCGGCACATACCGGGCTCTGCGAGTGCCAGAAGGAGGCCAGCGAACCTTTGGTGGTCAGACCGTCAATGTCATAGAGTGCCCGCCCCATGCAGAAGGTGGGTACATCATGGAGCAGAGCAGAGAGACCGACCGTGCTGTTGATGGTGATCACCCCTTTGAGCAAGGGATACAGGGTTGGCAGCGGCAGTTCATAACCGTAAAAGACCCTCCCCTCCAGGCCAAGCACCGCAATGAGTCTGTTTATCTGGGCACGATAACTGACATAGCCCCGATCCATGGGGTGGTGCTTGAACAGCAACACATCTTCGGGTTTGGCATGCTCCGCAAAGGAGTTGATCACCTGCGCAACCATCTCCTCCACCCCGCTCAGGTCAGAGTGCTCCCGGATCTGAAAATCCTCGGTCACTTGCAGTGGCACAAAGAAGATCCGCCCGGCGTGCTGCGGCAACGCCTTGAGCAGGGCGCGATCCTGGCGCAAGTTGCCGTATTTCACCATGGCGCCACAGACCCACCCCATCGCCTCCTGCACCAGACTCCAGGGACGGTGATTCACAAAGTGGGGATAACGCCAACGGAACAGCGACTTGTTGATGTGGTAGCGACTGGCATACCAGGCGCGCACCGCAAAGGTCTTGCCCACCTTGAGCGAGCTGTCATAAGGCACAGGCCAATCCAGTTGGGCAAGTTGATCGCGCCGCTCATACCAGGGGCTGAAGGCATTGACCCCACCCTGCTCCAGCGTGACGAAATCGGGTCTGAGATAGCCCTCCTCCATCGCCCAGAATGGCACTCGCTTCAACTTGCAGATACGGCCAGCCTCCAGATGGTAATAACGGCAGTCCCCGTAACAGATCACCGTATCGATACCCTGCTGCTTGAGCACCCGGCGGAAAAAGGCGTTCCAGCTCTCCGGTTTCCCGCGAAAACGCAGATTTTTTCCGGCACAGGGCCAGCACTCATCCCCGCCATTGAAATGGATCTTCACCACCTGATGTCCCGCCTCGGTCAACTGGCGACTCAGGGTCTGAAAGAAAGGGCCAAGCGGGCCTTGCAGTAACAAAATCTTCATTGACGACTTATCTCAAAAACGGGGAGAGAGAGGGGCGCTGCATGAGCGTCTGGAACAAGTAACCGAGCTTGAGCTGCCAGCGTTGCCAGCGGCTCGCTTTTTGGGCCGATGAGTGTCCCTGCTTCGCCAGTTGGTGGATCAACTGCTCCGGACTTATCCAGAGCCCGGTCTGCCAATCGAGATAGAGCGGATAGGCAACCAGCGTCAGATAGACCAGCGCCGCCAGCGGCAGACTACGTTGACGACGAGCAGGCGGATTGGCATCCGTGGTCAACCCCCAGCCACTGTAGAAGGGTTGGCCCCAGGTCGTCACCTTGACCCCCTGCACCAGCGCCTCGAAGCCACTGAGCGAGGTCATGGTATGCAGCTCATCCACATGGGGATAGAGGCTGGTGAGCCCAATATCCAGCACCTGGCTATCGACACACTCCACCAGACAGGCCGCAGAAATCGCCCCGCCACGATTGCCCGCCACCACATCAGGGTGTGGCTTGTAGAGAATATGAGCATCGGGTTTGGCCGCTCGCACCGCCCACAGCAACTGCTCATTGCTGCGAATATGGGGGCTCCCGGTCAGGATGGAGGCATCGCCATCCACCTGACCCACCACCAGCACCAGCTCACGGCCATCATCGGGCCTGGTGTAGTGCTGCGGCTCGCCCACATTGTATTTGCTGACCCTGTGTTCCCGTAGCAAGGCGAGCAGCGCATCCCCGCGCTTGACCTCCGCCTCTGTCAACTCCTGATAGTTGAGCAACTGTTCCAGCCCGCTGGGAGTGCGACTGTCGAAATAGATCCCGACCGGGTCCAGTGACAAGGAGGAGGGACGACAGAGATTGGAGCCCAGCCCCCTCGAGCGAATAAAACCATCCTCGACCCGGATTGCAGAGGCGAGATCGGGGTGGCGGCTACCCCACACCAATATCTGCTCGTCACCGGTCAACCGCTTGGGTGGCTTGCGCACAAAGCGCAGCTCATCGGCCAAATGCTGGCAAAACGCCTGCATAAATGCCCGCTTCCACAAAGAGAACCCCACCAGATAGAGTCGGCGCCAGCGCGGCGCGGGGCGGCGCTGATTGTCAATAATGGCGATCACCTCCTCGACCTCGCAACGCTGTCCCAGCACAGGGTCGAGATAGCGGGGATAGCGGATCAAGGCTGCCGCGACCAGCTGGGCGAGCGACACTTTTACGTTGCGCCGTTCACACTGCTTGCTGTCATGGGTCAGCCCCCAACCCGCATAAAACGGCATACCGAAACAATAGACCGGCTTGCCAAGCAACAGGCCCTCAAAACCAAGCTGTGATGACACCGTATAGACCGCATCCACCACATTGAGCAGCGCATGGGGATGGCAGTGATCGGCCACAATCTCCACATCATCCAGGTTCAGCCGGGCCAACACCCCGCGCTTCTTGCCAAGGCGAGTATCGGGATGGGTGCGCAGCAACAGGCGCGCATCGGGATGATTGCGGCGGGCCGCCTCCACCATCGCCACAAAATCAGCTTCACTGGCCAGCGCCCCCGGAATGGAGAGATCCCCCGAGACCTGATCGACCAGCAGGATCCTGGGTTTGGCGCTCTGCTGCAGACGTGTGGCAAGCCCTGATGGCAAGCCGCCATAGTCCCCGACAGCAGAGAGGGCGGTCACGCTGCCGCTGGCAATCGACTGACCGGGGGCAGTGGCATAACAGTTGTATTTGGTGACCCCGAGGCGTACCAGCTCACCGATCAATCGTTCGGCTCGAGCCAACATCTGTGGCTCGCACGGGGTGGCAATCAATTGCTCAAGCTGGCTGGGCTGGCGGGCATCGTAATAGATCCCCACCGGATCGGCGATCAGCGAGACCGCCTTGCCCCCCCTGGCGGGATGGCCGATATAACCGATAAAACCATCTTCAAGCTGCCAATAGGGCAATCCTAACGCTTGTGCCTTCTGCTTAATCTGCCTGGTATTGGCTTTTTGGCCCCAGCCAGCAAGCAAATCCCCAGCCTCCAATGAAGCGTTGGACGTAAAACAAGCAACGGACTGATCAAATAGAGGCTCAATCTGATCACGACGGGAATATAATCCCTTGCTGCTAACCCAAATTGTCATTGTGGAGCGACAACCTCAGACTCGAAATGGCGCTGAATACGAGCCAGATCCTCTGGCGTATCGACACCATGGGGAGGCGCTTGTTCCACTCGGGCGACAGCAATCTTGATACCATGCCAAAGGGCTCGCAATTGCTCCAGTGACTCCAACAGCTCTAACGGCGAAACGCTCAGATGGCTGAGCGATACCAGTGTTTTCACCCGATAGGCATACAAACCGATATGGCGTAGCCAGTTTGGCGCAACGGCAGCAGCATGATTCAGATTGCTTAGATTTTCAGAAGTGAAAACGTCGCGATCCCACGGAATGGGTGCACGAGAAAAGTAGAGTGCTTGACCGGCTTTGTTTGTAACTACTTTGACGCACTGTGGCGCCATGATTTGGGCAAAATCAACGATAGGGCAACCGAGTGTCGCAATGCCGCTTTCCTCATCTGCTGCCAGCGTCTCTGCCGCCAGCCGAATAAGATGGGCAGGCAACAATGGTTCATCGCCCTGCACATTGACCACTATCTCTTCGTCACCCCACCCCTGCTGAGCGGCAACTTCTGCCAAACGGTCAGTACCACAGCTGTGGTGAACACCGGTCATGACGACATTGGCACCAAATGCCATAACAGCGTCATAGATACGCTGGTCATCCGTCGCCACCCAGATATCTGAGGCAGGAATGCCGGTCTCCAAAGCTCGCTGCCAAACATGCCACACCATGGGGCGACCGTTAATCAAAGCAAGGGGTTTACCCGGTAAACGGCTGGAGCCATAACGAGCGGGGATCACAATTTTGTACGACATAGACAACACCCAATTTCAATCGGTCATAAACGCAAAAGGAGTACCCACAGGTACCCCTTTACTTACACAGCCATAAGTTCCTTGGCATTAGCCGCTTTAGATCAGCGCATCTTCCAGAAAACGATGAGCACGAGTGATCTCATCCAGCTCCGCCAACACTGTCAGCATCTCCTCCATAACGGAAAGAGGCAGCATATTCGGGCCATCGCTGAGCGCCTTGGCTGGCTCGGGATGGGTTTCCATAAAGAGACCATCCACTCCCACTGCAACCGCTGCACGAGCCAGCACGGGAACAAATTCCCGCTGACCACCGCTGGTGGCACCCTGTCCGCCCGGTTGTTGTACGGAGTGGGTTGCATCAAATACCACTTTGCAACCGGTGCGGCGCATGATGGGCAAACCACGCATATCAGAGATCAGGGTGTTGTAACCAAAGGAAGTACCACGATCGCACAACCAGATATCCTGATTACCCACCTCATGGCACTTCTTGACAACCTGCTCCATATCCCAGGGAGCCTGGAATTGCCCTTTCTTGATATTCACCGGCTTGCCACAGCGTGCGACACGCTGAATAAAGTTGGTCTGACGCACCAAAAAGGCCGGGGTCTGCAACACATCGACGACACTGGCCACTTCTTCTACTGGCGTATCTTCATGTACATCGGTCAGAACGCGTAGACCATAGGTCTCTTTAACCTTTTGCAGGATCTGTAAACCCCGCTCCATACCGGGGCCCCGGAAGCTGCCGGTTGAACTACGGTTTGCTTTGTCAAAACTGGATTTAAAAATATATTCCATGCCCAGTTTGGCGGTGATATCTTTAATACGACCAGCGACATCCATCACCAGTTGCTCGGATTCAATAACACAGGGACCAGCTATTAAAAACACTTCGCCTCCTTAATTGATAGTTTTTCGTAATACTAGGCTTAATACTTTAGATCTAGATGTTTGTGGTTCAAAAAACCATTTCAAGTTTCTTATTATAGGATTTTTAGCATCATTAAAGAAACGATATGGCGTGTTCTTTAATTTCGACCGCTTCTTATTTTTCATATCAACAACAATAGTCTTTTCCTTGCCAACTACATTGCTTTTCAGTGTTTTTTTATCTACAGTATTAGTAGGAGAGAGTAGTTTATATCGCTGCCTTGCTCCATTTTTCCACTTTGATTGTTCTATCAACAACTGAGCGACATCTGGTTTAATAAAACCATTTATATCCACATGATTTTTATTAGGTTTGGCAATAAGCCACACCGAACCACCACCAAATAAATTCTCCACTTCAAAGTTATCAAAAATACATGCATCTTTTGGCGATGGATGATTCGCATAATCCAGTATGATTCTTGTTGATAATAATGGAGATATCTCAAACAAATCTTTATACTTTTCAAACCTCAAACTAATATCTCTGACGAAATCATTCGAGCCTCGGTGAATTTTTTCGAGTATAGGCTTACGTGTTCTTTCTTCTTCTGCATCTAAAAGATTTATTTTTAATCTTCCATTTTCCCTAGTGAAGTTAATTAAGCTACCCTCAAGGGAACTCAACGCAGCCTCAAATACAAAAACATGATCATTTAACTGGTGACGATATGCTATACGATGATCATCCAACCCTTGTAAATAACCATCAAAAATAGCATTCCCAAAATTATTTCTTGAATGATTGTGAGTCAAAAAATAAAAACCACCTATTTTATCTGTTGAAAGTATTTTCCCAAGATAAAATTGCATTGAGCCACTGTAACCAATATCTACAACAGCGGTATGACCTTTGCCAACATTTTCAATAAAATCTTCACCTTCAAGATATTCCAGTAGTGTAGAACGTTCTTTATTTGCTTTCTCAAGTATTAGGCTCGAGATTTCCTTTAAGAAATCATGTAGTTTTTTGGTCTCAAAAGATGGGGTGACAATACTATCAGCTCTATATTTATATTTCTTTGATAGCTTTTTATCAATCTCACCCCACTCTAAATCGAATCTTGATTTTAGTAGGCTAGAAAGACTACGTGGATTAAAATTTTGAGATGCCAATTCAATAATATCTTCTACATTTGAAATAGAAGGTAATGTTACAGCTCTCCTAGATGCATATAAATAATGAGTTTTAGGTGCATCCTCATGTTTTTTGTATAGTGTGTCAAATGCTTCCTTTAATATCCATCCATCTCTAGCAAGGAAATATAGATGTTTAGTTCCAGTTTGCTTTGCTCTTCTATATAACCATTGAGTAAATCCTAAAACCATTGGGCCTATAGCCATGTACCCATATTTATATGGTGAACCAGAAAAGGTATCTGTGGGATCAAACTTGTTCCAATGGTCACTATTAAATCTATTGGCGAACACACCATTCAATATAGATGTTGATGAGTGTTTTGCAGAAAATGTTTTCTCCAACACCATTGCTGCTTTTGAACGTCTATAGTTATCCATCGCCTTAGGAAACACATAACTACGTAAACCATTCCTTTTAGCCATATCGCCATCGGCTGTTTTATTATCACCGACATGAAGAGCTTGGCGAGCTTCAATATTAAATTCTTTTATCAACTGTAAGTATTCTGGGTATATTGTGCCGTTATGTTTTCTTGTTTTATTGGTGGCAGATGACATTAATATATCTACATGCCTGTCTAAACCAATTTTATGAACCACCTTATCTATAAACTCTTTTTCAAAATAAATATCTGTAATTATTGTTCTTATCGTACAAGTCAACTCTGCAAACTTGAACTCTTTAATCATTTTTTTCTTTGGATGAACAAGACATAACTCAGCATCCATTTCAACTTTCATGATTAATGCAAGCTTTCTGTCATCTAATCCAGTCAACTCACCAATTTTTTCGTATATCTGATCTATGGTTATTTCAAAATGTCCTTGAGTTGGTCTCCTAACATCAGCTTCAGCTCGTCTTCGTATATCATGGAATTTGAAATTCCTATTTCCTATTATCTCTTGTACTTTAGGCTCAATGAAAAGAAAAAGTTCATGGGGTTCTATAAAATCTCGCTCAACTAAGGTATCAAATAAATCAAAAGAGATAGCTTTTGCTTCGGCCATTGCTACCCTCAAGTGATCTGCTTGAACTTCTATTTTTCTCATTGCGATTTCTTTATCTAACAACCAGCCTTTTCTTCCTTCCCAAAGTCTTTTTCTGAGTTCAGGTACAGAAATTTCATCAGAAAAAAGATCATCTAAACTACCAAACTTAATTGTTTGGTAAATATTATTCATTCTATTGAAATAATTTTCACCATTGAAGATATCAAACTTATGAGAAAGATGTACTTTTGCCAATAGATTATAAAGAAGGATATCATTATTAATAGACTTTTGGTCTATAACCTGTTCAATAAACTCACTTATATCAATAGAGGTAGACATAATATCAACATGCGAACGTCCTACCGTTAATAGTGGTTTTCGCCAAAGAGCACACTGGTATGCAATTGATGAAGATACAGTTAATACGCCATCAATATATGGAACTAGAAATTGTGAAGGACCTGGTACATTCTCACTATTTTCAAGATATACGAAGTTACAATACTTTTCCTTTAACTTATCTACTTGCTCATTTGATATTTGTCGGCGGTATCCATGCTCAGTTACAATAACGGCTATATTTTTAGGCGTATTCGATAAGGCGAAATCTACAACTTCATATTGAGAAGAAAAATCAGAGCAGGCGTTGAAAGCAAAATACTTATCTATCTGACAGGCTACAATATATGCAGCATCAAATTCTTCATATATTTCAGATATAAATCTCTTATATGGAAGATTCTTTGCTAGAGATTTCGCAGCATCTCTTCTAATTAGCCTTAATAAATCAGATTTGTTGCTATCCAGTGAACCCTCTTTTAATTTTTCCCTGT
Source organism: Aeromonas sp. 601039 (assembly GCF_049174415.1). Classification (NCBI taxonomy): domain Bacteria; kingdom Pseudomonadati; phylum Pseudomonadota; class Gammaproteobacteria; order Aeromonadales; family Aeromonadaceae; genus Aeromonas; species Aeromonas sp. 601039. The sequence goes on from NZ_JAAKTL010000009.1 coordinate 89,438, forward strand.
AAACTGACTGATAAGAATCTTTGTACAGTCCATATGGATCTAATATTCCAAATGCAGGAAATGGAGCCCTAGAAAATGCACCAAACATACTATTTAAATGCACGGAATCAGGGAATGCTAACTTCATGAATGGAGATGGTGATTCGTATGTAATAGTGACGTCAGGATAAAAACCATCTAGTTTTGATGCTATCAATGACGGAATCTCTTTTATCTCACTTGCTGAAATATCGCCTTTCGCCCACCTCATTGACGCTTCATAATTATCACCACTAATACTATCTATATCTTTACTATTTATAATTATGCATTCGCAACCAGAAATTTCAAGGCCTTCGGAGATAGCCTTTGCATATATTATTTCACTTAGTATAACTTTTATTTCAAGTGATGACTTAAACGATTTTAGACATTTAATCTCTGGAATTATATGAGATCTAAATGTTGCATATCTGAATAAAGGGTCCTCCAGTTCTATCTGCGGCTCCAAATAATACAAAATTTTTTCAATAGATTCTGGAAAAACATTATTAACTGACATAAACAAACCCCATATTAAAAATACTCAATGCAATCTCATTTTAAAGATTCTTTTTATATAAAGATAAAGTGTTTTTACATTTAATAATAAATCTCTATTTTAAGTGTTTTATTGCTGAAGTCGACTCATAAAAATTTTTAAACATTGAAAATATCTTTATTATTGCAGAAAAATCAAAGATAATTAAAATCGTGCGTGGAAAATTTAGTGATAGAAATCGATTATCCCTACAGGCAAAGATTGGGCATCAACAACTAACAACTGTTTAATCTGATGTTCCCTCATCATTGCTTCAGCATCACTTAACATGATATGAGAATAAGCGGTCACAGGTGAACATGTCATAATATGACGAGCTGTCATAATATTTAGATCAAAATCATCACGCATCATAGATCTTCGTAAGTCCCCATCAGTAATCACGCCAATTAACTTCTCCTCTTCCATCACCAATGCAATACCGTGCTGGTCTTGTGTCATTCCAACAATAACCTCTTTTAAGGGGGCATCTGGAGTGACTTTGGTCAAACGGGTACTCATCACATCTTTTAAGCGAGTCAGCAGACGACGGCCCAAACTGCCACCAGGATGAAACTTGGCAAAGTCGTTAGGCATAAAGTGGCGTTTATTCATCAGGGCTGATGCCAGTGCATCACCGATCGCCATAGTCAAGGTGGTGGAGGTGGTAGGTGCGAGATTGTTGGGGCAAGACTCCCCTTGCATTTTTATTTCCAATACGGCATCGGCGTTTTTTGCCAGGGTGGATTGCATACCACCGGTAATGGCAATAATGCGATTACCAAAGTTCTTGAGTGAAGGGATTAGTTTTAATACTTCGTCAGTTTCACCACTATTGGAGATAAGCACCACCACATCGTCAGGGGTAATCATCCCCAGATCACCGTGAAATGCTTCGGCGGGATGAACGAAGAAGCTTGGGGTACCTGTAGAAGCAAGGGTGGCCGATATTTTACGACCTACATGGCCAGATTTACCCATACCACAGATAATGACATGCCCTTTGCACTGGATCATCAAAGAGAGTGCCAGCTTGTACTGTGCCCTATTAAACTCGGCAGCCAGTGTAAGTAATGTATTGCCCTGCTGCTTGAAAGTCTGCTTGATGCTATCCATTACATCTCCATCAAACGGCACTTCATCATAAAAATTGCGAATATCTACACTTTGTTGCGTTTTCATGACTTTCGTTTATCCCTATTTTGTTTTTATAAATACCAACTTTGTGGTGCCATACATCACTCAAAAGAGTGAGTTATCAATCCTGATGTTCACGCAGCGTGGCCAATCCCATTATCACCAAACCATAAAACAGGCAGAGTAATACTCCAACTGTGGTCAGGTTATAGATACGGCGTGGATATTCAGCCTCTTCCGCCAATGTCGGACGCGTGACAACTAATAAGTGTTTAAGTTTGCGATAGGCTTCTACACGGGTTTGCTCCAGGCTGATCAACCCGGTCTTGTAGAGATCGGCAGCCAGAGTAGCCTGGGTTTGCAAATCCATATATTGGGCGGTGATTTCGTTCATCGCCTCAGGCGTCACCTGATTGCCAGCACCGGCATCATGGGTGGTCAATTTCGCCTTTTCCTGTTTTAGTTGCTTGCTTAACGCATCAACACGACTTTGCACCGATACCACCCCTGGGGCACTCTCTTTCATATAACTGCGCAATTGCTTAAGTTCTGCCTGCTGGCGCACCAGTTCAGCTTCAATTTCACTGACTACACCAAGGCGTGCAGTGCTGGTCGATTCCGGGCTAATTAGCTGATGGCTATTTTGAAACGCCAGCACCTTGGCTTTCTCTGCCTGCAAGCGTTGATGAGAACGGTTAACCTCTTGTTCGACAAACGCGAGCTGGTCCATGGCGACCTGATGGCCCAGCTTGTTGATAAAGCCTTCCGCTTCTTTCAGCATCAAGCTGACTACCTTCTGGCCATATGCAGGATCGAATGCCTGCAGTTCGATGGTTAATACCCCGGAGAGTTCATCAAGACGCAAGGTCAGGTGGTCACGGTAATATTCCAGAAACTCTTCGCGGGTGGCACTGCTCGACAAGCGTGAGAAAAAATCAGCATTACTGCCTTGGTAGTGCGCCTTCAACGCCAGTTCCCGATCCAGTTTTGCCAGCAGATCCCAAGAGCGCAGATAGTCTTGTACCAGCAGTACATCCTGATGATTGCTGCCACCCAGCCCCAGCATAGACAGGGCATCGGGCAACATTTTGATTTGATCTGCCTGCTTTATGATGATTTCGCTGCGGCTGACATAACGGTCTGAAGCAATCCCGCCAAAATAGAGTGATGCGACAACAAAACTGACCACCACCCATAAAAAACTGCCCAGTTTCAGGCTTTGCTGCCAGGAACGATGAGCGAGTTTGTAACCACTGGAGTCAATAAAAAATCGTTTGGGCTGATTGCGCAATTTGCGCAGCAGACGGAGAGGTTTGTTCGCAGGAATAGGATGAGTCATGGTTAGGCTTGCTTGTTACAAAGTTTGATAAATACGGATGGCGTCGTCGATATTGTCGAACACTTCCAGCTGGCCATTGCGCAATAACATGCCCATATCACACTGCTGGCGCAGGTTTTTCATATCGTGTGATACCATGATAAGGCTGGCGGTTTCACGCTTTTTGTTAAAGACGTCGATGCACTTCTGTTTAAAACGGGCATCCCCCACCGAGGTGATCTCGTCGGTCAGATAGATATCGAAATCGAAAGCCATGCTGACGGCAAAAGAGAACTTTGATTTCATGCCGCTGGAGTAGGTTTTGATCGGCAGTTCAAAATGCTGACCAATCTCGGAGAACTCCTTGACCCACTCCTCAACAGCTGCCGTCTCGCGCACCCCATGAATGCGGCAGACAAAACGGGTATTTTCACGCCCCGTCATGCTGCCCTGAAAGCCCCCCCCCAATGCCAGTGGCCAGGATACCCGGCAATATCGGCTCACCTTGCCACGGTTGGGCATATCCATGCCCCCGAGCAGTCGTAGCAGGGTCGATTTGCCCGCCCCGTTGACCCCCAGAATGCCGATATTGCGGTCCCGAGGCAGGGTGAGCGATACATCGCGCAGCACATAGTTACGACCAAATTTGGTCGGGTAGTACTTGGTAACAGAGTCAAGAACGATCATCAGGTTTCACTTTAACTGGCGATAAGGCGGCGATGGCTTAACCGATAGCAACTCATGGCGAAGGTGAGCAGTATCAGGGTGACAGCAGCCAGATAGCTCGAGCTGACATAGGGGCTACTGTAGCCGGCAATCCAGCCACTGCGAATAAGCTCTAGAGCATGCACCAGCGGATTCCATAAAAACCAGTGCCGATATTGGGCCGGGATGGTGGCGAGCGAGAACATGACGCATGAGATAAACATCAATGGCATCATCAGTAGGTTGAGGAATTTGTCGGCCTCTTGCACCAAATTGCAGATCACGCAAAAGACAATTCCGAGAGAAAACGAGAATACCATCAACAGCAGATAGACAAGGATCACCTGCAGCGGATCGGCAGGAATGGCATCAAAGCCAAACCAGATTAGTCCCAATATTAATACCCCCCCCACCAGCATCCCGACCATGGTTTCGAGCATAAAACGGGCAATAAACGTTGAGAACGGAGTGACCTGGCGGTAACAGAACAGCCCCATATTGGCGCTGACTGCAGATTGCAGCTTGCTGACCACATTTTTAAAAAAAATAAAAGGCAGATACCCTGCGGTGATAAATAGTGGTGCTGGCGCTCCGCCAAATCCGCTATGACCGCGCAAGCCAAAAATCAGGCTAAAGGCACCGATCATCAGCAGTGGATCCAGTAGTGCCCAAGCATACCCCAAGCGATAGCTGCCAAAACGGGTTTTAAGCTCGCGAATAAGCAGGCCAAAGACAACATCTCGCAATACCTGTAAGGAGGTACGCGGCGTTTGATTAAGAATCGGTTTATTCATTAAGTCGCTCTACCGTATAACAGACTCGCCGGGGGCGAGTCTGTTTTACGCCGCAATCAGCGGCTTAGTTAATTGCTACGTTAGCAGCCACGGCGATCTGATAGATAATTTGAGTAATATCCTTGACCGATTGCATGGTTTTGCTGTCAACCTTGGGCAACACCAGGATCTGATCACCGGGCTGGACACTCCCCTTATTTTTAAACTCCACCAACCCGTTGGCATGAACCACGGCAATCCGTTGGTCATTCGCACGCTCGGTGAATCCGCCAGCCCATGCCACATAGTCATCGAGAGTCGCATTGGCGTTGTAGACGACGGCCTGTGGCATCAATACTTCCCCACCGACCTGAATCAGGTCAGTTCTGTTCGGTATGACAATCTGGTCACCCTGTTCCAACTGAATGTTCGCAACAATCCCCTTGTCTGCGACCACCACCTTGCCAAGTGGCTGGATTTTTCTGGCCTTTTCGACAAAGCGCATCACCAGTTCTGCCTCTTTGGCACGGATCGACGCTTCACCATCCGAGCTGGCAGGAGCAGTAAACACACTGCGTTCCAACCGGTTGAGCGACTCTTCCAACATCTCTTTTTGCCGCGCAGCGACACTCTTGCGCATCAGGTAGATGGATTGGTAATCGGCAAGCTGTGGGTCAATGGGAATATGGTTGAGCAGCTCATGCAGTTTGGTCTGCTTGCGCACTGTAAAATATGAGGGTCCCATATAGCTACCAGCGACCTGCACATCATAAACCTGAGCATGCATGTCATCGTTGAACAAGACTTTGTCACCATCCTTAAGCTGGAGGCTGGCAAAATCCTTGTAAGGTAAATAGATGGAGAATGGACCACTTGGACGGTCACCTATCACCCCGACATGACTCACCTTGGCAAGCGGCAGAGCATAGTTGACCAACTCCGAGCCTAGCGTATTGCGCTGAGTCAATTCGAAACGGAATGGGTTACGCACCTTGCCCGCGACATTTATCATCGGGCCCTGTGGCTCTACCAGGATGACATCCTGATCTTTAAAAGAGAGCTTGGGCATTTTGCCTTGCTGCATGAATTCATACAGATCGATTTTTTGGATGACCTGGTTCTGGCGTAATACCTTAATTTGACGATAGCTGCCGCGCTCCGAGTCTATCCCCCCTGCCCGCTTGAGAAAATAGAGCACACTGTCAGAGGATTGACCCGCATACTGGCCTGGCCGTATTACCGGGCCAGTAACAAACACACTCACGGGAGTTGTTGTCAGCAGGTTGACGTAGATATTGACATTATTCGTAAAAACATCACCAATCCTGCTGGTCACCAGATTATTGACCTGGCTGGCAGGTACATTCTTGACATTTATCGGGCCGACATCAGGAATGAAAATATTGCCTTGATTATCTACCGTCACTACATTGGAAAAATTGACGGCCCCCCAGATCCAGATATTAAGTTTGTCCCCTGGCGCAATCAGATAATTGTCATTCAGGCCATCGCTGCGTTCGGTCTCATAGCCACCGGCAAACAGATTGGCGCCATAAGGAGGAGGTAATCCAACCTCTGCCTGGGGCAGTAATTTACGTACATCTGCCTCACCGGGTAACAACATTCCTTGACGATTCTGTTGAGTAAAACTCCCGGTCGTTGAACTTGTGTTGGCCTGCCCACTCAGTGCTGCTTGACCACCAAGCTGGGGGCCGGTGTTTTCAGCAGCCTTTCCTGAAAGGGTGTAACCAAATGATGATCCATTTGCTTGCGCTAAATCCGGGGCGGCAACGGCCATGGTTGCGCAGGATGTACTGATGAGAAACAGAAGTGTGCTGAGCTGATAAATTTTCATTTTGTTCAAAACATGTGCCTTCATTTTATTGCTCAGCAAGAAGGTTGCTGACAGAGGTCTGTTCCAGTTGAGGTATCAGATACCATTGTTCTTCAGTCTTGCATGCCGCACGTCTTTGCGAATGGCCTTGCATGCTGTTAAACAACAGCTCAACGCACTCAAGACCCAGAGCCGAAACATAGCGTTGCCCCAGGGTATAGGTAACATTGTTTCTACTGAATGCAGCGCCTTGTGGCAGTGTATTCAGCGCCTGCTGCAGGTCGGGAGGCATGGCATACAATTCGGTAGCAACAGACGGGTTGACGAGAGGACGAGACGCTTCTACCTGCTTTGGCTCATATGCACAGCCACCAACTTGTATGGCTAACGATATGGCCAATAACCGCGTTGCAAAATTCATGTGTCAATATTTCCCATGGAGTCAAGTGTTGATCTGTTAAAACCAGGTCGCCTTATGGTCTGGCAACGCTATTGCCGATCGACTCATTATCTTTCATGACCAAAAAACGAACTGACATGTGGCTGTTCATCCCCAGCCCTGCAACTGCAAAAGCGGGTTTTGAGTTCCTCATCAACAGACAATCTGCCGAGACTGCGAAGCGATACCAGGCAGTCTGAACAAGAGCGGTTTGCTCAAAAAATTACCATTTACAGTACGCATTTCAGAATGTTCTGAGTGAATCGAGCAAGACACGATATATGATGGATCTCAGACAGAACAGCAATAGTCTCATCAGGAGTAGGCATGAGCCCTAAAATGAGCAATGCTGCTCAATTGCTGTAAAGATGTAGCGATATTGATGCGAAATACTGTTTTTTTGCCATAGCTACCGCACGGCAATGACACCTTCCCGGACAAAAAACAGACAATTTGGTTGTAAAATAAAAACAGGAAGGAAAATAGCGAAGCATGCCAGCTCAAAAAGCCAGCAAGAATTGATTGCGATGTAAGCACCCATCCCGTTCATGAAAACGTCACAATGTGACGTATATCATACTTATTCTCATTTTTTTCGAATGCTATCAATTAGCCACAATTGGGTCAACACTCAAAAAACTCACCTGCATTCTTCACACGACAAAGAGGGACACAAGACTCTGTTTTTAAAAGATTTACACTCAAAGCAGCATTGGTAATAAATGTATTCGTACGGTGTAAATATTTTTGACGACAAGCAAGATTAATTTAGAAATTTCTTAATTATCCCTCGCTCCTCCAAAAAGAAATTAATTTTTGCGAGTCACATCCATTGAACTTTCAATTAAAATATGGTTAGCAATACTTTATTCGAGTTCGGCAACCTCTCTGATATCCCCATCAATCCACTCAGCCATTGCCTGAAAAGTGACCGCCATTAACATCACACATAACAAACTGTTCAAATAACGTTCAGCCAGACTCCGTTTTTCCCCCGTTATTGAGAACATAAAAGCGATAGACCATTTATTCGCCAACATGGTTTTTTTTAGTTTTTCTGGCCGTGATTGACAGGGTTATTGCCTGTTGACTATGCCTGATATGTGTCCGATTGAATCGGCACCACAGGGTCTCAACGACATTGGAGGGGGCATGGACGCTAACACTCTATCAAGGATTGGCCTGCTGGTTTCACTGCTCACCAGCACAGGGGCCGTGGCCAATGACAATATTCTTGCCCTGCAGCTGGGCAAGGCGTTCAGCAATGAAAAGCTCGACATCAAGATCGCCGATGCCAAGTTTCACCACATGTTCTGGCGCTGGGGAGACTCGGCCTGTCAATTTGGATTGGGAGTGCGTGGCGGTACCCTCAAGGTAGAAGATGAAGAGACAGCAAGACTGGGAGGCGGTGCCCGTATCGAATGCCAATGGGGTAACTGGGTGACCTGGATCCCCGGCGAAATGGTCTGGCTCGATCAGTATCAATTTGGCACCCGCGGCCACGGCTACAAGGATTACGGCGGTCCCTTGCAGTTCGCTCTGGGTATCGGCCTCGGTTACGCCATCACCAAGAATTGGCTGATCGGCTATCAGTATGAGCACATGTCCAACGCCTATATGTATGACAAGAACCCGGGGCTGGACAGCCATACCCTCCATATCGAGTACCGTTTTTAGCCAGACAGGCTTCGTCGTGCTCATCTGAACACTCTGCAAAAAAGCCTTCACTCCCGTGAAGGCTTTTCGTTATGTCGTCTTCTGATAACAAAGGTGACAGTGAGAAGATCACCATACTCAAGACATGGATGACGACACGCTCTGCCGCCTTACCACATCATGGGGGCAATCAGTCCTTTTTCGCCTTGTTGGCGAAGAAGATATCGGCCTGAATATCCTGGGTGCGTACAGTGAAGATCTGGTTGGTGAGATCTTCGGTCAGCGTTTCCGCCTCCTTCATCACCCGCAGATTGAAGTCGTTGAGCATGCTGTTAGCGGCGGCCTTGTCGGTTTTGACCGTTTTCAGGTAGCTGGCTTCCATCTCTTTCTGCTCTTTGGCGATCTTCGCCTCCCAGCTCTGGTACGCCTGCTTCACTATGGGGGCCAATTTGGGGTAATCGGTCATCACCAGGGTCTGCAGCTTGCGATATTTCCAGTAGATGGAGTCGCTGTCGGCCTTGTCGCTACCCATGGCATAGTGGGCCGGATAGGCTTCCAGACTGCTGTAGTAGGGAACGAAGGCGGTCAAGTCCGCCATGCCGAGGCCCACATAGGTCACCTCCCCCACCTCACGCGGCATCCAGGGGCGTACCTGCATCACGTGGGACTCGTAGGTGCGGAACACACTGACAGGGCGCCACGGCTCCTGACCGTTCAACCCCTTGCTGTAGGGATCGTGCTCGGTGCCGTCATAGTGATTGCGCAGCACCGCCTTGACCTCCTCTAGCGTCATCTTCTTCTCGGGGGCGAGGGTGACCGGGAACTGACGACCGGCATCCACCGCCTGCTTGAGCGAGGGGTTGAACATCTGCTGGATGGTCCAGACCCGCGGATCGTTATAGGTACGGTCCCGCTCGTCATCACGGGTATAGGCTTTCGAGAAGTTGAACGCCCCCTCCTTTTGCGGATGGTAGAGCCCCTTCTCGGTGGCAAATTCGATCAGATTTTTCGATCCCATCATATCGGCACTGGCGGGATCGTACTGCTGCAGGCGGCCCTGATTGCCGGTGGCAAAGTAGTGATTTTTCGGCAGACGCTGCGCCATCCAGTGATGGCCGGTGGCAGTCTCCAGATACCAAAGCTCGTTATCATCCACCACGGCGACACCAAATCCCTCTCCCGCGCCTATGGTCTCGATGATGTTGCCAAGCAACGAGATCGCCTCGCGGGCCGATGTGGACCGGGAGAGCAACACATCGGGAATGTCATCCTCGGTGATCCCCTTATCTTCCACATAGGGGTCAAAGGCGAGCGCTTCGGGTGAGGCAAAAATGGACTCGGTGCCGCTCACCCCGACTCCCTTCTCGTTGAACCCGGTGGCGCCATGCAGCTGGGTCTTCCAGTTCGGTACCGTGGTATAGCGCAGGGAGTTTTTCGGCAAGGGGTAGCTGAAATCATTGGCGCCATTGTGAGCCTTGGAGCTGTGCATACCGCTCTGCCCCTGCTTGGCCGGATGGATCACGAAATGCTGGGCTTTCAGGGCATCGCTGTCGGCGCTGCGGGCCACCATCATGGAGCCATCGGCGCTGGCTTCACTGCCGACCAGCAAGGTGGTACAGGCGAACGCCGACGAGAAGAGAGCAAGGTTGATGGAGAGTGCGACGACGCACTTTTTGAAGGAATACATAAGATCTCCTTGTTGCACAGAGTGGTTGCAAATAAGCGGTGGCGCGCCAGTCAACCTGCCGCTGTCACAAGGGATCTGCGCGGTGACACGGGCGGGCAGTGCGGGCCATCAAACCGTAAACACGAAAAAGAGCAGTGCGAATAAACCATGGAAACCAGGGAGGTAGCCAGGCCCCCTGATAGGCGACCTGTGCGCATTTCTGCTTTCCGCTGTCCCGCTGGCGTGGCGATACTAGGCCCAATCAACTGACTTGAGTGTGACTGACAGCCCAAAACACCAACAATAAAGACTCAATCGATGCAAAATGTTGATAAGTGTGACAAGTGCAGGATCCTTGGCGACATTCAGCCGTCAACACAAGGCACGCAAGGCGCATACAGAAGGGAAATAAAGAGATGAGGAGATATAACGCGCGGGATGGCGTGCTGACGCCATCCCGCGATTCAAGTCAGTAGGTCACTGCGCATCCGGCTGGTTGGCGGGGGCGGCCTTGATAAAGGCTTGCAACTGTTCGCAGTTGGCGACGATGCGGCGGATGGTGGGGTAATCGTCCAGGGTCATGTCGTAGCGGCGGGCGTTGTATACCTGGGGCACCAGCATGCAGTCAGCCAGGGTCACTTCGTTGCCGACGCAGTAGACACCGGCGGTGGTCATCAACAGCTGTTCGAGGGCAGTGAAAGTCTCGTCAATCCAGTGGCGATACCAGCGGGCCTCCTGCTCGTTGTTGGCCCTGAAGTGCTCTTCCAGATAGTTGAGTACCCGCAGATTGTTGAGCGGGTGAATATCACAGGCGATCATGTTGACGATCTGGCGCACCCGGGCCCGCGCGTCGGGGGAAGAGGGCATCAGGGAGTAGGCGGGATAGGTCTCGTCAAGGTACTCCATGATGGCGACCGACTGACCGATCTGCACATCGCCATCCACCAGAAACGGCACCAGCCCTTGCGGGTTGATCCGGCGATAGGCCTTCTCGCTCTGCTCGCCTTGCCGCAAATTGATGGGATGCTGCTCGTAGGCGAGCCCCTTGAGCTGCAACACGATCCGCACCCGAAAACTTGCCGACGAACGCCAATAGCCAAACAACTGCAACATAATCTGTCCCTGCATCTTATCTGGGCCCGAAGCCCGGCAGGTGCTCACCACCTGCCTCCTTGTGTATCCGGCACCGGTTGAGGGCTCGTCGTGATCCGGACATATCCCGAATATCCTTGCCGCCAACCGGCGCTGGTCATCAACCTCCCTGACCGCTCGCTGGCACCACCTGTTGAGAGATGGTGCCAAACAGGTTTTGGCCAGAGCGATCTTCCATCGCGATCGACACTCTATCACCAAACTGCAAATAGGGGGTTATAGCTTGATCACAATCAAGAATTTCCAGCATGCGGCGCTCGGCGATGCAGGATGAACCAGCGCTGCGATCGTAGTTGGAGACGGTGCCCGAGCCGATGATGCAGCCCGCACCAAGGGGGCGGGTCTTGGCGGCATGGGCAATCAGCTCGAAGAAGTTGAAGGTCATATCCACCCCGGCTTCGGGCGCACCAAACAGGGCACCGTTGAGGTGGGTCAGAAGCGACAGATGCACTTTGCCATCGCGCCAGTCATCGCCGAGCTCATCCGGAGTGATGGCCACCGGCGAGAATGCGCTGGACGGTTTGGACTGGAAGAAGCCAAAGCCCTTGGCAAGCTCCCCCGGAATGAGGTTGCGCAGGCTCACGTCATTGACCAGCATCAGCAGCTTGACGTGGCTGGCGGCCCCCTGCGGGCTCACCCCCATCGGCACGTCGTCGGTGATGATGGCGACTTCCGACTCGAAATCGATCCCCCACTCCTCGGAGCCCATCACAATCGGCCCGCGGGGAGCCAAAAAGCTGTCGGAGCCCCCCTGATACATCAACGGATCGTGCCAAAAGCTTTCGGGCATATCGGCACCGCGGGCCTTGCGCACCAGCTCCACATGGTTGACGTAGGCGCTGCCATCGGCCCACTGATAGGCACGCGGCAGCGGAGAGAGGCAAGACGCTTCATCAAAGGGGAACGCCTCGGCCACACGGCCCTCGTTAAGCTGCTGATAGACAGCCTCCAGCCTGGGGGCAACCTCGGCCCACTCATCGAGGGCGGCCTGCAAAGTCGGGGCAATCTCTCTCACCCGCACCGCCCGGGCCAGATCCCTGCTCACAACCACCAAAGCGCCATCGCGCTTGCCATTGTTCAATGTTGCCAATTTCATAAGCGATTCCTTATTTGCCGGCAGCAGCGTCCGGTCGCTGCCAGCTGGAGACATACCGGGTGTTCTCGATCCCTTCGCACAGACTGCCGACGTTCAGCGCATCGCGGGTATCGAGCATCACCGCCACCTCGTCGGTGAACTTCTTGGCATAGGCCTGCCCTGCCGCAAACGCCTTGGGATGGGGGCCGTGGGTGAAACCGGCGGGATGGAAGGTGACCATGCCCCGCTCGATATTGTCCCGGCTGAAGAAGTCCCCGGCATGGTAGAAGAGCACTTCGTCGTAATCGTCATTGCTGTGGTAGAAGGGCACCTTGAGGGCGCCGGGATCGCTCTCGATGGGGCGCGGCACGAAGGTACAAATCACGAAGCGGCTCGCCACAAAGGTAGAGTGGGCCGACGGCGGCAGATGGTAGCGGTGGCTCATCAGCGGGCGGATATCCCGCCAGTTTAGGCGCACCACACACAAATCCCCGTGCCACCCTTGCGCATCCAGCGGGTTGAACGGCCAGGTGATAACCGACACCTGATCGTGGCGCTTCACCTGCAGCGACCAGGGATTCTCATCCTGCTGAGCCAAAAAGCGCTCGTTGATGGCGGGCACATCCAGCGCCGCCGAGTCAAAGATGGCATGATTGCCCACCAGCCCCTTGTCCGGCAGCTGATAGCTGTCGTTGGCCGCCTCGATCATCAGGATGAACAGGGGCGCCGTCGGCTCGATGCGCCACATGGTGCCACGGGGGATCACCACGTAGTCGCCGTCCCGCAGAGTCAGATGGCCGTAATCGCAGAAGAACTCTCCGCTCCCTTCGTGGATAAAGAGCAGCTCGTCACCGTCGGCGTTGCGCACCAGAAACGGCATCGTCTCGGAGAGCCGCCAGATGCGATAGCGGCAGTGGGGGTTGCTGAGAATGTCGGGAGCCACCCAGGGAGAGAGGGAACTCACCTCCTCTTGCAGGGCATTGAGGTCAAACAGCCGTGGCCGCAGCGGTCCCTCCCAACTGCTCCAGTCGGTGGGGGCATGCTTGTGGTGCATGTGGGTGGCGGGGCCGAAAAAGCCGCTGCGCCCCAGCTCGCGCTCATAGATAGCCTGTTCCGGCAGGTCGGCATGGGCCTGCCGGGAGTGGGTCCCCTCCCGATGGGGGAAGTTAATCCAGTTACGCATCGCTCGCTCCCTCTTTGCGGGCACCCGTCTCATCCTCGCCGCCATCCAGCACACCACGGCGGATCTGGTCCAGCTCGATCGATTCAAACAGCGCCTTGAAATTGCCCTCGCCAAACCCTTCGTTGCCCTTGCGCTGGATGATCTCGAAGAAGACCGGGCCTATCACGGTGTCGGTGAAGATCTGCAACAGGATGCCATCTTTGGTAGGAGAGCCGTCGATGAGGATACGCAGCTCTTTGAGGGCCGCCAGATCCTCCTGATGCCCCTCGACCCGGCTGTTCACCTTCTCGTAGTAGGTATCGGGCGTCGGCATAAAGCCGGTACCGCGGCTGCGCAGGGTGCGGATGGTGTGGTAGATATCGCTGGAGGCCATGGCGATGTGCTGGATCCCCTCCCCCTTGTACTGACGCAGGTACTCCTCGATCTGGGACTTGTCATCCGCCGACTCGTTGATGGGGATACGGATCTTGCCGCAGGGGGCAGTCATGGCGCGAGAGTGCAGCCCGGTCAGCTTGCCCTCGATATCGAAGTAGCGAATTTCACGGAAGTTGCCGATCCGCTCATAGAAGTTGGACCAGACATCCATATTGCCGCGATGCACGTTATGGGTCAGGTGATCGATCTCGATGAGACCGGCATCTACCTCTGCCATCCGGGACTGCCAGTCGGGGTAGAAGACAAAATCCACGTCATAGATGGAACCCTTGTCGCCATAACGGTCGACAAAGGAGAGCGTGCTCTCGCCGATACCGTAGATGGCGGGAATATTGAGCTCCATCGGGCCAATCTTGCCGACAAAGGGCTTGGCCCCCTTGGCGATGGCGAACTGCTGGGCCTTGCCCGCATCACTTACCCGAAACGCCATGCCGCAAACGCTCGGCCCATGCAGGCTGGCAAACTGCTCCGCTTGGGAGTGAGGCTCGGCATTGACCACGAAGTTGATATCCCCCTGCCGGTAGAGCCAGCACTGCTTGTGTTTGTGCCCGGCGACCTCGGCAAACCCGAGCGAAACGAACAGGCTCTTGAGGGCAGCAATCCCTTTGGCATCGGGGGCTGTGTACTCGACAAACTCGAAACCGTCTGTGCCTAACGGATTGATGGTATGGGTGGCGGAAGAGGTGGCATTCATCGGGCGCTCCTTGCTCTTGATTCGGTTAAAACGGATTGCAGCACCCAGCGGCGCGGCAAGTGTTAACAACTTGTTTCATTAGAAGCAGGGCGTAGCAGGAAGAGAAGAGGCGGGTTGCAGATAGTTTTTCGCAGCTGGCAGCAAAGGATGTAAATGAATTGTGACATTTAAGCCACAGCCTTGCGGATCAAACGGTGACGACCCGCATGGCTGTCAGCTTTGCATTACAGTTGCCAGTTTTTGACCAGCAGATGGGGCAAGCAGGCCCGGGCTTTTTGCAGTCGCGTGGGCGTTGGATTGATCAGCCACGCCTCTTTCCCCAACCCCAGCAGTGGCAGATCGTGCAGGCTGTCGCTAAGCGCCAGCTCGACATCGAGGGCGCAAATCTCCGGCAACAGCTTGTGCTGGCCGTGGCAATAGAAGCGCGGCATCAGGCCGCCAAAACGGTAGTGCATCTGCGAGCCAATGACCCGGTGAGGCAACTGGCCGGGCAGTTGTTGATGAAGCTGGGCTCGCACCAGCGCGCAGGGACTGGCGGAGATCACCCAGCAGCGCGCGCCCTCGCTTTGCAGCAATTCGCGAGCCTGACGATACAGCCCCGGCCTGGTGCGGCAATAGGCGCGCACCAGCTTGCGCCAGCCCAAAGGGGAAAGCCCCAACGTGATGGCCCACCAGATAAGGGAGATACCGCGCCGCCGCTGGCTGGGTAGCAGCTGACTTGGCAACAAATAGACCAACCCACCCAGCGCAATCACTGGCAACAGCAGCAGCGGCCAGATCCGGCGGCGCAGGATATAGCGCAGCAGACCGGCGTGGCTGTCACTGGGGGCCAGGGTGTCGTCAAAGTCGGCCAGGATCCAGCGCGGCGCACGTCCGTCAGGATCACGCTCTTTCGCTGAATGGATCATGGCGTCAGGCGCTGGGCGCATCAGCATCAGGGCGCAAGGGCTGCGATGGCTGCCGTGAGCTCGGGAGTGACAAATTCACTCCCCACATCGGGCGGGCAGACAAAATCGAACGGTTCCCCCGTCAGCGTAAAACTCAGTCGCCAGGCGTGCAGATAGCCGCGATCGGCTGGCGTACCGCCATAGCGCTCATCCCCGAGAATGGGGGCACCGATGCTTTTGAGGGCAACCCGGATCTGGTGGGTCTTGCCGGTCTGGGGCTTGATGCGATAGAGCCGCAGCCCCTCGCGCACCGACACTGAATCGAACCAGCTGATGGCAGGATTATCCAGAGTACGCGCCAGCATCCAGCTGCCGCCGCGCCCCTTTTGCATATCCCCCTTCACCCAACCCTGCTTCTTCTTGGGTTTGCGATCGGAGAGCGCCAGATATTGTTTGCTCACCTCGCGGGCCGCAAAGGCCATACTCAGCTCGCGATTAGCCTCTGTGGTGCGGGCTAGCAGCACCAGGCCGGAGGTCATCTTGTCGAGCCGGTGCACCGGATAGAGGGTCAGCCCGGTATCGGCCTTCACGCGATTGACCAGCCCCGGATTGACCGACTCCCCGTCGCCCTGCTCGTCGTGCATGCCGATGCCGGGCTGCTTGTCGATAACCAGGAAAGCGGGATGCTCAAACAATATCCGGTACATAAAACCTCGGGAACTGGGGAATAAGGCACGCAGCCAACGGCTGGCGGCGCTTGGGAGTGCTGCATTCTCCCTGCTCGGCCGCCATTTGGCAAACCGGGCGGGCAGACGATGAAGATGAAAAATGGCCCCGCCTGCAAACAGGCGGGGCCATTTTCACTCATCTTGGCAGATCACACCTTACACATTGCGCGGGCGCAGGTGGGCGTGCCAGCGCGCTTCCCACTTCTTGAACAGCCAGACGATGACAAAGGTGAGCAGCATATAGAGCAGCCCTGCGGTCAAAAACGCCTCGAACGGACTGTAGTAGCGGGAGTTGATGATCCGCGCCGCGCCGGTCAGATCGACGATGGTGATGATGCCCGCCACCGCCGAGCCCTGCAGCATGAAGATCACCTCGTTGCTGTAAGCCGGCAGTGCCCGACGAAACGAGTTGGGCAAAATGATCCGGGTCAGAGTCTGCCAGCGGGTCATGCCAAAGGCGTTGGCTGCCTCAATCTGGCCGCGCGGCATGTTGTGTACCGCCCCGCGCACGATCTCGGCGGTATAGGCGGCGGTATTGAGAGTGAAGGCCAGCAGAGCGCAGAACCAGGCTTCGGAGAAGAGCGACCAGGCGGCACTGTTCTTAAGCCACTCCCACTGGGCGGCGCCGTAGTAGATGATAAAGAGCTGCACCAGCAGCGGGGTGCCGCGAAAGAAGTAGATATAGGCCCAGATTGGCCCCTTGATCAGCCAGTTGCGGCTATTGCGTAGGATGCCCATGGGCACAGCCAGCATCAACCCAAGGATCAGAGAGAGAGCCACCAGCCAGACGGTGGTATAGAGCCCCTCCCAATAGGTGGGCCACTCTTTGAGAATGATTGAGAAATCCATGGCTTACCTCGTCTTGATGGCGTAATGACGCTCGGCCCACTTGAGCGCCGAGGTGGAGACTGCGGTGAAGATCAGGAAAATTAACGCCACCGCCATGTAGAAGGTGAAGGGTTGCTGGGTCGAGCCCGCCGCCAGCGAGGCTTTGCGCACCATGTCATCGAGGCCGATGATGGAGACCAGCGCGGTGGTTTTCAGCAGCACCAGCCAGTTGTTGCCAAACCCCGGCAGAGCGTGGCGCATCATCTGGGGGAAGAGGATCCGCACAAACACCTGGGTTGCCCGCATGCCAAAGGCCCGTGCAGCCTCCAGCTCGCCTTTGTCCACCGCCAGAATGGCGCCGCGAAAGGTCTCGGTCATGTAGGCGCCGAAGATAAAACCGATGGTCGCGACACCGGCCACAAAGGGGCTGATGTCGATATAGTCCGGGAGCAGGGAGACCCACTCCTGATTGGGATTACTCTCCAGTAACCAGCTGTTGTAAGTCTCGTTGACCCAGGTGCAGATGCCGTTGATCAGCACCTGGCCGCCAAAGAAGAGCAGCATCATCAGCACCAGATCGGGGATGCCGCGAATAATGGTGGTGTAGCCGGTGGCGATGGCCCTGGCCCACTTGTAGGGAGAGAGTTTGGCCAGCGCCCCCAGCATCCCCAGCAGCAACGCCAGCAGCAGGGAGGCCAGCGCCACTTCCAGGGTGACCCAGGCGCCCTCCAGCAGCGAGGCTTCGTATCCTTTCAAATCAAACATATGCAGCTCCATCGCCACTGAATCTTCACGCACCTGCTAACCAGAAGGCTCCATAGCAGTCCGAATGAAATATGTGCAACTCCATTGCAATCAATGCGGGCCCGTAAACTCCCTCAGGGAGGTGACGGGCCCGATGACTACTGACGGGATAAACCTGTCGTTACTTGCCGTAGACGTCTTTGGACTTACTCGCCGTAAACGTCTCTTTGTTTTACTCTCCGTAAACGTCGAACTCGAAGTACTTGTCGTTGATTTCCTTGTACTTGCCGTTGGCACGCAGCGCCAGAATGGCGGCGTTGAATTTCTCTTTCAGATCCTTGTCAGCCTTGCGCACCGCAATACCGGCCCCCTCGCCAAACCACTTGGGATCGGTCAGTTTCGGGCCGACGAATTCGAAGGCATCACCGCCCTCTTTCTTCAACAGACCGTCGGTGATGGCGGCAGAGTCGGCCAGCACATAGTCCACACGACCGGATTTCAGATCGAGATAGGCTTCATCGGCCGTGCCGTAACGCTTGATGGTGGCGTTGGGGAAGTTGTCGGTAATAAAGGTATCCATGGAGGTCGCACGCTGCACCGCGACGGACTTGCCTTCCATAAAGGCTTTGTCGAGCTGCACATCAGTGCCCTTCTTGGCGGCAAAGCGGGCCGGAATGTGCTGGTACTTCTGGGTGAAGTCCACCTTCTTCTTGCGCTCTTCGGTGATATCCATGGTGGCGATGATGGCGTCAAACTTGCGCGACAGCAGCGCCGGAATGATGCCGTCCCAGTCCTGCTTGACCAGGGTGCACTTCACTTTCATCTCTTCGCACAAGGCGTTGGCGATGTCGATATCAAAGCCTTTCACCTCGCCACTGGGCTCGGTCCAGGAGAAGGGGGGATAGGCACCCTCAACCCCGATCCGGACCTCTTTCCACTCCTTTGCCATCAGGCTACCGGACGCGAGGGCAGTAACTACGGCTGTCGCCAGCATCAGCTTGTTCATGTATCTCTCCTTGATAAAACAGTTGATTGGGTAACCAGGCATCCCGCCATCAGTAGATGGAGGAGATGAATTGCTTGAACCGCTCAGATTTGGGATGGGCGAAAATCTCCTTGGGGTTGCCCTCCTCTTCCACCCGCCCCTGATGCAGAAACATCACCTTGTTCGATACATCCCGGGCAAACGACATCTCGTGGGTCACCACCAGCATAGTGCGCCCCTCTTCGGCCAGCTCGCGCATCAGACCGAGCACCTCCCCCACCAGCTCGGGATCCAGCGCCGAGGTGGGTTCGTCAAACAGCATCACCTCGGGCTCTACCGCCAGCGCACGGGCAATGGCGGCCCGCTGCTGCTGACCACCGGAGAGGTGGCCGGGATAGTAGTCACGCCGCTCCCAGAGTCCAACCCGGTTGAGCAGTTGCTCTGCCTTGGCCAGTGCTTCGGCGCGAGGCACTTTGAGCACCTGGATCGGCACTTCGATGATGTTCTGCATGATGGTCATGTGTGACCAGAGATTGAAACTTTGAAACACCATGGCCAGCCGGCTGCGGATCCGCTCCACCTGACGCATATCCTCGGGCAACCGCTCGCCGGCGCGGCTGGTTTTCATCCGGATCAGCTCGCCATGGAGCGAGACGGTGCCGGATGAGGGGGTTTCGAGCAGATTGATACAGCGAAGAAAGGTCGACTTCCCCGAGCCGGAGGAGCCGATAAGGGAGATCACATCCCCCTTGTGGGCGGTCATGTCGATGCCCTTGAGCACTTCGTGGGTGCCAAAATATTTGTGCAGATCACGTACTTCCAGTGCGGCAACGTCGCTCATCCATTACAACCTTGTCTGTCCCTAGACGCCGCAGGGGCGTGACTCAACCATCGTCCATTTAACAAAAAGTTAACCGATGGCAACCTTCAGCGAAAATATCACCCGGATAGTGAAAAAACAATACAGAACGAGGGTCTTCAGGGGATTCGCTCTATTTTTATTCGCTCTTTGCGTATTTTTCAGCACTTTGTTTGCATAAACAGCCGTTTCAATGGCTATTCCGATACCGCCTTTTTATACCCCAATCATATCAGTGGCAAGAGAAAAGCGTGATGTGTGCCAAACCGGTACCAAAATGGCTTTATGCACCCCCTTGCCGAGCGAAATATCGGCCCTCCGATCGGATCGACTTGATTTCATTGGTGCACTCGGGCTCGCACAGAACCTTATCAAACAGAGAGGTTGTGGCAAAAAAGTAACAATCTGCCCCCAAAAGGGCTGTTTTCGGCCATGAAAGCGATAGATATGTGACACAGAGCCAATAAGTAATGATAAGGTGGTATTTTTATCAGTTTTTGTGATCGAGGCCTCGATGCTGCTCAATGTGTTGCTGATCCTGTTGCCACTGGCAATCGGCTATCTGATTCCCCTCTCCTCTGCCCGGCTGATCAAGCTGGTCAACCAGAGTCTGGGCAAGATGGTCTACCTCATTCTGTTTCTGATGGGGCTCGGGCTTGCCTATGTGGAAAACCTGGGCAGCAATCTGGCGGTGATCTTCAAAGTCGCCGGGGTGATGCTGACCGCGATCACGATCTGCAACCTGCTGGCCCTCTGGTGGCTCGACAAGCGCACGCCGCCGACCCACGAGGCGAGCGATAGCAAAATGCCGAGCAAGCTGCACCTGTTGTGGGAATCCCTGCAGCTCTGCTTTGTGGTGCTCGGCGGTGTGCTGCTCGGGTTGCTGGTGGATCTGCGCGCCCTGCCCATCGACAAGTGGAGCGAGTGGGCCCTGATGCTGCTGCTGTTTCTCATCGGGGTGCAGATGCGCAACTCCGGCATGCGGCTGCGCCAGATCCTGCTCAACCCCTGGGGAATGAAAATCGCCGCCACCGTCATCCTCAGCAGCTGGCTGGGCAGCCTGCTGGCGGCCCAATTGCTGGGGATGCCCTTTGCCCATGGTCTGGCGATGAGCTCGAGCTTCGGCTGGTATTCGCTCTCCGGCATTCTGGTGGCCGACAAACTGGGGCCGGTGCTCGGTTCTGCTGCCTTTATCAACGATCTTGGGCGTGAGCTTATCGCCATTCTGATCATCCCGGTCCTGATGCGACGCCACCCCTCGGCGGCCATCGGTTACGGCGGCGCCACGGCGCTGGACTTCACCCTGCCGGTTATCCAGAAATCAGGGGGCATTCAGGTGGTGCCGGTGGCCATTGTCTCCGGCTTTATCCTGAGCCTGCTCGGCCCCATCCTGATCCTCGGGTTTCTGGCGATCTAAGCCTGATTTCCACATTGCAGATAAAAAAGCCCGACCTTGTTGTCGGGCTTTTGCTGTTTGGAGCAACCACGCACTCGCACTGGCTGCGATATTGCCCGCAGCCTTATTCGCGCCACTGGCCGCCACTCATCACTCGCTCGATAGCAAACGTCCGGTCGTGCACCAGCAGCAGATCCGCATCCTGCCCGACCCCGATACGCCCCTTGCTGCCAAGCCCCAGCGCCTGTGCCGGATTGCTCGTCACCGCGGCCAACGCCCTCTCCAGCGAGACACCGAGCCGGGTCGCGCGCACACACTGCAGCCACAGGCTGGCAATCTGACCACAGCGCATCTCGATTAGCCGCCCTTCGCCATCAAAGCGCGGCAGGCTGGCGTTGGCATCCGAGCTGAAGGTGATGCGATCGGCAGGCACGTTGGCAGCCAGCAGCTCGAGAAACGCATCGGCGGCAAGCCGCTCCCCATCCTCCAGCAGATCGGGAAAGCTCGAGGTGGTGAGGTCGACCCAACCTCCCGCCTTGCCCCACTCGATGGCCTCGGCAAAGAGCCAGGGGTTGCGGTTGCAGTGAGTGGGATAGAGCTGGCGCAGCGGAATGTCGGTCTCATCGCGCAGGGCCCGCAGGGGCGCCAATGCCCCCTTGCCATCCCCGACATGGAAGAAGCTGACCCCGCTCTTGCCCGCAAGCAGCCCGGCCACTCGCGCCTCGCTGGCAAGCCTGGCCAGCTCGTCGTGGGTCGGCGCACTGGATCTGTGGTCGCTGATGGCCACCTCCCCCACCCCCAATACCTCGGGGATCAGGATGATGTCCGACTCCACCGTGCCGGTCAGGGTCTTGACCGGCAGATGGTAAGAGCCGGTATACATAAAGGCGCTCACCCCGGCGGCGCGAAACTCGCGCACCTTGCCGAGCACCTGCGCGGGAGTGCGGGTCAGGCTGTCGGTGCCAAGCGCCGCCACCAGGGTAGTGACGCCGACCTTGAGCGCCTCGCTCGCCGCCAGCTCAGGGGTGCGAAAGGCAAAGCCCCCCTCCCCGCCGCCGCCGGTGATATGGGCCAGCGGATCCACCAGCCCAGGTACCAGATAGCGGCCACGACCATCGACCCTGTGCAGCGGCCAGTTTGCGGGCACCGTCAACCCCTTGCCCATCCAGGCGATACGGCCATCGGCCACCAGCAGATCCTGCTGGCCAAGGTGGGTAGGGCTGAAGATCTCGGCCCCCTCGATCAGGGTCAACATGGCGATCCTCCTTGCACGATTGTCGCTTGCCCAATGAAAAGAGAGGGAGCAAGCTCCCTCCCCCCGTCAACCACCATATATATCGTACTTGAAGTACTTC
Organism: Aeromonas sp. 601039; assembly: GCF_049174415.1. Taxonomy (NCBI): domain Bacteria; kingdom Pseudomonadati; phylum Pseudomonadota; class Gammaproteobacteria; order Aeromonadales; family Aeromonadaceae; genus Aeromonas; species Aeromonas sp. 601039. Next base: position 111,846 of record NZ_JAAKTL010000009.1, read on the forward strand.
TGGTTGATCTGCTGATAGGTGCCGTTGGCACGCAGGGCCTTGATCGCCTCGTCCAGCTTGCCCTTGAGCTCCTTATCGCTCTTGCGCACGGCGATCCCCATGCCATCACCAAACCACTGGCGATCGGTCAGGGCGGGCCCCACATAGTCGAACTTGTCGCCCCCCTCTTTGCCAAGCAGCCCCTGCTCGATGGCAGAGGCATCGGCCAGCAGGGCCAGCACCCGACCCGCCTTCAGATCGAGATAGGCCTCATCGGCATTGCCGTAGCGGACGATGGTGACATTCGAGCCAAAATTGTCGGTCAGGTACTTGTCGTGGGTGGTGGCACGCTGCACCCCGATGCGCTTGCCCGCCATGCCTTCCGGGGTCAGCGTCAGCTCTGTCCCCTTGGCCGCCACAAAGCGATTGGGAATATGGGCATATTTCTCGGTGAAATCGACCTTCTGGCGCCGCTCGTCGGTGATCGACATGGCGGCGATGATGGCGTCGTATTTGCGCGACAGCAGGGCCGGGATCATGCCGTCCCAATCCTGCGCCACCAACTCGCACTTGACCGCCATCTGCTTACAAAGGGCGTTGGCGAGGTCGATATCAAACCCCTTGATCTCGCCCGACGCATCGGTCCAGGAGAAGGGCGGGTAGGCCCCCTCCACCCCGAAACGCACGGTTTTCCACTCCTTGGCCATAGCGGGGGTGGCCAGCAGGCCGGCAACAAACAGGGCTGAGAGGGTCAGTCTGATCTTCATCATGAGTACTCCATTACATAAAAAGCGCACAGGCGCGGACAATGCACCGCAGGCGAATACATGCGATGACCAAAAGCGGCAAAATCTGGATGAGCGAGATCACGCCCGAGCGGGCGTCAGTGAACTGCTCCAGGGGTTCGATCTATTCGTCGAACCACTCGGAGAGATAGAAAGGCTTGAAGTAGAAGGCCAGAAAAAAGCCTCTGGCTTTGCGCATCATGGTGGTTTGTCGCGTCCTGTGACAAAGATGGCAATCACCTTAGCACGCCCGAATTTTGCCCGGCAAGAGGCAGCCGCCAGGCAGTAGCAAAATCCCGATCATGGTCAAGGCAGGCGGGATCCGTTAGGCTCGAAGCACCTTGCCATCCCATAACAGACACACAGCGACCGATGAATTTTCTGGCCCATCTCCATCTGGCTGCCCACACCCGAAGCTCCCTCACCGGCAATCTGCTCGGCGATTTCGTCAAAGGCACGCTGCCCACGGGGCTTGCCGCCCACTTCGATGAGGGGATCTGGCTGCACCGCAAAATTGATGCCTTCACCGACAGCCACCCCGAGCACAAGGCGGCCGTCGCCTGTTTCGAGGCCCCCTGGCGCCGCTTTGGCGGCATAGTGGTGGATATGATCTACGACCACTGGCTGAGCCTGCACTGGGGACTGTTCAGCACCGAGCCCCTGCCCCGCTTCCTGCAACGCAGTTATGAGCGGCTATTGGCGGATCACCCACGCCTGCCGGATGGACTGCCACTCCCCCTCAAACGGATGGCCGAGCAGAACTGGCTCGCCTCCTACCGCCACAGGGAGGGGCTGGGGCAAGCGCTGAATGGCATCGGCCGCCGACTGCGTCGCCCGGTACAACTGGGAGAGGCGCTGCTGACCCTCGATGAATCTCAGTGGCAAACATGCGAGGCGGGATTTCTGCGCTTCTATCCCGCGCTGATGGACTTTAGCCAGCAGCAACTTGCCCAATATCGGGCAGCCCAAGGGGCACAGTGATCCCTCTGGATAGAGCCGCTTCCCCATAAAAAACGCCCCTTGCGGGGCGTTTGTCATCAGTTGGCTTCATCTTTCTTTTTGCGAATGCTTAAGCCAAGTTCCCGACCACGCAGTCGGGCGTAATAGATGGTGCCGACAAAGGCGATAGTGGTGAAGACCAGCTCCACCACCGCCAGCCACCGCTCCCCCTCATCCGTGGTGATCAGGGTGAGGGCGTGGAGGAAATAGGGCATCAACACGAAGTTGCCCCAGGCGTGGGTGTAGGGGTTGCCCTGCACTATCCCCTTGAGAGGGAAGAGCAGCGGCACCGTCCAGATCACCGGCAGCAGCCAGGGGTTGAGGTCCGGATGGGGCGACAGCCACAGATGCCAGAGGATGACCCAGCCCAGCAGACCAAAGAAGCCGACCAGAGTCAGCCAACGTGCGAAGCGGGTGCTCACTTGAGGATCTCCAGCACCTGCTCCGGCGGGCGACCAATACGGGCCTGACCATTCTTGATGACGATGGGGCGTTCGATCAGCTTGGGATGCTGGTGCATGGCGCGGATGAGGGCATCACCGCTGACATCGGCCAATCCCAGCTCCTTGTAGAGATCCTCCTTGGTGCGCATCAGCTGGCGGGGATCGTTAAAACCAAGCAGAGAGAGCAGGTTGCGGATCTCATCTTCGCTCGGGGCCTGCTCCAGATAGAGCACCACATCAGGGGCGATCCCGTGCTGTTCCAGCAGGGCCAGGGTTTCGCGACTCTTGGAGCAGCGCGGATTGTGGTAGATTTGGGTCTCGCTCATGGTAACTCCCTGATTAATCGCAAGATGGGATTAGAAACGGCGCTATTGTAGGGGAAAGTGATGGTCAGGGTAAGCAGCAGTGGAAAGGAATTGAAACGAATTTGTTGGCTGATTGTGGTGGGCCTGCTGGGCGCCTGCACACCCGCCCCCGAATTTACCGATGCAACAGGGCAGCCGGTTAGCCTGCGCCACTTTGCCGGCAAGCCGCTGCTGATCAACTACTTCGCCCCCTGGTGCGCCCCCTGCCTGCGGGAGATGCCGCACCTCAACGCGCTGGCGGCAGAAGGCCAGATCACAGTGGTGGCCATCAACTACGACCCGACCACGCCAGCAGAGCTGGACAAGCTGGCTGCGCAGTACCACATCAAGGTGCCGCTCCTTATTGCCAATGAAGATGCCAGGCTCCCCTTCCCTCGCCCAAGCGGCCTGCCCACCAGCTACCTGCTCGATAGCGAGGGCAAGCTCAAGCAGACGCTGGTCGGCGAGCTCGACCAGCAGCAGATCGAGATGCTCAAGGCGACCGCCAGCGGCATGAGTCACTAGCCCATCGCTGCTATCACCGTCCCCCACATCAACGCCACCGCCATAAACAACAAGGGCGCACCATAGTGCGCCCTTGTTTGATAGGTTTCGTTAGCCCTTGAGGCTGTCGAGATCCTTCTTCGCCCGCTCCAGCTCGGTGATGCGCGCCTCCAGACGAGCCAGGGTCATCCGGTCGCTGGTGGTACCGCGCGCCACGATCAGCTCGTCGATGGCCGCCTGATAATCCCCGCGCAGCGCGAGCATTTCGGCCCGCGCCATATGCAGCTCGGTCATTCTACCCGCCTTGCGATAGGCATCGGCCAGCAGGTTCCAGGCCAGATTGTTCTCCTCATGGGCACGGGCATAGGGGTCAAGGATGGCGATGGACTTCTTGTAGTTGCCGCTCTCGAGATAGGCGTTGCCGAGGTTGACCACCACCACTTCGTTGTCCGGCATCCGGCTGCGGAACTTCTCGAGGCGCGCGATGGCCTGGGCACTGCGCCCCTTGGCCAGATCGATGTCGGTCTGGGCATCGACGATAAAGAGATCTTCCGGATGACGGGCCGCCAGCTCCTGCATCAGGGTATCAGCCTCGTCGGTGCGCTTGAGCTGGATCAGCGCCAGCGCCTTGCCATAGATGGCGGCATCCTTGAGCGGATAATCCCCCTTCTGGATCCGGCTATCGAAGTAACTCAGCAGCCCCTGCGGGGTATCGGTACCAAAACGCACCTGAATCCGCACCTTGGCCAGCCAGAAGTCGAGACTGGGCGGCAAGTCGCGGCGACCATAGCTACCCGCCCGAGCGCGGGCCTCGCTGATCCGGGTCTCCGGCAGCGGGTGAGTGAGCAGCATCTCCGGCGGCTTGCTGGCGTAACGGTATTCGGCAGCCAGTTTCTGGAAGAAGTTGGCCATCCCCATGGGATCGAAACCGGCATCATAGAGGGTCTTCATGCCGATGCGATCCGCTTCATATTCGTTGTCGCGGGTGTAGTTGATGGCCGACTGCATGGAGAGACCCAGCGTGGTCTGCAACGCAGCGATACCGGCAGTCGGGTTGATCACCGCCAGCGCGATGGAGCCCACCAGACCGGCCAGGGTCACCGCCGAGCTGCTCGCCTGCGCTTCCATATAACGGGCGATATGGCGCTGGGTCACGTGAGTGATTTCGTGGGCCAGTACCGAGGCCAGCTCGCTCTCGCTGTCGGCGTAGAGGAAGAGGCCGGTGTGCACCTTGACTCGCCCGCCGAGGAAGGCGGCCGCGTTGATGCTGGGATCATTGATGAGGAAGAAGGTAAACGGGAAACGCACCCCATCGGCGTTGGTCAGCAGTCGCTGACCCAGATCGTCAATGTATTGGCTCAGCACTGGATCATCGATGATCGGCAGACCCGCACGGGCAAAGCGCATAAAAGCGTTGCCGTAACGCACCTCCTGCTCGATGGGCAGGGCCGCCACCCCGGCCGTGCCGATGTCGGGAAGCTGGTTGTTGGCCTCGGCATGAAACGTGGCGCCCATCAGGGAAGCCAGCAGGGGAAGCGATGCCATCAGGGGGGAAAAGCGTGCCACGTTATCTCTATCTCCATCAGAAAGGGCCTCGGCAGAATACCCTTGCCCATCAAGGGCTACAAGCGTTGTTTCACGCTCTTATCACGGCCATAATAGCAGCCACCTGCCTGATGGAGCCCCCATGGAAGTTCTCGACCTGACCCCCTGGCGTTGCCCCGAGCCGCTGATCCGGCTCAAGCTCTGGTTAAGGGAGGCCAAAAGCGGTCAAACCGTCACCATCCGGCTGGCCGATGCGGGCTCCCGGCAGGATATTCCGGCCTATCTGCACCGTCAGGGCCACCATGTCGAGATGCAGCAAGAACCGAACAATACCCTCTCTTTGCAGTTGGTTGTCGGGGCGAAACAACCATCTTGAGCCCCAGTGATGTAAGGATGCCGTCATGTTAGAAGTATTGAAGCGCTGGTATCAGACCCGTTTTTCCGATCCCGATGCCGTTACCCTTTTCCTGTTGCTGGTGTTCTGCTTCACCATCATTTGGCTGTTTGGCGATCTGCTGGCCCCCCTGCTGGTGGCGCTGGTAATGGCCTATCTGCTGGAGTGGCCGGTCGCCCGGCTGCAAAAAGCGGGGCTGTCGCGCACCCTGGCCACCAGCGTCATTCTGATCCTCTTTATTGCGGTAGCAGTCGCCTCCTTGCTGGGTCTTATCCCGACGCTGGTCAGTCAGGGGATCAATCTGGCCAAAGAGGCGCCGGCCATGCTGACCCACGCTCAGGATTATGTGCGCACCCTGCCGGACAAATACCCCGAGCTCATCGACGTCAGTCTCGTGGAGACCGTCATCGACAATATTCGCCAGCGCATCCTCAGTGGCGGCGAGCATCTGGTAAGCGCCTCCCTCAGTTCGCTGGTCAACGTGGTTGCCATCATGATCTACCTCATTCTGGTGCCGCTGATGGTCTTCTTTATGCTCAAAGACAAGCGGGTACTGATGGGCAGCCTGCGCCGCTTCCTGCCGCGCAACCGCACCCTGGTCAACCGGGTGTGGGTGGAGATGAACAACCAGATCATCAACTACATCCGCGGCAAGGTGATCGAGATCCTCATCGTCGGCATCGCCACCTATGTTCCCTTCGCCCTGATGGGACTGCGCTACTCGGTGCTGCTGGCGGTCGCGGTCGGCTTCTCTGTGCTGATCCCCTATATCGGCGCCGCCGTGGTGACGGTTCCGGTAGCCATGGTCGCCCTGTTCCAGTGGGGGCTCACCCCCGAGTTCGCCTGGCTGATGGTGGCCTATCTGGTCATTCAGGCTCTCGATGGCAACCTGCTGGTGCCGGTGCTTTTCTCGGAAGCGGTCAACCTCCATCCGGTGGCCATCATCATCGCCGTGCTGGTCTTCGGCGGCTTGTGGGGATTCTGGGGGGTCTTCTTCGCCATTCCCCTCGCCACCTTGGTCAAGGCGGTGATCAATGCCTGGCCAAAACGCGAAGAGATGCCCAGTGCCGTAAAATAACCTGCTTCCCCTGCAATCGTGACAACGGAGTGTCCATGACCTTTTTTCGTCAAATCAGAGCGGCAGGGCTGACGGCCCTGCTCCTCGCTGCAGCCCTCCCAGCGCGTGCCGATATCGATCTTGGCGCCATGGATCTGCTCACCAGCGACAGCCCAACCAGTCCGGTGCCACAAGGCTTTGTCGCCGGTGCGGCGCTCATCGGGGGGCAGGCCCGTTATGAAGCACAAGATAACAGCCTCTACGCCATCCCGGGCTTTATCTACTTCGGCGACGACTTTATGTTTCTGGGGGATCGGGCTCGCTACTACTTCCACAAGGATGAGAACGTGGCCCTCTACGGCTATGGCCGGGTCCGTTTTGGCAATCTGGATCCCGAGGATTCTCCGGCCTTTACTGGCATGGAGCAGCGAAAATGGCAACTGGAAGGCGGGATCGGTGGCAACATCATCACCCCCTATGCCCTGCTGACCGTGCGGGCCAACAGCGATGTCACCGGCCGCAGCAAGGGGCAGGAGCTGCTGCTGTGGGCCGACTTCCCCATCCTGCGTGACAACCTGCTGATCATGCCGGGGATGGGACTGATGCTGCGCAGCGACAAGATGGCCAACTACTACTTCGGCGGCATCTCCGAGAGCGAGGCAACCGCCCAGCGGCCCGCTTGGGATACCGGTACCACCCTATCTCCGATGGCGGCCCTCATCACTAGCTACCGCTTCAGCCCCAACTGGATTGGCATGTTTGCCATGAACTACGAATGGTATGATCGGGACATCAAAAACAGCCCCATCGTCCAGCACGACGGCGAGCTCTATGCGGGTTTTGCGCTGGGCTATATCTGGTAACGGTTATGAATCTTGAACCGTGAGACACGACCAAACAAAAGGGAGCCCTCGGCTCCCTTTTTCACGACCATCAGGCTGGTAGTACAGCCTGCTCAAGCTGCCAATTCAGGCTTACAGCGCCGCCAGAAACTCGGTCAGTTGCTGATTGACGAAGGCCGGATTTTCCAGCGACGAGATGTGGCCAGCCATCGGGATCTCCTTGAACGGGCAACCCAGCACCTCGGCCATCAGATAGCCCTCCAGCACCGGACGGGCCTTGTCCTCGCAGCCGGTCATCACCAGCGCGGGAGTGGTGATCTCCTCCAGCCACTCGATACGATCTTCGCGGGTCACAAAGCTGCGGCCCACCGCCACCATGGCGGCGATCTTCTCGTTTGGCCAAGCGGCAAGACGCGCCTTGAAACCACTCATCAGCGCCTCATCAGGCTGGCTGGCAAAGAAGATAGGCGCCACCTGTTCGATGATGGGTGCAGGAATTGAACCAAGCTGCTCGATCGCAGCGAGCATGCCGAGGTAGCGCTCGCAGGTGATCTGCGGTTCCAGGCCGACAAAACTGTCCATCAGCACCAGACCCTTGAGGCGGTTTGGCACCATGCGCGCCAGCTCCACACCCCACATGCCACCGATGGAGAGGCCCACCAACACGAACTCCTCAATGCCGAGGGCATCGAGCAGCGCCAGGTGATCCCGCGCCAGGGTTGCCAGCGTGCAGGCACCTTCGGGGAGCAGATCAGAATCACCGTGGCCCCACAGCTCGGGAACGATGCAGCGATAGCTGCCCTTGAGCGCCTCGATTTGCGGCGCCCACATGGCGCTGTCCCACAGATAGCTGTGGCCAAACAGCAGTACCGGCCCTTGCCCTTCATCCAGATAGGCCATCCGGCGGCCCGCTATCTCCATAAAATGCTTCATGTTATCTCCTGTTGCCAGCGATGGGCGGGCAGTGTATCACGTCCCCCTTGGCAGGTGACGCCTCCCTGGTGCAAGCTGGCAGTGACTCAAAGAAGTCACCCATGAAAGGATGCCAAAAGGAGAAGCCCATGGCGAAGGAGAAGAGCAAGAAGCGGCCACGTCTGGACAAGAAGTGCTACGAGCACCACCTTGCCCATCTGCAGGAGGAGCTGGTCAAGCTGCAGGAGTGGGTCAAGCAGGAGGGGTTAAAGGTAGTGGTACTGTTCGAAGGACGGGACGCCGCCGGTAAAGGGGGCGTCATCAAGGCGATCACCGAACCGCTCAACCCCCGGGTCTGCCGGGTCACGGCGCTGCCCGCCCCCTCCGATCGAGAGCGCTCCCAGTGGTACTTTCAGCGTTATGTGGCCCACCTGCCCGCCGCTGGCGAGATGGTGCTGTTTGACCGATCCTGGTACAACCGGGCCGGAGTCGAGCGAGTGATGGGATTTTGCAGCGACGCCGAGTATCGCGAGTTTCTGCGCGCCTGCCCCGAGTTTGAGCGGATGCTGATCCGCTCCGGCATCACCTTGATCAAATACTGGTTCTCGGTCAGCGACGAGGAGCAGGAGAAGCGCTTCAAGGAGCGGATCAACACCCCCATCAAGCGCTGGAAGTTCAGCCCGATGGATTTGCAGTCCCGCTCGCGCTGGGTGGAGTACTCCCGCGCCAAGGATGACATGTTCACCTACACCGACACCGAGGATTGCCCCTGGTTCGTGGTGGAGGCGGACGACAAACGCCGTGCTCGCCTCAACTGCATTGCACATCTGCTGAGCAAGGTGCCCTACGAGGCGATCCACTACGAGCCTATCAAGCTCCCCCCCATCAAGACCGAAGGGTATGAGCGCCCGCCGCTGGCCAGCCAGACCTTTGTGCCCGATATTACCGCCGAACTCGAGGCTTGAACCGGGTTACCTTGCCTATCTGCATGTTCAAATCGCAGGCAATAAAAAGCCGGTCTGACGACCGGCAAAAAGGCATTGATTATTAAGAAAGGAAAACCGGCACAACAAAAAATCAGGTACGGATATATTTGGCAGTACGGGGGAACGCCTGCTCCTTGGCATCGAACAGGTAGCAGGCTTCGGCCGGGATACCCACGCTGTAGGTTTGACCGGTCGCCACATCCACATCCGAGGTGGCCTTGACGGTAAAGTCGTGACCATCCACATCCATATAAACGAAGGACTCGGCACCCAGGTGCTCGGCCACCTGCACGATCCCGCTCACCTTGCTGTGTGCATGGGGGTGATCCAGCGGCATCAGGTGCTCGGGGCGAATGCCCAGCTCCACCTTGTCACCCACAGCGCCACTGCGGGCATCGACCCGGGCACGCACGGTATCGCCAGAGGTCAACTTGACCAGGCACTCCTGCTCGCCAATCTCCAGCAACTCGCCCGCCAGGAAGTTCATCTTGGGAGAGCCGATAAAGCCCGCCACGAACTTGTTGTCCGGGTTGTGGTAGAGATCCAGCGGTGAACCGAACTGTTCCAGGTTGGTGGCAGCTTCGGCCTTGAGCGGGCTCAGCACAACAATCTTGTCGGCCAGAGTCATCGCTTCCACCTGATCGTGGGTCACGTAGATGATGGTGGAGTTAAGCTCCTTGTGCAGCTTGGCGATCTCGATCCGCATCTTGACCCGCAGCGCGGCATCCAGGTTGGAGAGCGGCTCGTCAAACAGGAACACCTGCGGCTGCTGCACGATGGAGCGACCGATGGCGACACGCTGACGCTGACCACCGGAGAGCGCCTTGGGCTTTCTGTCCAGCAGCGGCTCAAGACCCAGGATCTCGGCGGCGCGCATCACCCGCTTGTGGATATTCTCTTTGTCCATCTTCTTGAGCTTCAGACCAAAGGCCATGTTCTCGTAGATGTTCATGTGGGGATAGAGGGCGTAGGACTGGAACACCATGCCGACGTTGCGCTCTACCGGCGGCACATCGTTCATGTAGCGACCGCCGATGGTCAGCTCACCGCTGGTGATGTCTTCCAGACCCGCGATCATCCGCAGCAGGGTGGATTTGCCACAGCCGGACGGGCCGACGAAGACAATGAACTCCCCTTCCTTGATGGAGAGGTTGATGTTGCGCAGGGTGTCCTTGTGAACAGCCGGATCGTAATTTTTGCGAACGTTGTTGAGTACTACTTCAGCCATGACGAGCTCCGCTCTTGAATCTTTGCAAATCGTGATAGCGGGGGGAGTCAGCTCCCCCGGCCATAAACTTAACCTTTCACACCACCAGCAGTCAGACCGCCAACCAACCAGCGCTGTGCCAGCAGGAACACCACAGTGATGGGGAAACCGGAGAGCACTGCGGCCGCCGCGAAATCACCCCACAGATAGTTCTGCGGATAGAGGTACTGCTGGGCCCCGACCGCCAGGGTCAGATTGTTCACATCCTGCAGCAGGATGGAGGCCATGGGCACCTCGGTAATGGAACCGATAAAGGCCAGAATAAACACTACCGCCAGGATGGGCACCGACAGAGGCAACAGGATCAGACGGAATGCCTGCCACGGGGTCGCCCCGTCGATGGCCGCCGCCTCCTCCAGAGAGGAGTCGATGGTCTCGAAGTAGCCCTTGATGGTCCAGACGTGCAGGGCGATACCACCCATGTACGCCAGGATCAGGCCACCGTGGGTGTTGAGACCGAGCCAGGGGATGTAGTCACCAATCTTGTTAAAGAGCGCGTAGATGGCTACCAGTGCTAGCACCGCCGGGAACATCTGGAAAATCAGCATGCCCTGCAGGATGGTGGACTTGCCACGAAAACGCAGGCGGGCAAAGGCGTAAGCACAGGTGGTGGAGAGCGTCACGATCATCAGGGCAGTGATGCCGGCGATCTTGATGGAGTTCCACAACCAGGTCAGCACCGGGAACGGCGGCGGCGTGATGCTGCCGTCGGCGTTGGTGATGGACATGCCCAGCGCCAGCTTCCAGTGATCCAGCGTCGGATTGGAGGGGATGATCTCCCCTACCGCGAAGTTACCGTTACGGAACGAGATGGCGATAACCATGATCAACGGGAAGATGATCAGCGCCAGGAAGCCCCACATGACCAGGTGGGTTGCCCACACCCGGTATTTGACTGATTTGGGTTGTACGATTGCCATGTTGAAGCCTCCTTACAGCTGCTTGTCGGCTTTGGACAATTTCAGGTTGAGCAGCGCCAGCGCACCCACGATGAGGAAGATAGCTGTGGCGATGGCACTGGCCAGACCGTAGTCCTGACCACCCGATCCCTGGAACGCAATCCGGTAGGTATAACTCACCAGCAAGTCGGTGGTACCGGCCGGGGTGCTGGCGCCGATGATGTCGGGCGCACCGTTGGTCAACAACTGGATAAGCACGAAGTTGTTGAAGTTGAAGGCGAACGAGGCAATCAACAGCGGTGTCAGCGGCTTCATCAGCAGCGGCACGGTGATCTTGAAGAAGTTCTGTACCGGGCCGGCACCGTCCATGGCGGACGCTTCATAGAGATCTTCCGGAATGGCTTTGAGCAGGCCCATGCAGAGGATCATCATGTAGGGGTAGCCGAGCCAGGTGTTGACAATCAGGATCATCACCTTGGCCAGGAAGGGGTTGGTATACCAGTCCGGCTTGATGCCAAACGCCGCTTCCAGGAACATGTTGATCTCACCGAAGTTCTGGTTGAACAACCCCTTGAACACCAGGATGGAGATAAACGCCGGAATCGCGTAGGGCAGGATCAACATGACCCGATAGAAACCGCGCCCCTTGAGCTCTTCCCACTGCACCAGACAGGCCAGCACCATGCCGATAGCCAAGGTGAAAGCGACGGAGCAGGTTGAGAAGATCACGGTCCAGATGAAGATCTGCAGGAAGGGTGACTGGATGCCCGGATCGGTGACGATGCGCGCGAAGTTCTTCCAACCGACGCTCACCACAAAGCCCGGAGCAATACCCTTGCCGACAAACTGACCCTGTTCGTCGATGTACTGATAGAAGCCGGTCTCGCCATTGGGCAGCATCAGCTCGCCATTCTGGGTATCACGCAGCAGGTTGCTGTCTTTGATCACCACGCCGGACTTGAGCACGGCACCATCCATCAGACGGGTGTAGTGCTGCTTCTGGGCGGCAAACTTGCGCAGACTGCTCAGGGTCAGGTGGGTACCGCCATCCGGCAGCACCAAGTCAAGGTCACTCAGGTGAGTACGATGCTCAACAATGGCGCGGATCGGTGCGGCCTTGCTGGCCGCTTCGCCAGTGAAGGGCTGCAGCTCGACCACTTGCTGGGTGTTCTGCACACGGCCCTCGCGGGACGCCAGCTCACGGGCCTTGTTGGTCATCAGGGAAACAGGTTGGCTGATAAAGGATTGATCATCCTGTGTCAGCAGCAGCTGGAACTGGCCATTGTCGCCACCCAGCAGGGTAAAATCGAATTCACCGCCCGCCACCTTGTAGGTTTTCTTCAGGTGGTAGTCCCGCGCCTGCTCCACGGAGAGCAAGTTGGACCCCGAATAGTTGGTGAAGGCAATGCCAATGGTGTAGGCAAGAGGGAAGATGATAAACACAACCATGCCCGCAACACCCGGAAAGATGTAGCGATGGGCATAGGTCTTCTTGTTCATGAAGACATACAGACCGACGGATACCACCACCAGATCCAGCAGCGCGAATACCCACTCGCCACTGGCGTACATCATCACGGCTGCATAGCCGTTGAGGATGGCGACCAGGGCCGCGATGGTCCACTTAAGCCAGGTGTGCTTATCCTTCGGACCGGCATAGGACTCAACAGAAGGTACTACTTCCATGCCAATTAACCTTTATAACGCCAAGAGAGATTTGAGAGAGTGGGAGGCCATTGCGGCCTCCCGGGTGGTGCAAGCTTACTGAACGATACGCTTGGCAGCGGTATCCAGTGCTTCATCAACACTTTGACGACCGGAGGTCACGTTCTTGAGGGCTGTTTCGAAGGAGGACCAGAAACGGCTCATCTCGGGAACGGACGGCATCGGCTCGCCAGCCTGGGCGTTCAGCATGGTGGCCTTGATGTGCGGATCGGATTCCAGGGTCTTCTGGAAGGATTTCAGCGCGACTGCACCCAGCGGCTTGTCGGCGTTAACCGGCGCCAGACCGGCATCGGTCAACAGGTAGTTTTCCAGGAACTCGATGGCCAGATCCTTGTTCGGGCTGGCGGCGTTGATGGTGGCACCCAGTACGCCAACGAAGGCTTTAGCCGGTTTGCCATTCAAGGTCGGCAGCGGTGCTACACCGTACTTGATGCCGCTCTTGTCCAGGTTGCTCCAAGCCCAGGGACCGTTGATCATCATGGCCACTTCGCCCTTATTGAACTTGGCGTCCATCACACCGTAGTCGATGCCTTTTTCCAGGTGACCGGACTTGATCATCTCGGAGATGTAACCCACGCCCATCTTGGCGCCCGCATTGTTCACGCCGGTATCTTTAACGTCATAACCGGTAGCGGTTTTCTTGAAGGCGTAACCACCGTTGGCAGCCACCAGCGGGTAGCTGAAGTACGGGGTGTCATAAGCCCACATGATGGCGCGCTTGCCGTTTTTCTTCAGAGTCTCGTCAATCTTGGCGATCTCTTCGAAAGTTTTCGGCGGCTCGGGCAGAAGGTCTTTGTTATAGATCAGGCTGACCGCTTCCATGGCAACCGGGTAACCATAGGTTTTGCCATCAACAGTCATGGCATCCCATGCCAGCTGTTCAAATTTGCCTTTGGTGGCAGCGTTCGGGGTCACGGGGACCAGCAAACCGGCTTTGACCCACTCACCGTAACGGTCGTGAGCCCAGAAGAAGATGTCCGGGCCGTTGCCAGTGGCTGCGGCTTGCTGGAATTTCACTTCAACCTGATCCGGGTGAGCCACAGTAACCTTGATGCCGGTTTCTGCTTCAAACTTCTTACCCACTTCAGCCAGACCGTTGTATCCCTTGTCACCGTTGATCCAGATGGTCAGCTGGCCTTCATCGATGGCAGCAGTAGCAGAGCAAGCGACGCCAAGAGTGGCCAGACCGATCAGGGATGACAGCAATTTCTTTTTCATGAGCCTTTCCTTGTATTAGTTCCGCGCTGTAAGAGCATTGTGTGCGAGATGAATATTATCCCAAGCGGCAAACGGCTCACATGACGCAACTCGCATTTTTGAAATGCAATTACGTATTTCCTTCCAGAAAGTTTTGAAAACATTTTCTTATTTCAGGGGGTTAGCGCCATTTATTGGCATATTTCTCGCCAACGCAAGAAATTAAATTACCAAATAGAAATAAAAAAACACGATTGAAAGGGTTTTCACCTCATTGAAAACCCTTTCACATGGATAATTCTGTTTAATTTGTTAACAAAGCACCGAGTTGGTTTCGCTGCCCCCTGCCCCATTAAATAAAAAGACACCGCAGCGAACTGCGGTGTCTTTTTGCCAAAAATGAAGGCCGGATCACATTATGACTGGCGCAGCAGCTGATCCTTGAGATTTGGCGGCACCCCCTTGATGGTCAGGGTATCGGTCTGCGGGTCATAAAACACCCTGCAGTTCAACAGTTTCTGCTCGAAGCTCAGGGTCAGGCCGCCCCCGGAGCCGACAAACTTGGTCAAGCCGCGCAGGGTGGAACGGTCAGCCGGGAAACGCTCTTCCAGCTCATACTCCTGACCGATAAAGCTGTAAAAATCGAGATCGCCATCGCCGGGCAATTCTGCTGACAGCTCCTTGATCTCGATCTCTTCACCGGCACTCGCCTGTTCGGAGCAATATTTGAAGACCTGCTTTTTATAGTCATTGCGCTCGGTCGGTTCGAGCTGGCGACTGTCGCAATAATCTTCTACCGCCTGCAGCAAGCCTTTATTCTGCACCTTGGCATCCATCCCCTCACGGGCCCCCAGCAGATCCATAAAGAAATCGCCCAGTTTGCGACCGATACGTCCCTTGCTGAAGGTGATATAGCGGCGCGAATCCGGTTGGGTTTTCCATTCGGTCAAATCGATACGAGCCACCAGATTGAGTTTGCCGATATCGAGATACTGGATATGACGCAACTCCAGCGCTTCGCTGACGGTGACGCTCTCCTTGCCTTCCAGCAGAGCGATCATCAGGTAGTCAACCCCCACGTAGTTGTACTTGGCAAACAGCAGTACCCCCTGCTCGTCAAGGGCGTGCTCCACCAGTTGCCTGACCAGCAGCTGGGTCATCTCCACCGAGAAGGGGACGAATTCGAGCTGCTCGTCGAGCAGTTTTTCCAGCGCAATGCGAAACAGGGGAGAAGGCTGTTTGGGAGCCTCTTCACCGTCAGCCAGCTCGGCGACGGCGGCCTCGGGGTCTGCAAAAAAGCCAAAGCCCTTGCCCCCCTTGCCATTGTAAATGCGGTGCAGCTCCGCCATCAGCCCCTGTACTGCCTCGTCAGCAGGCAGAAGCTGGCTGCGGGTGTCGGCGTGAGGTTGACCATCGCCGCCCTGGCGCAGGGAGTGAAGAATGATCTTGTCGATATCGAGACTCATGTCACAAAGCCATAGTGTTAGCCGAAAGGGTGAAGTATTATAAGGCGCTTTGAACCGAGATGAACTGAAGATTATGCCCATCGTATCAAAGTACAATAACGAGCAGTTTGACGCCCTGATGAACGACCTGATCACCGCCCTGGAAAAGCATAAAGCGCCGGTGGATCTCAGTCTGATGGTGCTCGGCAACCTGACCACCAATATCATCAATGGTATGGCTCCGGCACAACGCCAGGCCATCACTGAAAAGTTTGTCCAGGCCCTGACCGCATCGGTCGATAACCGCCATGACACACACTGAGTCCTGCGACTCTGTTGATTTGACGTTTCTCAACGCAGATGGATCACTATGGTCGAAACCGGTAACCCCTATCGTGATAATGTCTCTCGCCTGATCACCTGGGGGCATTGGTTCTCCTTCTTCAACATCATTCTGGCCATGCTGATTGCCACCCGCTATCTGGGTGCCATCAACTGGCCGTCGACCACGCTTGGCGTGGTCTATCTCGTTGTAAGCTGGATTGGCCACTTCTCTTTTTTAAGTTTTGTCACTTACCTGTTGACGATCTTCCCACTCAGCTTCCTGCTGCCCAAAGAGAAACCGCTGCGTTTCATCTCCGCCATTGTGGCGACACTGGCACTGGTGCTGCTGCTGATCGACACCCAGGTGTTCCGGCTATTCAAGTTCCACCTCAATGCCCAGGTGTGGCAATTGCTGCTGGATCAAGCCCAGACCGAAGAGGGCTCGATCTGGAGCATTATCTTTATTGCCGTCCCCACCATCTTCCTGCTGCAGCTGCTGCTGTCGGCCTATGTCTGGCGCAAGATCAACAAGCGCAAACGCCGTCAGTACGGCAATCAGGTGGGGCTGGCCTTGCTGATCTGCTTTATCCTGACCCACGTGGTCAACAGCTGGGCGGATGCCACTCTCTATCAGCCCATCACCATGCAGCGCGCCAACTTCCCACTCTCCTACCCCATGACGGCCCGTTCCTTCCTGGCCAAACATGGCTGGCTGGATCTGGATCAGTACGAGAAGCAGGCGGCCTCCCAGCGAGATGAAGGCGACAGCAGGATGCACTACCCACTGCGCCCGCTCAATGTCAATGCCCCCCAGACCCACAGCAATCTACTGATTGTGGTGGTCGACTCCCTGCGCTTTGACATGCTCAACAACATCAACATGCCCAATCTGCAGCGCTATGCGGATCAGCATCTGACGTTCCGCAATCACCTCAGTGCCGGAAACGACGACTTGATGGGCATGTTCGGCCTCTTTTACGGCCTGCCCGGCCACTACTACAAAGAGATCAGCAGCGACAAGCGTCCACCGGTGCTGTTTGACGAGATGTTGCGCCAGGATTACCAGTTCGGGCTGTTCGGTGCGATGGAAGATGCCCAGAAGTATCGCAAGAGCATCCTCTCCGGTCTGCGTAAACAGGTGTTTGTCTCCGAACAGGTCGATGATGGCAAGCTGCTGATCGACTGGCAGCAGTGGCTGGAGAAGCGCACCCCGGAGCGCCCTTGGTTCTCGCTGGTCTACCTCTCCAGCCCGGGCGACTATCAACTTCCCGCGACCATGAAGGGGCCGTTCCAGCCTGAGCTGACCAACTTCAACCCGGCCACCGCCTATCGGCCGGAAAACCTGCAGAAACTGGAGAATCGCTACAAAAACTCGGTCTTCTATACCGATCAGTTGCTGGAAGATATGTTGACCAAGCTGCAACAGCAGGGGATGGACAGCAATACTGTGGTGGTGATCACCTCCAATCATGGCCAGGAGTTCAACGATACCCATAGCAACAGCTGGGGCGCTGGCAACAACTACTCCCTTTATCAGGTTCAGGTGCCGATGGTAATTGCCTGGCCGGGACGTGGCAGCCAGGTCGTGGAGCGACCGAGCAGCCATCTCGATCTGGCCCCGACCCTGATGCAGAGCCTGCTGGGCGTGCGCAACCCGCCACGGGACTACAGTGTGGGGCGCTCTCTGTTCGACACCAGCCCGCGTAACTGGCTACTGGCCGGGGATCAGAACGACTTCGCTATTTATGAAGGCGACACCATCACCCACTTCAACAAACAGGGTGACTTCGAACTGCTGGAGCGCAACAGCTATCGTCCGATCAAACATGGCACTCCCGATATGGGCGCTATGATCCAGGTGATGAACGAGCTGAACCGATTCTATCGCAATCATTGACCTTGGCACTGATGGTTTTGTCCCAGTAAAACGCCCCGAATCCGGGGCGTTTTTTATGCCATATCGTAATCGTTCCACCCTGACCGGCTTTAGCCCCCCCACCCTTGCGGGTACTTGTAGCCGACGAAACGCTTTATCGCATAGTCCTTGAAGGCCGCCGAGTTGTAGGCTGCTGCCACATCTTTGGCAAAGGGCTTGTCCGCATCGGCACTTTTTACCACCACCCAGTTGATAAAGTCGTAGCTACGCTCCAGGAAGAGACCTTCAGTGAAGGGGATACCGCTGGAGGCGGCGAAATTGCCGTTTATCACCGCAAAATCCACATCCTCCCGAGCGCGAGGTAGTTGTGCAGCTTCAAGCAGTACCAGCTTGAGGTTGTGCGGGTTGCGCACTACATCAAATTCGCTCGCCTTGAGCGGATTGATCCCCTCCTTGAGAGTAAGCCAGCCGAGATCCTGCAGCATCAACAGCGCCCGCGCCTGATTGGTGGGATCGTTGGGGATGGCCACTGTACTCCCCTCTTTCACCTTGTCGAGAGCGACCAGCTTGCCGGAATAGAGCCCCATCGGGCCTGTTGGCATCTGGGTAATAGGTGCCAGCGACAACCCCCGATCCTTGGCAAAGCTTTCAAGATAGGGTTTGTGCTGGAAACAATTCACATCCAGCGACCCGTCGGCCAACGCAATATTGGGGGAGACATAGTCGGTAAACTCCACCAGCTTGACCTTGTACCCCTTGGCCTCCAGCTGTGGCTTGATGGAGTCGGTCACCATGTCGGCAAAATCCCCCACGGTAGTGCCAATCACAATCTCCTGTTTGGCCGGATCGGCTGCCAGGACGATGCCGGCCTGACTGCTTGCCAGCAACAATACGGAACAAAAGCGGAAGGTACCACGCAACATAAAAGACTCCCTGTCTGCAGATTTATCGAGTGATGCCGGATTGTCAGAGTCGAAAATGGAAATCCAGACATCTAAACGGCCATTTAAAGCAAGCTATCAGAGTCAGCGCCCGGTGCCAAGCAACAAAAACGAGAAAGGTAATAAGCCAGGTGATAAAGAGAAGGGAGCCAAGATGATGCCCACACAGCCGGCGCATCGGACAGTCACGAAAGCAGGTTGCAACCCACGCCAGTTAATTACAGAAAGATCAATAATAGCAAATGATAAATGCTCTCAATAGAGCACACTGAAAGCCTCAATGGAATACCTACCACAAAAAAGATCAGATTTCTTTGAATCTTATCAAACTTATGAAAACGGGCTCTTTTGACTCTTCATTATCCATGTGTAGATTCCATTCGCACCCAGGAAGGTGCCCTATAAGATGGAGTTTAAAAATAATGAAGCAAACATCGTTAGCGCTGACGGTCACAGCGCTGCTGTCGACACTGCCAGTTGCACTCGTTCAGGCAAGTGAAAGTTGTGTCCCGCTCAGCGGTAAGGAGAGCGGGTTGGATACTGGCCGCAGCAGCACGGAACGCTGCCTGCTCGGCATCAACCCGCTGCAGGATCAGCAGTGGTATCTGCTCAACAGCGGCCAGGATGGCTTCAGTGCCAGGGCAGGAATCGCAGGCAATGACCTCAACCTCTGGTGGGCACACCGTACCGGCGTGCTGGGACAGGGTATAAATATCGCGGTAGTGGATGATGGCTTGGCCATCGGCCACCCGGATTTGGCGGACAACGTGCGTCCGGGTTCAAAAAATGTGGTAACCGGCAGCGATGACCCGACCCCGACCAATCCGGATACCGCCCATGGCACCTCGGTGGCGGGCATTATCGCCGCGGTGGACAACACCATAGGCACCAAGGGGATCGCCCCCCGCGCCCAGTTGCAGGGATTCAATCTGCTTGATGACGAGAGTGAACAGCTGCAGCAGGATTGGCTCTACGCCCTTGGCGACAGCGAGGCCAGCCGCGACAATCGGGTCTTCAACCAGAGCTACGGCATGAGCCTGGTGGATCCCCGCTCTGCCAACTCTCTGGATCAATCCCAGCTTGATCGTCTGTTTGAACAGCAGACCCTCAAGGCGCAGGGCGCGGCCTATATCAAGGCCGCCGGCAACGGCTTCAACAAGATAGCGGCGGGCGGCTATGTGCTTAACCGCACCGGCAATGGCCCCAAATTGCCGTTTGAAAACAGCAACCTCGATCCCTCCAACAGCAACTTCTGGAACCTGGTGGTGAGCGCGCTCAACGCCGATGGCGTCAGATCCTCCTACTCCAGCGTCGGCAGCAACATCTTCCTGAGCGCGACCGGCGGCGAATACGGTACCGACTCTCCGGCGATGGTGACCACGGATCTGCCCGGCTGCGACATGGGTTACAACCGCACCGACGATCCCAGCACCAACCGGCTGCACGGCAACCCGCAACTGGATGCCAGCTGCGACTACAACGGTGTGATGAACGGCACCTCCTCCGCCACCCCCAGCACCTCCGGCGCCATGGCGCTGCTGATGTCCGCCTACCCGGATCTGTCGGTACGTGACCTGCGGGATCTGCTGGCGCGCAGCGCAACCCGGGTCGATGCCACACAGAAACCTGTGATGGTCAGCTACACCAGCAGCACCGGCAAGGTGCGTGATATGAAAGGGCTGGAAGGGTGGGAGCGCAATGCCGCCGGCATGTGGTTCAGCCCGACTTACGGTTTTGGTCTGATTGACGTCAACAAGGCCCTTGAGCTGGCAGCCAATCACCAGCCCCTCCCCCCGCTGGTACAGCTGCCATGGCAGAAGATCAATGTCACCGGCAGTGCCGCCACTATCCCGGATGTAGGCAACAGCCCGACCAGCTCGACAACCCGCATTGCCACACCATTGACGGTAGAAGCGGTTCAGGTGATGGTGAGTCTGGATCATCAGCGCCTGCCCGATCTGCTGATCGAACTGGTTTCCCCCGCCGGTACCCGCAGCATACTGCTGAACCCGCTCAACAGCCTGGTTGGCCAGTCGCTCGATCTGCAAAAGCTGGGTTATGTGCGTACCAAGGGCTTGCGTGACATGCGCCTGCTCTCCCACAAGTTTTATGGTGAACCGGCGCAAGGCACATGGCGACTGGAGGTAACCGACGTTGCCAACGGTACCCGTCAGGTCTCTCTGCTCAATCGCGAGACCCGTGAGCGCACCACCCTGACCGAGCGCAACAACCGCCAGCCAGGCAAGCTGATCGAGTGGTCCTTGCGGATCCTTGGCCACAACGCCAACCACAGCTAACAAGCAAGGAATTTTATCATGAACAAACCGGTTACCTTACTGCTGGCCAGCCTGTTGGCCCCCCTCGTGCTTAATGCTGTGGCGGCAGAAGCCGTGACTCTGGAGGGCAAGCAGTACCGCACTATAGAGGTAAATGGCCAGACTTACCTCATCCCCGACCATGGCAGCAAGTCGCGAACCACCCGCAGTCTCGATGGCAAGGAACCGCTGCAGACCCTGCACCGTGGCGATGTGCTGATGCAGGGGGCCGTCAGCCCCGAGCTCACCGTCAGCGGCACCCTGCTGGTGGAAGCCGATGACGACCAGGCCAGCGCACTGGCCAGCCGTCACGGCCTGCGCTTCAAGCAGAGCAGCGGCGGCATCGCCCTGCTGGAAGCCAAGCCGGGTACCGATCTGAACGCCGTCGCCACGGCGCTCAAGCAGGAGGGGGTCAAGGTGCAGATTGAACTCGCCGGGGCCCTCAAACAGCCCAAGTGAGCCGTCCCGGGCCATTGCCCGGGCATATCAGCTGATCTTCGAGGGGGCCGCCGGCCCCCTCGCGTGTTGCCCGCGGTCATCTTCATTGGCCATCAGGCCACCCGTTTTCCCAATCTCCCCTGCCCTTCTCCCCTCTTGCCACCTTCCACCCTTGGTTTGGCACCGCCTTTCGATGCGACCTAGCTCACAACTCGGCCCCCTTGCTCCCGCCGGCACATTTCTCGCTCCCCCGGGGCAAGGCGGCCCTCGCCCGGCTTGTTAACCTGCCTGCAGCCAAACGCCAGCCCACGGGTCCGTTCGGCCTTCCTTGCGATATCCAATGGCAGCCGCCAGCAGAGCGGCCCAGCCCGGGCGGATGCCTTCCACCCGGTGTCGATATCTCCTTTTTATTTTTATTCAGACAGTTACGAGGACGTCTTCATGCCTATCACCACAAAATTGAAAGCGGTTTCACTGGGTATCAGCCTGGCGCTGGCCGGCCTGCTGGTCGGTTGCAACCAGAATGACTCGGATCCCCTGGTCAAGGACGATGCCTATTACCGTGGCCAGGCCGAGGCCATGGTGGCCAAGCTGACCCTGAGCGAGAAGCTGGACCTGCTCTCCGGCCCCGGTTACGGCAGTGCCAACGGCGCCATCAACGTCAAGCAGGACGTGCCCGGCGTGGCGGGTTACATCAACGGCGTGCTGCGCAGCGCGGACGGCATCGACATTCCGGCCCTCAAACTGGCGGACGGGCCGGCCGGGGTGCGGATCAACGCCAACCGCGACGATGACAGCGCCAGCTACTACGCTACCGCCTGGCCCATCGGCTCGCTGCTCGCCTCCAGCTGGGACGTCAAGCTGGTCAAGGCCGTCGGCGAAGCCATGGGGGACGAGGTGCGCCAGTACGGGGTCGACATCCTGCTGGCTCCGGGCATGAACATCCAGCGCAACCCGCTCAATGGCCGCAACTTCGAGTACTACTCGGAAGATCCCCTGCTGACCGGCAAAATCGGCGCCGCCATGGTCAACGGGGTGGAGAGCAACGGGGTGGGCACCACCATCAAGCACTACTTCGGCAACAACTCCGAGACCAACCGCAACCAAATCAACGACATCGGCGAACCGAGAACCTTCCGCGAGATCTACCTGCGCGGCTTCCAGATAGCGGTAGACGAGGCCCAGCCCTGGGCGGTGATGACCTCCTACAACAAGGTCAACGGCACCTATGTCAACGAGCGCAAGGATGCGGTGACCGACCTTCTGCGCGGCGAGTGGAAGTTTGACGGCCTAGTCATGTCCGACTGGTTTGCCGGCGACGTGGCCAACAACGCCTACAAGCAGGTGCTGGCGGGGCAAGATTTGATCGAGCCGGGCAACGTCAAGGAGCAGTTGCAGCAATCCATCGCGCACGGCGATCTCGACGAGGCCAAGGTGAACGAGGCCGCCATCCACATCCTGACCCTGGTGATGAAGAGCCCCTCTTACAGCCAGTTGGCCATCAGCAACAGCCCGGATCTGACCGCCCATGCCAAACTGGCCCGTCAGGCCGGCGCCGAGAGCATGGTGCTGCTGCGCAACGAGGCCGCGGCCCTGCCGCTGGCGGCAAGCAGCACCCTGGCCAGCTTCGGCATCAATCAGATCAACACCTACAAGGGCGGCACCGGCAGCGGGGATGTGAACGCCGCCAGCACCACCACCATCGCGCAGGGACTGGCAGCACGCTTCCCGGTCAACGAGGCGTTGCGAGCTACTACCGCGATTTTTACGAGAACAACAAGGTCTATCACGAGGGGCAATTTGGCGCCAAGGGCTACTACACCTGCGCCGAGGCGCCGATCAGCGGCGAGCTGGCGGCGCTGATCGCCAATGCGGCCGCCACCCAGCAAGCCGCCGTCATCAGCATTGGCCGCCAGGCCGGAGAAGGGGCGGATCGCAGCAGTGGCAAGGGGGACTATCTGCTCGGCGATGACGAGCGCGCCCTCATCGACGCGGTGAGCAGCGCCTTCCACGCCCAGGGCAAGAAGGTGGTGGTGGTGCTCAACGTCAACGGCGTCATCGATACCGCCCAGTGGAGCGACAAGGTGGATGGCATCCTGCTGGCCTACATGGCTGGCCAGGAGACCGGCCACGCGGTGGCGGACGTGCTCTCCGGCGCGGTCAACCCGAGCGGCAAGCTGGCCCAGAGCTTCCCGCACAGCTACGCCAGCGTTCCCTCCGCCGGCACCTTCCCGGGTGAGGACACCGACGGGGACGGCGAACCGGACGATCTCTACTACAACGAGGGGATCTACGTGGGCTATCGCTACTACAGCACCTTCGAGCAGGCGGTCTCCTACCCGTTCGGCTTCGGTCTCTCCTACACCAGCTTCAGCTACACCAGCCCCGCCATCGCCAGCAATACCCTGGCCGATGGTGCAACCGGCAGCCTGGTGCTGACCGCCACCATCACCAATACCGGCGCCATGGCAGGCAAGGAGGCGGCCCAGGTCTATGTGACCGCCCCCGAGGTCAAGCTGAAGAAACCGCTCATCGAGCTCAAGGCCTTTTCCAAGACGGCGCAGCTGGCACCGGGGGCCAGCGAACAGCTGAGCTTCACCATTCCGGCCAGCATCCTCGCCAGCTTCGATGAGGCCAGCAACCAGTGGATCGTGGAGCCGGGCCGCTACAGCGCCTACATCAGCCCCTCATCGGATGTCTCCGCCAGCACGCCGGTCAGCTTCACGGTGAGCAAGGAGATCGTGGTGAGCAACACCACGCCGGGGGCACTGGCACTGCCGACCGGGGTGGATCCCGCCAGCGTCACCACCATCACCCGCTAACAAAGGCAGGCACGGCCGGGCCCCCAGCCCGGCCTTGCCCGACAATGGCCCAGCAATGACCCGACCACGGGATCGGCCTTGCGCCGGTCCCGTTTTTATTGGAGGGAGTTGCGATAGGCCAGCGGCGTCATCCGGGTGTTGGCCTTGAAGAAGCGGTTGAAGGCGCTCTGGGACGAGAAGCCGACCCGATCGCTGATGTTCTGTAGCGGTTGATCACCCTCCCCCAGCAAGCGGCAGGCTTCGCTCACCCTCGCCTCCCTGAGCAGGGTTGAGAAGCTGCGTCCCTCTCCCTGCAATTTGCGATTCAGGGTCCAGCGGCTGACATTCATGGCCGTGCACACCTCCTTGAGCAGGCTCTCGTCGCTCTCCAGCCCCCCTTCCCGGATCTTGTGGCGGATCCGCTCCCCCACCAGACAGGCAAAGGGGGCCCGCTCGGCGATGTCGGCACAGATCTGCGCCAGCTGAGCCAATTGCAGATAACCCAGCGGCTCGTTGTAGCACTGGCTGGGACAGTCGAGTTGTGCGTTGTCGATGGTCAGGGTGTTTTCCTCCTGCTCCCAGCGGCAGCGGGTGGCGAAGAACTGGTCCAGCAACTGATGGCGCGGTGGCGGCCGCCCCGTGAAGCCCACCGAGACCCGGGGATCCGCCAGATAGACTCGCAAAATTCGGTAGAGGATGATGAAGTTGGGGATAGCCTGACTCGCCCCCAGGCTGGCGGGCCCCTGATTGACATACAGGTATTGGCTGGCCTGCGCCCCCCGCAGCACCCGCAGCTCGTCACAACTGCCGATGATGGGGCGATAGGCCAGCAGCACCTCAAGCGCAGCCCGCGGCGAGGGCTGATTCAGGCACAAGCTGATGAGAGGTGGATAGTGCTGGTAGAGCTGGCCGATGTCGTAGGAGAGGATGGTTTCGTGAAAACTGGCCAGATAGGGCTGCATCAGTTGCAGCATCCGGTAGTGGCTATGGGCCGGCAGCCGGCCCTGCTCCCGCTCGATGTCGAACGACGTGAGGCCGCCCGCCATCAAAATGGCATCGGGATCGCCCCCCTGCTGCTGGCAGGCTCCCAGCATTCGTCTGATCACCTGGTTTGATACGCTCTGTGACATCCGTCGTCCAGGCCTCCGTGCTGACAGGAAACTGCTCGTGATCTCCACCTTATCGACTACTGATCCGCCCCCCATCGCACAGGGTTAGGGGATCAGGGGCCATTATGGGGCGGTCACAGGACGAGCAGATGTAACGGAGTGTAAAAGCACGGGCCAGCACGCATATTTACTCCCTATCGTCAGCCTCACCCATTATGAGAGAGGCAGTCCGGCAGGAATCGGACAAGAGCAGCGATAGTCAACCAGTCGCCCACCGCGATAGGGAAGAGAATCACCCATATCAGGAGGCATACGACGAGCCGACCGGGTTTCACACGGAGTCGGCCCCATCCATCTGTTGAGCTGCATGGATCAGATGTGCCCGTTCATTATTCAGAGGCGGGCGGCAGAGTTGGAAAAACTGGTAGGGTTGTGTGGATTAGCGACACGAAGCTCACTGTGACATGGAGCCAAGCCACGGGAGTGGGTGTGAAAAAGCAGATAAAAACAATGCCAGTCAGGCTTTACTGACTGGCATTAGCCTCATATCGAGGTTTTTTATCACCGGGTAATCGCCATCTCCATTCAGGAGGGCTGTTCGCCTTTGCTCTGGGCACCCGGCGGCAAGGGTTTGCGCGCCATCAACTCCAGTTCGAGCAGAGCATAGCGGTGCTCGATGAAGTCATAGACGTTGTTGGAGAGCGCCAGCTTGAAGTAGCTGATGGCTTCCTTGCGGTTGCCTTTGCCCAACTCGAACTTGCCCAGATAGAAATAGGTTTCACACAGGCGCTCGGCCAGCTCCCGGTTATCCTTCACCCCTTTCACCACGTTGCCCATCAGCTGGGACGCGTTGATCTCGCCGGTATAGAGGCGAACCAGATCCCAGTTCCAGGCGTCGTCATCGTACTTGTTGAGGCGCTCGCGCATCCGGCTCATGGCCGCAGCGGGATTGAGCTTCTGCTCGGCCAGATAGAGCCAGATCACCCGATAAGGGTCTTCCGGCTGCGCTTCGTAGAAACGCTTCATATCGGCCGCTGCCAGCTCGGGACGATTACCGTAATAGAGGGCAATACCGCGGTTAAGGTAGGCATAGTCATAATCGGGTGCCAGCTCGAGGGCTGAGTCGAATGCCTCATAGGCTTCGTCGTAGTTCTGCTGCTGTACCAGATAGACACCGATGAAGTTGTAGGCTTCAGCGAAATCCGGTTTCTCCCGCAGGGCCCTGTTGAAATCGAGACGGGCAAGGGAACGCAAGCCGACGCGATCAAACACCACGGCACGTTCATAGAACAACTCGGCCCGTTGCTCCGTGGTCAACTCCATTTCACTCAGCATCTGCCCGAGTCGGGCGAGCGCCAACTCGCTTTGGTAGGAGACCTGCAGGGGGGTCGCCAATACCAGTGAAGCAGGCTGCGCCTTGGGAACCTTAGGGGTGTTGACATGACTGCTACTGCTGCAACCCCACATGGGTAGCAGCAACAGGATACCAAGGAGGTATCCAATCCCTTTCCTGACGTTCAATGAACACTCCGACGCTTACGCTTGACCCCGCATATGGTAAAGGTCAGCCGCCACTTTGTCATGTAGCTGAGCCCCTCTCCATCAAATAAATCAGGATTCGACAGGGTATCCGGCCTCCAGCCAGCCGCGAAAACCGCCGTCAACACTGATTACGTTGCGATAACCCATCTGTTGCAAATTGTCGGCCGCCAGTACGGAGCGAAAACCGCCACCACAATAGAGATAGAGCGTGGTCTCGGGATCCGGGAACAGGGTCTCGATATCCCGCTCAATCACTCCACGACCCAGATATTGGGCTCCGGGCAGATGGCCTTTGGCCCACTCGCTCTCTTCCCGCACGTCGATCAGGTGAAACGTGCGCCCTTCGTCCTGCCAGCGCTTGATCTGGTGAACATCGGTTTCGGTGATGCGGGAGCGGATCCCGTCAACCAGCGCCAAAAAACGGGGATTGTGTTGCATGGCAAGCTCCTTTTGTTGAAATCATCTGCGTCAGCAAACGACACGCAGAGATAAGAAAAGAGCGCCATGAGGCGCTCTTCACTGTTACGGCAGGATTTCCTGTTGGTCCGCACCCTCTTTCTCTACCTGGGTGGGCAGCATGTGCTCGCGCTTGACGCCGAGGAACATGGCAAACGCACTCGCCACATAGATGGAGGAGTAGGTACCGAACGCCACACCGATCACCATGGCCACGGCAAAACCGTGGATCAGCGCACCGCCCTTGAGCAGCAGCGCCAGCACCACGATAAAGGTAAGGCCGGAGGTGATAATGGTACGACTCAGGGTCTCGGTCATGGAGAGATCCAGGATGTATTCGGTATCCCCTTTACGCACCTTGCGGAAGTTCTCCCGCAAGCGGTCGAACACCACGATAGTATCGTTCAGGGAGTAACCCACCAGGGTCATCAGCGCCGCCAGTACGGTCAGGTCGAACTCGTACTGGAAGTAGGCAAAGACACCCAGCGTGATCACCACGTCGTGCACCAGGGAGAGAATGCCCCCCAGCGCCAGACGCCATTCGAAACGCACTGCCACGTAGGCCAGGATACAGAGGATGGAGGCCAGCATGGCCAGCGCACCGTCTGTCGCCAGTTCATCACCCACGGAAGGGCCGACGAACTCGACGCGTTTGAGCACTGCGCCCTCGTCGAGCTGCTTGGCAGCCGCCAGCACTTCGTTACCCTGTTGTTCTACCTTGACCCCCTCTTTCGGGGTCAGACGGAACAGCACGTCACGGCTGGAGCCAAAGTGTTGCAGGGTTGCCCCTTCAATCTTCTGCTCTTCCAGAGCGTCGTGGATCTTGTCCAGGCTCACCGACTGCTGGAACCCCACCTCGATGGTGGTACCACCGGTAAAGTCCAGACCCCAGTTCAGCCCCCGATCAAACAGGAAGAACAGGGCTACCACCATCAGCACGGAAGAGAAAACCACACCCGGCTTGGCATAGCGCATAAACGGGATCGGTTTTTCAAAATGTAGAATCTGAAACATTTCTCTATCCTCAGATGGGCAGCTTGTCGATACGCCGTCCACCCCAAGCCAGGTTGATAATGGCACGGGAAACTGTGATGGCAGTAAACATGGAGGCGGTCAGACCAATGCCCAGCGTCAGGGCAAAGCCCTTGATGGCGCCGGTGCCGATACCGAACAGGATCACGCAGGTGATCAGCGAGGTCACGTTGGAGTCTGCGATGGTGGAGAATGCTCGATCAAAGCCCAGATGGATGGCTTGCTGAACACCGCGACCGTTGCGGATCTCTTCACGAATACGCTCGTAGATCAGTACGTTGGCATCCACCGCCATACCCAGCGTCAAGACGATACCGGCGATACCCGGCAATGTCATGGTGGCCCCCGGGATCATCGACATGATGCCGACAATCAACACCAGGTTCATACAGAGCGCCAGGTTGGCAACCCAGCCGAACGCGCGGTAGTAGATCCCCATGAACAGCACGATCACCAGCATGGCCCAGCCGATGGCTTCCATACCGCTGTCGATGTTCTGTTGACCCAGGCTCGGGCCAATGGTGCGCTCTTCCACGATCTGGATCGGGGCGATCAGGGCACCGGCACGCAGCAGCAGCGCCAGGTTGTGGGCTTCGTTGGCATTGTCGATACCTGTGATACGGAACTGGCTGCCAAGACGCGACTGGATGGTGGCGACGTTGATCACCTCCTCCTGCTTGCGGAACTTGCGCTTGCCATCCGGACCCGGTTGACCGACCGGCTTGTACTCGATGAAGACGGTCGCCATCCCTTTACCGACGTTGTCCTTGGTAAAGTTGGCCATCTTGTTGCCACCCTGGCCATCCAGCTTGATGTTGACCTGGGGACGGCTGTACTCGTCGAAACCGGACTGGGCACCCACGATGTGGTCACCGGTCAGGATCACCCGCTTTTGCAGCACCACGGGACGACCGTTGCGATCGTTGTAGACCTTGGAGCTGGGCGGGACACGGCCATCGGCCGCAGCCTGGATGTCGGCAGTCTCATCGACCATGTGGAATTCCAGGGTCGCGGTTGCACCCAGGATCTCCTTGGCGCGGGCGGTATCCTGGATACCGGGCAGCTCAACGACAATGCGCTCGGCGCCTTGCTGTTGTACCAGCGGCTCGGCCACGCCCAGTTCGTTGACCCGGTTACGGATGATGGTGATGTTCTGCTCGAGGGCGTACTTCTTCACTTCCTTGATCTTGGCTTCGCTCAGACCAGCCAGCAGGATGAACTCATCCCCTTTCTGCTCGGTAGTGAAAGTCAAATCAGGGTTCTGACGACGCAGATGAGAAACGGCGCGTTCCTGATCGGCTTCGTCACGGAAGATCACCTGCACCTGATCTCCGACCCGGCGTACGCCGGAGTAACGGATCTTCTGGGTGCGCAGCTCGGAGCGGAAATCCTGCACCATCTGCTCTTGCTGCTTGGTCAGTGCTTCGGCCATGTCCACTTCCATCAGGAAGTGCACACCACCGCGCAGATCAAGACCCAGCTTCAGAGGCGCCGCACCGATGGCTTCGAGCCAGGCGGGAGTGGAAGGTGCCAGGTTGAGTGCGGTAATGAAGTTGTCGCCCAGCTTGTTGGCAACGATATCGCGCGCCTTCAGCTGGTCTTCGGTGTTCTTGAAACGGATCAGGATAAAACCGTGCTCGAATGCAGCATGTTTGACCGGGATCTTGGCCGCTTCAAGGGTCTCTTTCACCAGATCAAGAGTATCTAGCTTGACTTCGGCACCACGGCTGGCAGAAACCTGCAAAGCCGGATCTTCGCCGTAAAGATTGGGGGCTGCATATAGAAAACCGATGGCGATCACCAGGATCACCATCAGGTATTTCCACAGCGGATAGCGATTCAACACGCTGTGCTCCTTGGGAGATTAAAGGGACTGGATAGAACCCTTGGGCAGAACGGCAGAGACGAAGTCCTTTTTGATGGTGACTTGAGTCTGGTCGTTCAGGGCGATCACCAGGTAATCGCTGTCTGCAGCTACTTTGGCAATTTTGCCAACCAAGCCACCGGAAGTGAGCACTTCATCACCCTTGGACAAGGAGCTCATCAGATTGCGGTGATCCTTGGCACGTTTGGCCTGGGGACGATAGATCATGAAGTAGAAGATCAGGCCGAATACGGCCAGCATGATGATCATTTCCATACCACCACCCTGTGCACCCGGTGCTGCGCCTTCTGCATACGCCTTGGAGATAATGCTCATTTAACAACCTCTTATTGATGTAGATTTAAAAAAACAAAATTATATGTTGTTGTTATTTAACGTCATTTTCAGCTAACGGAGGCACAGGCTTCCCTTGCCGACGGTAAAACTCTGTTACAAAGTCGTCTAATTTACCCTGCTCGATCGCGTCCCGCAAACCCTGCATCACACGCTGGTAGTAACGCAGGTTATGAATAGTATTCAGACGGGCACCGAGGATCTCGTTGCACTTGTCCAGATGGTGCAGGTAGCTTCGGCTGTAGTTCTTGCAGGTGTAGCAATCACACTCGGCATCCAGGGTACTGGTGTCGTTGCGATGTTGGGCGTTGCGGATCTTCACCACACCATCGGTGGTGAACAGGTGGCCGTTGCGGGCGTTGCGGGTCGGCATGACGCAGTCGAACATGTCGATACCGCGGCGCACCCCTTCCACCAGATCTTCCGGCTTGCCGACACCCATCAGGTAGCGCGGCTTGTCAGCCGGAATTTTCGGGCAGACGTGCTCTAGGATGCGGTGCATGTCCTCTTTGGGTTCACCCACGGCTAGACCACCGACCGCATAACCGTCGAAACCGATCTCCAGCAGCCCCTTGAGGGAGACATCACGCAGATCTTCGTAGACCGAACCCTGAATGATGCCGAACAGGGCGTTCTTGTTACCCAGCGCATCAAACTTGTCGCGGGAACGCTTGCCCCAGCGCAGGGACATCTCCATGGACTTGCGCGCTTCTTCATAAGTGGCCGGGTACGGGGTGCACTCGTCGAAGATCATAACGATGTCGGAGCCCAGATCGTACTGGATCTCCATGGACTTCTCGGGGTCAAGGAAGATCTTCTCGCCATTGATGGGGTGACGGAAGTGGACGCCCGCTTCGGTGATCTTGCGAATATGGCCTAGGCTGAACACCTGGAAACCACCGGAGTCGGTCAGGATCGGGCCCTGCCAGTTCATGAAATCGTGCAGATCGCCGTGGGCACGCATCACTTCCTGACCCGGGCGCAGCCAGAGGTGGAAGGTGTTACCCAGCAGTATCTGGGCGCCGGTTTCACGCACTTCTTCCGGGGTCATCCCCTTGACGGTGCCGTAAGTCCCGACCGGCATAAAGGCCGGCGTTTGTACCACACCACGTTCGAAGACCAGTTGACCGCGACGGGCACGGCCGTCGGTGGTTTTCAGTTCAAATTTCATTGCTACCTCGGCTGCGTCAGATAAACAGTCTGACAATAGGAGGGCCGCTCACGGCCCGGTAAATAAGCTGAAGCTTATGCTTCAACCTGGCGACGGGTGACGAACATGGCGTCCCCGTAGCTGAAGAAACGGTACTGCCCGGCCACGGCTGCCTGATAGGCCGCCATCACGTTGTCATAACCGGCAAAGGCGCTGACCAGCATGATCAGGGTCGACTCCGGCAGATGGAAGTTGGTGACCATAGCATCGACAATCTGGAACTGATAGCCAGGGAAAATGAAGATATCGGTGTCACTAAAGAAGGGCGCCAGCGGTTTGCCCTGGGCCAGGGTGACCTTGGCCGCGCTCTCCAGCGAACGGACCGACGTGGTCCCCACCGCAATCACCCGGCCACCACGGGCACGGGTGGCCGCGATGGCATCTACCACCTCTTGCGGCACTTCCGCATACTCGGAGTGCATGTGGTGATCTTCAATCTTCTCTACCCGCACCGGCTGGAAGGTCCCCGCCCCTACATGCAGGGTGACAAAGGCCGTTTCAACCCCTTTGGCCCGAATTTTCTCAAGCAGCGGCTCATCAAAGTGCAGACCGGCGGTCGGGGCCGCGACGGCGCCCGGCTTTTGATTGTAAACGGTCTGGTAGCGCTCCTTGTCGGCATCCTCGTCAGGACGGTCGATATAGGGGGGCAGCGGCATGTGGCCGATGGCCTCCAAAATCTCCAGTACCGGACGCGGGTCTAGGAAGTGGATCTCGAACAGGGCATCGTGGCGGGCGCGCATCTCGGCTTCAACGCCACCATCCATGATCATCCGGGTGCCGGGCTTGGGCGCCTTGGAGGCCCGCACATGAGCCAGCACGCTGTGCTCGTCCAGAATGCGCTCGACCAGTACCTCCAGCTTGCCGCCGCTGGCCTTCTGGCCAAACATGCGCGCCGGAATGACACGGGTGTTATTGAATACCAGCAGGTCACCCGGATTGAGCTGATCCAGCACATCCACAAATTGACCGTGGCGCAGGGCGCCAGTTTGACCATCGAGCTGCAACAGGCGGCTGGCGGTACGCTCTGCCATCGGATAGCGGGCAATCAGCTCGTCTGGCAGATCAAAATGAAAATCGGATACTTGCATCTTTCACCTCGGGGGGAATCGGCGGCTAGTCTAGTTATCCCCATCTTCCAAGGCAACCCAAAAGACCAAAAACCCAAGAGAGACAAGGGGTAGCGAGCAATATTGAGACACAACTCCGGTTAATGATTCTTTAATGTTCTGTATTGACCCTGATCATGTTTTGCCAGTTGGGGCTGGGCTAGGGTGAAAGCAGATACACAAGGAGGCCCACCATGATGACCCTATCCGAAATCATGACCGAACATCCCTTCACTCTGGGTCCGTCAAACAGTGTCAAACAGGCGATGGACCTGATGCAGCAGGAGCGGATCCGCCACATTCCCATCGTCGACGAGCAGCATCACCTGCTGGGGTTGGTAACCCTCACCGATATCCTGGCCACCCGGGAATCCAAGCTGCTGCTCATCAGCCCGGAGCGGGAAGCCGAATTTACCGACAGCGTGCAACTCGACGAGATCATGACACGGCAAGTGGCGAGCGTAGATCCTCACGCCGGCATCAAGGAGGCGGCACTTTACCTGCAGCGGCACAGATATGGCTGCCTGCCGGTACTCAAAGGACGCAAGCTGATCGGCATTGTCACCGAGTCGGACTTTATTGCCGTGGCCATCAACCTGCTGGAATTGATGGAAGAGCAGGAACCACCTACCGATTTTTGACAGATCCATCTGTAATTAAATTACAAAAAAGCGTTTTCAGCCGTCAAAATAAGCTGAAATGATGAAACACTTTCATTTTGAATGAAAAATTACACCAAATGCTTGCCTTGTGATCTGCGTCACACTATCATCCCTCTCATGCAATAGTTGCCGAGGGGGAGACGAGGGATTGTGCACCCATTATTTTCCTCTCATATGTCTGCAAGTTTGCACACCCCGTAGTTAGTCTTTGCTGTAAAGCATTTGTTTATATAGCCATTCCTTGTTTGATGACCCGGCCCTGTCGTTGCGATAGCGCCGGGATTTTTTTATCCGCGTTTTCTGCTCTCCCCCTTGTCAGCACATACCCCATCGCTGCGAGCAGCGGTCTCAACCTCCTGCGCCACCTGTTTTCACCACCGTTTATCTCATCGCGTTATCGTGGATCTGCACACCCCTTCTTATGCCTTGAAAAGGCGATGTAGCGCACAGATATTGAACCACGACAAGGAGTTATCTCAGTAGGCCAGAGATATTCATGTTAGGTACAGCCATAGTGAGCTATCTAATAAGTAGATTTAAGCGATTCAAAATTGCGGCTTTTATCGATTAACGGAAGCCCCTATGATGAATCCATCGAAAGTTAAGCGCCTCGTCTGGCAAGACTCTTCAACACCAGACCGGCATATGTACATCACCAAGGAGCAATTACATGTCTACCTACATCAACACTGAAATCAAGCCGTTCAATGCTACCGCCTACCACAATGGCAAATTCGTTCAGGTGTCTGACGCTGACCTGAAAGGCAAGTGGTCCGTGGTCTTCTTCTACCCGGCTGACTTCACCTTCGTTTGCCCGACCGAGCTGGGCGACCTGGCTGACAACTACGCTGAATTCCAGAAGCTGGGCGTTGAGATCTACTCTGTCTCTACCGATACCCACTTCACTCACAAAGCATGGCACGACACCTCTGACACCATTCAGAAGATCCAGTACCCGATGATTGGTGACCCGACTGGCACCATCACCCGCAACTTCGGCGTGATGATCGAAGAAGCTGGTCTGGCTGACCGCGGTACCTTCGTAATTGACCCGCAGGGCATCATCCAGATCGTCGAGATCAACGCTGGCGGCATCGGCCGTGACGCACTGGAACTGCTGCGCAAAGTTAAAGCGGCCCAGTACGTTGCCTCCCACCCGGGTGAAGTGTGCCCGGCTAAATGGAAAGAAGGCGAAGCCACTCTGGCCCCGTCCCTGGACCTGGTAGGCAAGATCTAAGCCTCCCGCTTCCAAGACCGGCCCGCATAAGGGCCGGTTTTGTTTCCGGCCCCAAGCAAAGGCGCCGGTCTGCTTTCCGGCTTACATCTCACGCCGACCCGCAATCACAAGAAGGAATTCGAAGATGTTGGATACCAACCTCAAACAACAGCTGAACACCTATCTGCAGTACATCGTCAATCCCATCGAGATCAGCGTGTCCGGCAACGACAGCGACAAATCTGCAGAGCTGCTGGCACTGGCCAGCGAGATCGCCGAGATGTCCTCCAAGATCACCCAGACCTCTGGCACTGCCGCTCGCAAGCCTTCCATGAGTGTCGCGCCGCAGGGCCAAGCCCCGCGCGTTCACTTTGCCGGCATCCCCATGGGTCATGAATTTACCTCTCTGGTGCTCGCCCTGCTGCAAAGCGGCGGCCACCCCTCCAAGGCAGATGCAGCCGTGCAGGAGCAGATCCGCAATCTCAAGGGCGAGTTCCACTTCGAGACCTATATCTCCCTCTCCTGCCACAACTGCCCGGACGTAGTACAGGCCCTCAACCTGATGGCGACCCTGAACCCCGGCATCACTCACACCATGATCGACGGCGCCCTGTTCCAGGAAGAAGTCGCCGAGCGTCAAATCATGGCGGTACCGAATGTCTACCTGAACGGCCAACCGTTCAGCCAGGGCCGTATTTCACTCGAAGAGATCGTCGCCAAACTCGACACCGGTGCCGCCGAGCGCAAGGCCGCCGAGCTGAATGAGAAAGATCCCTACGACGTACTGGTGGTCGGTGGTGGCCCGGCTGGCGCCGCAGCGGCCATCTATGCCGCTCGTAAAGGCATTCGCACTGCCATCGTTGCCGAGCGTTTCGGTGGTCAGGTGATGGACACCGTAGGCATCGAGAACTTTATCTCCGTGCCCTATACCGAAGGCCCCAAACTGGCCGCCAGCCTGGAGCAGCACGTCAAAGAGTACGGCGTGGAAGTGATAACCGAACAGCGCGCCGCCGCCATCAGCAAAGATGGATATGTGAACGTGGATCTCGCCTCTGGCGCCACCTTGAAGAGCCGCGCCGTGATCCTGGCTACCGGCGCCCGCTGGCGTGATCTGAACGTACCGGGCGAGCTTGAGTACCGCACCAAGGGCGTGGCCTACTGCCCGCACTGCGATGGTCCCTTCTTCAAGGGCAAGCGAGTAGCTGTGATCGGTGGCGGTAACTCCGGCATCGAGGCAGCGATCGACTTGGCTGGCATCGTCGAGCATGTGACTGTGGTGGAGTTCGCCGACACCCTGCGTGCCGATGAAGTGCTGCAGAAGAAGGCTCGCTCCATGGGCAATATCGACATCATCATGAGCGCGCGCACCACCGAAGTGATCGGTGATGGCAGCAAGGTGGTCGGTATGGATTACGAAGATCGCGCCACCGGTGAGATCAAGCACCTGGCGGTAGCGGGCATCTTCGTCCAGATCGGTCTGGTACCGAATACCGAGTTCCTCAAAGGTAGCGAGATTGCCCTGACCCGCTTTGGCGAGATCGAGATCGATACCAAAGGGGCGACCTCCCTGCCCGGCGTCTACGCCGCTGGCGATGCCACCACGGTACCGTTCAAGCAGATCATCATCTCCATGGGTGCTGGCGCCACCGCCGCACTGGGTGCGTTTGATTACCTCATCCGCAACCCGGCTCCTGAAGCGACCCAGGCTGATGCTGTGACCGCCTGATAAACCCAGCGCAACAAAAAGCCGACGCTCGATTAAGTAAACACGAGCGTCGGCTTTTTTATATCTGCATCGATGCGCAATAAAAACCCCGCAGCAAATGGCGGGGTTGTTCATGACTGGACTTAAACGACGGGCATCACTCCAGCAAGAAAACAGCCTCGATATTATCACTTACCGTGATCTGCTGTTGTTGATAGCTGTTGTCCGCCATATCCGCCGCAGGTGCAGCCATCGCCATGGCCTGCACCACTTTCAGGTTGCGGCTGTAGGCGGTAATGGGCGAAGCATTGCGGTACTCCACACTGTAGACCTTGCCAAGCTTCATCCCGAACGCCTTGGCCAGAGATTCAGCCTTGGTTTTGGCATCCTCAACGGCATTCAGACGGGCCTTCTCCTTGATGACCTGCGGCGATTTCAACCCGTACTCAATCTGGGATACGGACTCCAGCCCGGCTTTGAGTGCGGTATCCATCAGGGGGCTCAACTTGTCGAGCTGATAGAGCTTCACCGCCAATTGCCGCTGAGCACGATACCCCAACAATACCGGCTTCTTGTTTTCGCCATACTGATATTCCGGCGAGACCATCAGGTTGCCAGCCTCAACATCGCTGCGCTTGATCCCCAACCCTTCCAGTTGGCTGAAAAAGGCTGCGACCTTGGTATCGACCTGCTGCTTGGCCTTGAGGCCCTGCTTATCCAGTGCACTCACCGCCACATTGAGGGTGAGCATATCGGGTTCGGTCTTCTGCTCGGCATAACCGCTCACCACCAGATGGGGCGCTTGCGGCACTTCAATCGCCAGCAGCGGAGCACTGACAACCAGAGCGGAAAGAGTAAGAAGGGGACGCCACATAGAAAAAAACCTCAATCGGAAAGATTGAGGCCATTATGCCTGTGCAGTTACGGGATTCATATATCATGCGAGGGGGGGAACTGATCCAGTATCTGATTGGTCAGATCGAGACTGATGGTGACCACGCTGCAGACATCTGGGCTCTGCTCTACCTTATCTTGTGACGATGTCGCACCGCAGACCTGCACCTCATCATCGAAATGGAACGAGTCCCACGACAGAACATGTCCTTGCACCGCCTGTCCGAGATCGGTGCCACCAATTGCCTCCTCCATCGCAGACCAAGGGATGGTATCAGACGGCCCAAGCAAATTTTGCAACAACGGAGGGTGAAAACTGACCAGTGGATACTCCTGCTGACCCTGCTCATGGCCAACCAGAATCATGTTATGGGCAGACTCGGTATCCAAAACAGGCACATAGGTGATAGAGGCTGCAGCAAAGTCAACATAGAGCGAGCCCGCGACATCACCGGCCTCATTCTCTATCTCCATCCCATCCAGCCGATCACCGGCGATCGAGGCCTGATAGCCAAACTGACCTGCGCAGGTAATGTTGCCCTGTCCATCCCAGCTATAACGGATGCCATCAATGTCGACCCAGTTGAATGACTGCATGATTACCCTCTCTTCTACGGCCGCTATCTTATCCATCCACCTAAAGAAAAAACAGGGGCCAGGCAAGCCCGGCCCCGAGAGAGGGTTACGGATCAACCTTCAAGTTACCGTCATCCAGCAAGTGCTTGATGATCTCCTGATTGGAGCCCAGTGAGGCGAGGTCGAGTGAGTTCTGGAACTGGATGGTCAGTTCCGGGCTCCCACCGGCCCCGGCAGGATCTATCGTCAACGTCTTGGTCGTCGTGTTGAACTGCAGATAGTTGTCCAGCACGGCTGCCAGATCCTCGTTGTTCCCCACTGCAGGTACGCCGACCAGCAGATCCGAGAGATCCAGTACATCTCCACCATTGTTGGTATCACCTAAAGTGAAATCAGTAATGGTATCGATACTGCCGTCCGCATCCCCCGCCAGCCACTTGAAGGTGTCACTCTCCCCACCACCGGTCATGGTATCGCTGCCAAGGCCGCCGATCAGAATGTCCTTACCAAGGTCGCCCGTGAGTATATCGCTACCAGAACCACCATCCAGATAATCATCACCGACACCTCCAACAAGGGTGTCGTTCCCTTCCTGGCCAAAAAGGATATCGTTGCCACTGCCACCATATAGGGTGTCATTACCACCACTGCGGCTACTCTCCCCACTCAGCTCAGTAATATGGGTCCGGATGTAATCCACCGTCTGTTCACGTGTCCACCCATGACTGGACTCCAGCGTTTCAAATACCAGCCAACCAGAACCTTGGGGCAGATCCAGTCCCAACTCGCTGGCCAGCGTATCGGTATTGAGTACATCGCCAAACAGGATGTCATTGCCAACACCACCATCGGCCACGTCATTGCCGGCCCCCAGCAACACAGTAATCTGATCCCCCTCGGTCAGGGCTGCCGTCAACTGCTCGGCACTGGTCACAATCTGGGCATCGCCGATCGGGGCATTGAAACCCTGCTCGATCCGGATATTGTCTATCCGTACCTCAGCATTCCGGTCATTGGAGCTGTCGAGCAGTTCGAACACAAACCCGTATTGCCCGACAGGCAGTCCATCGGTTGTGATAGTGCTGTAAGCCGTCAAAACAGATGAACTAACGCCAGTAATGGTGCCCGTTTGCACTGGATTGAGCATATCCCAGACGCCACCCTCGAGTTTCACCAACTTCCAGGTGAAGCTGTCGCTGCTATTAACACCATTCAAGGCATACTGGAACTGCAGACTTGCTCCGGCTTGTGCCGCAGAAACCTGGATGGCATTGGCCACGGCGAGCGCCAATATTGTCCTGTCAGAATCAGAACCGGTTCGATCATCCCGGATCCGCAAGCTTCCATTTGTAACAGTATGCGATCCCTGAGCATCACCACTGAGCACCCATCCCGAGGCGGCATTTATGCCGCTACCACTACCAAATGTGGCCAAGTCAAGGAAGCTGCCTGCCGAGTAAAACTGATCTGCCGTTTCAGTCGTGTTATCAAAGAACTTCAACAAATCCTTGTTAACATCATTGGTCACCCCGATTGCATTGACCTGGCTGATGGCACTGAGTGAAACAAAAGCATCCACCGACTCCTTGATCACCTCAAATGTGGTGCTGTTGCCTGGTCCGGCGACCTGATTGCTGTCATTGAGGTAGTAAGTCGGGTTACCATCCGTGACAAAGAATGTCAGGTTCTGGTAACCGGGAGCAGCCTTGCTACCATCATTGAACCACTGCACGGCCTGATTGAACGCGGCTTCATAGTTGGTGCCACCATTGGCAACCAGTGCATCAATGGCATTGGTCAGGTTGCTCACATTACTGGCATCAAGCCCTACTATTGTCACACTCTCGCTGGCATTCGCCGCAAAACCAATCAAGGTGACATTGATCTCACCATCATGATCTTTCAACTGGTTGGCCAAATGGGTCAGGGAGGCCTTGAGCATATTCAGTCGTGCTCCAGCCATACTTCCAGACACATCGACCACCAGGGCAATATTGTAATTCTCACCCGGGATGAAATTGGTACTGGTGCCGCCGATGTCCCCCACCACAATATCGTGACCAGCACCGCCTGCAACCAGACCATCCACACTACCGTTGGAGTTGGGCACCTTGTGATCATCATCCGTGCCGGGGGTCCCGGTAGTGTCGGGGGTATCCGAGGTGTTGCTGCCCACAACCAGAATATTGGACGCGACGGGAGGCTCATTGCTCTTGACCGATACAGTAAAGTTGGCGCTGGCTTTATCTCCATCGGCATCAGTCAAGGTAGCACTGAAATCAAGGTCAATATCAGGAGGCGTGATCTTGTCGATCACTCCGAAATTCTCGATCCTCACCGAGTCATTGCCATTCAGCACAAAGCGGACATAAAGCTGGCTGAACTCCCCATCGGGTTCTATGCTGGCCAACTGCATCGACCCTTTGAGTCCTGACAGAACAAGCTCTCCGGAATCGACGACGGTCACGCCATCGGCAGCATAAGCCACCCACTGTATGGTGCTGGTATTGGTGTTGCCAACCCCGTAGACGTTGAAAGAGAGCCCATCAACGGCTGCAGTCGTGGATACCTTGAACCCTTCGTTATTGTCCAGGTTGCCGTTCTTAATCCCGAAACCATTGTTGTTCGGGTTGAGATTATCTGCATCACTCCCCGGCAGATCCTGAGGATTATTGACGCTGCCATTGAACAGCAGACCATCGAACAGTACACCAATCCCGCCAGCAGTAACTCCGATCGTCTCAACAGGCCCGCCAGCACCGAACTGTGCCCCGATCGAGAAAGTTTGGGTTGGCTGGGGAGTAACCAGTTCAAAGCTGTAAGTATTGTCGTCATTGAGTGTCAATGTATAGAACACTTTAGGTGGCTGCCCACTACCATCAATGGTTGCTACCAGAGTCTTGCCATCAGTCGACAAGGTTTCGGTGATCCCTGCCAAATCAGGCCATCCAGTCAGTTTCAGTCCACCAGTACCCAGAGGGCCATCAGCACCAAAAGAGACGCCAAACAATCCACCGGTAGTGATGTCGGCTACATTCATCACTTCCAGACTTTCGATGCCTGTGATCACGGGCATATCGTCTTCAATAACAACACTGACCTGCTTGGTATCACTCAAGTCACCATCACTGGCTGACAGGTTGAAGGTAAATGTCTTCAGTCCTTCCTTATTGTCTCCAAATTCATGATCGATGGGCCCCAGCAAGGTGACGGTATATTTACCAACCGGATCTACAGATACTTGTATGACTGGGATCCCTCCCGCTGAACCCACCAGTGTCGCAGACCCTATACCACTCCACACAACTGGTACCCCTCCAGAGCTCAGGCCAGATGGAGCAGAAAGAGTGAACGTAAAGGTATTGCTGTCGATATCTGTCACACTTGCCGTCGCATGGGTCGAGGTGCTATCGGTAATATCGCCGGGATTGGGTGAATTGTCTGGATTGGATCCCGGTAATCCCTCCTCGGATATGCGCAGATCCGAGACAGTCAGCATGGGAGCATCATTAGTTGCAGTGACGGTCACGGTGAAGGGCTTGCTGTCTGCCCCACCCTCGTCCGTGGTCCCCGCCACATTGCCATTCACGACCCCGCTCCAGTC
>NZ_JAAKTL010000010.1:0-149963 GCF_049174415.1 Aeromonas sp. 601039
CCCGATGCGGTACATAGGGGGTTCTGAGTAGAGAAATGCTAGTTGAAAATGTGTAAACCTATTTCAGGACTAGACAGCGCGGGAGAGAGGTGCTGCTCCCTTTGCAATCTGCCTTAGAGGCTGGCGCAGATCTGCCACAGATCGTACTGGATAGCGGCGGCGGTCACTTCCCGACCCGCCCCCGGTCCCTGTATCACCAGCGGGTTGGTGCGGTAGCTGTCGCTCTCGATGGCGAAGATGTTGTCGCACGGCAAGAGGTTCGCAAACGGGTGATGGGGCTCCAGCGCCTCCAGTCCGACCCGCGCCTTGCCGTCATGCTCGAAGCGGGCCACGTAGCGCAGCACCTTGCCGAGGCGCTTGGCCCCTTCGAAGGCGGT
This sequence comes from Aeromonas sp. 601039, assembly GCF_049174415.1. Lineage (NCBI taxonomy): Bacteria > Pseudomonadati > Pseudomonadota > Gammaproteobacteria > Aeromonadales > Aeromonadaceae > Aeromonas > Aeromonas sp. 601039. The sequence goes on from NZ_JAAKTL010000010.1 coordinate 378, forward strand.
CTGGATCGGGCCATCCAGCTCTTTCAGTCTGTCCATAAACTGATCGGCGGTCACCTTGCGCAGCGTAACGGGCACCAGATTCTCCAGCTCGATATCGGCGGAGTCGAGCTCGAAGCCCGCCTCCCGCGCCAGAATAAGCAGCTTGCGACGCACATCCTGACCGGAGAGATCCTCGCGGGGATCCGGCTCGGTCAGGCCGTGCTGCCACGCCTCGTCCACCAGCTCGGAGAAGGGGCGGGTGCCATCATACTGCTGGAACAGCCAGGAGAGGGTGCCTGAGAAGATGCCGGAGACCCCCTGAATGCGGTCGCCGCTCTGGCGCAGCATCTGGATGCTGGACTGGATTGGCAGCCCGGCGCCCACGGTGGCGTTGTAGCGCCACTGCACCTGATGGTCGCGGCAGGTCTGCTTGATGCGCTGGTAGAACTCGCTGTCGGCGGCACCGGCAAACTTGTTGGCGGCGATGATATGAATGCCGAGCTGGGCAAAATCCGGATAGTAGCGGCTCACCGTTTCGCTGGCGGTCATGTCCAGCGCAACCAGCGCATCGAAGCCGTGCTGCTCAAGCTGGGAGAGCAACTCCGGCCAGATCAGCGGCTTGGGATTGAAGTTGTCCTGTACCTTGAGGGGGTTGAGCCCCTCTTCATCGAGCAGACCCCCCTCCGAGCTGAACACCCCGTAGAGGGTGAGCGCCAGATTGAGTTCATGTTCCAGCCGTGCCTTTTCGCGGGCGTAGAGGCTGAGCCAGTGGCCGCCGATATTGCCCTTGCCGAACACCACCAGTCCGACCCGGGTCGGGCGGCTGAACAGGGCGCTGTGCAGGGCGATGAGCAGCGGCTCCAGCACTACCTGACGCAGCACGGCCACCAGACTCAGGCCATCTCGGGCCACCTGTACGAACTCCAGCGGTTGATCTGCCAGCAGCTGATAGAAGCGGTGACACTGCTCCGCGTTGTCGGTGACACCGGCGCCGACCAGCGCCACCAGACTGTACCCCTCTTTCTGGATGAGGCCGGTGAAGCTCCCTTGCAGCTGGAAGTCGCGCAGCAGCTCGAAGGCGCCTTGTGCCACCTCGAGGGTGTAGGCGAGGCGCAGGACCCGGCGATCCGGCTGGCGCTGCAGGGTGAGCGGGTTGAGGCGATGGCGGGCCAGATGGGCCTCGATGGCCGCCACCGTCTGCTCATAATGGGTCTGCGGCAGCACCTTGAGCTCGATGAGAGCGATCTGATCCACCGAGGAGACGATGCGGGCGCCGCCGGAGCGGGGGGCACGGCGCAGGATATGGGTGCAGCCCTCATCCGGGTTGTAGCTGCAGCGCAAAGTGAGCCGCTGGCGGCTGTCGGCCACTGGCTGCAGGGTGCGCGAGTGCAGCACCGAGGAGCCGAGGCGGGCCAGCTCGTTGGCTTCGGCGAGGCTCAGGCGCTCCAGCAGGCGAGCTTCTTTCACCCGACGCGGGTCGGCGCTGTAGACACCGGCCACGTCGCTCCAGATGGTGGTGGATTCGCCGTCTGCCAACAGGGCCAACAGGCTGGCGCTGTAGTCGGAGCCGTTGCGACCGAGCAGCAGGGAGCGACCCTCCATGTCGGCGGCGATAAAGCCGGTCACCACGATGCGGCCGGCGTGTTCCGCCAGCCGCGCCTTGAGCAGTTCGCTGGAGAGCGCGGTATCCACCTTGACCAGGGCGCCATCCTCGGCGCGCAGGAAGCTGCGGGCATCGAGCCAGATGGCCTTGTCGCCGCGACTGGTGAGCAGGGCCGCCAACAGGCGCGCCGACCACACCTCGCCAAAGGCGAGCAGACCGTTGCGCTCGAAGCGGTCAAACTGCCCCTCCAGGGTCTTGGCGATCAGCTGCATGTCGTCGGCCAGCTGCTGGCTCAGTTCGAGGTGGAGTTCCCCTTCCAGCAGGCCGTCGATCAGGCTCTGTTGATAGGCCTGCAGGGCCGAGATGGCCTCGCCGGCGGCTTCATCCCCGGCTTCGGCCAGCTCCACCAGCTGGATCAGCCGGTTGGTGGTCTTGCCGGCGGCGGAGACTACGATCAGCTCGTCGCCACCCACCTGTTGTTCAACGATGCTGGCGACCCGGCGATAGCAGACCGGATCCGCCAGACTGCTGCCACCAAATTTGTGGACGTGACGTCGCTTCAATCCTGCTTCTGCTGCCACCGCGATCTCTCCTTGTTGCTGCTGTTCCATTACTTCGCTACCTGTTCTGCCTGCTGCGCCTGTTCAAAAGCCTGAGCCAGATCGGCCACCAGGTCTTCACCGTGTTCAATACCGACCGACAACCGCAGCAGCTGGGCGCTGATACCTGCTGCCTGCTGCGCGACCGGGGTCATGGCCCTGTGGGTCATGCTGGCCGGATGGGCCACCAGACTCTCCACCCCGCCGAGGGACTCGGCTACCGAGAAGAGGGTGAGGGCCGCGAGGAAGGCGCGAATACCCGCCTCGCTGCAATCGAGTTCAAAACTTAGCATGGCGCCGAAGCCGGACTGTTGACGGCGCGCAATATCATGGCCCGGATGGCTCGGCAAGCTGGGGTGATAGATGCGTTTCACCAGCGGCTGCTGTTGCAGGAAGGCGAGGATGCGATCGGTGTTCTCCTGATGGGTGCGCAATCTGGGGGCCAGAGTGCGTAGGCCGCGCAGGGTGAGGTAGGAGTCGAACGCCCCGGAGGTGAGCCCCAGACAGTTGGCCCACCACACCAGCGACTCCGCCAGTGCGGCCTCCTTGGCGATCGCCACTCCGCCCACCACGTCGGAGTGACCGTTGATGTACTTGGTGGTGGAGTGCACCACCACGTCGGCACCGAGGGCCAGGGGTTGTTGCAGCAGGGGGGAGAGGAAGGTGTTGTCCACCACCACCTGCGCACCCACCTCGTGGGCGGCGCTGGCAATGGCGCTGATATCCACCACCCGCAGCAGCGGGTTGGAGGGGGTCTCGACCCATACCAGCGCAGGCTTCAGGGCCAGCGCGGCGGCCAGTGCGGCCTCATCCCCCTGATCGACAAACTGCACCCGGTAGTGGCCCTTGGCCGCCAGATACTCGAACAGGCGCCAGGTGCCGCCGTAGCAGTCGTGGGGGGCGAGCAGCAGATCCCCCGCCTTGAGCAGTGCTGTGGTGACCAGATGGACGGCGCCCATGCCGGTGCCGGTAACCACGGCGCCAGCGCCCCCTTCCAACGCCGCCAGCGCGTCCGCCAGATTGGTGCGGGTCGGATTGCCGGAGCGGGCATAATCGTATTGACGGGGCTCGCCAAAGTCGGCAAAGGTGTAGTTGCTGGAGAGGTAGATGGGGGGCACCACGGCACCGTGTTGCTGGTCTGTCTCAATCCCGGTGCGAACCGCCAGGGTAGCCTTGTGGGTCATATCACTCTCCTTGATGTCTCTTTACACGCCGGCATCTTGCTGCCACGCGCCATCCCGCCATTGCGGGCTCATGGACAACCACACTACGCCAGCTTAAAAAAGCCGTCAACACTTCTAGACGTCTAAATGGCTTTGCTGTTGGATTGCCATTAATTTCCTTAAGGGTTAAAATCCGCGCTCACGGCTAAATGAGAACAGGTGAGTCATGGGAACAGAGTGGAACGGCGACTACGTCAGCCCCTACGCGGAACACGGTAAGAAGAGCGAACAGGTCAAGAAGATTACCGTCTCGATCCCGCTCAAGGTGTTGAAAGTGTTGACCGATGAGCGCACCCGCCGTCAGGTGAACAACCTGCGTCATGCGACCAACAGCGAGCTGCTCTGTGAAGCCTTCCTGCACGCTTTCACCGGCCAGCCGCTCCCTTGCGACGAAGACTTGCGCAAGGATCAACCGGACAGTGTCCCGGCCGAAGCGCGCGCCATCATGGAAGCGCTGGGCAAAGAGATCGAAGATTTCGACAAAGAGTAAGCGATTTGCAATGAACAAGAGGCGACCCGTGGGTCGCCTCTTGTCGTTTCAGCCGCCCCGTTTACGGGGCTGTTGTTATTTCAGCAGGCTGAAGATCAGCGCCGATACCGCCAGCGAACCGGTCAGCAGGATAAAGCCGTTGGTCCAGCCGTGACGGAAGCGGGCCAGCGCCTCCACCTTGTAGATGGCAATCACCGGCATGATGAACAGGATCATGGCGATGACCGGGCCGGAGAGGGTTTCCATCAGCCCCAGAATGCCCGGGTTGATGACTGCAGCACCCCAGATAGAGAAGAACATCAGGGCGATGCCGACTTTGTCCGCCTTGGCCAGCGGCAGGCCGGTGGGCTTGGCGATCAGGCTTTTCAGGCTTTCGCGGGCACCGAGGAAGTGACCGAGGAAGGAGGAGCTGATGGCGATAAAGGCGATGAGCGGCCCCAGAGTCACGATCACCGGGTTATCGGTGATGTTGGCGAGATAGGAGAGCACAGAGACGTTCTGGGCCTTGGCTTCAGCCAGCTGGGCTGGCGAGAGGCTCAGCACGCAGGAGAAGACGAAGAACAGCACGAAGCCCACCAGCATCACTGTGGTGTTGCGCAGGATCAGGCCGCTCTTGGCTTCCGCCTGTTCGCCATATTCCCGGCGCTGCACGTTGGCAAAGCCGGAGATGGCGGCGGCGTGGCTGAAGGCGAACACGGTGACCGGCAGTGCCAGCCAGACGGTGTTGAGGAAGCTGACCCCTCCAAACGCCGTCACTTCCGGCCATTGCCACTGGGGAATGAGGTAGCAGGAGAGGGCCGCCAGAATGGCCGCCAGCGGATAGACCATAAAGGCGAAGGCACGCAGCATCGCCTTCTCACCCGCCAGCATCACGGCGATCATGGCGAACACCAGCACGCCGGAGAGCATCACCCGATCCGGGGTCGCCATGCCGAGCTGGTTGACCATAAAGCTCTCCACCGTGTTGGTCAGTCCGACCCCGTAGATGAGCAGGATCGGGAAGATGGAGAGGAAGTAGAGCGCCGAGATGAGGCGACCGGCCATCTTGCCGAAGTGCTCCTCCGCCACTTCAGTGAAGTCGGCGTGGGGGCGTGACGATGAGAGCACGAAGCGCGCCAGCCCGCGGTGGGCGAGGAAGGTCATGGGGCCTGCCAGTACCGCGACGATGACGAGAGGCCAGATCCCGCCCAGACCCAGATTGATGGGCAGGAACAGGATGCCAGCGCCAACCGCGGTGCCAAACAGGCTGATGACCCAGTGGGTGTCGTGACGGCGCCAGCGGGTGATGCTGGCAGTGGTGGAGCAGGAACCGGATAGCTCCTTGGTAGCCTCTACAGATAAACTCATTACTAATTCACTTTTTGTTAGTGTTTTAATCTGAGTTTATTGTGGTTTATCGGGATTTAATTCTCAAAAAGCGAGACTGAAACATATCACTGCCATTGCGGGGTTTAGCCAGCGAGATTGGGAATGGAATCTGGGTCACAGAATGCAACAAAACTGACAATGGTGATTTTTGTGAAATATAAAACCAAAGTTTTATCTGCGATCATTTTTTTATTTTGGCTAATAAGGTGTTTTCAGAATTACGTGAAAAATCGCACCGTTTCTCGCCGACCAATTGTGATGTTTCACTATCATTTCGCTTCTTTGCCAGAGTATCACGCTGTGCAAGCGCGCCTTGACCAGCGGATCACACCGGCCATCACCCCGGACAACGACTCTGAAAAAGCAGGCGGCCATCGGGCCGCCTGCATGTCTGGAGTGATGATATCGCTACTCGTCTAGTGGGCAAGAATGTTGCCCCAGGCGAGATCCGGATCCCCCATCACGATAAAGTCAGGGTTCTCCAGCGACTCGGTTTCGTTGTAGCTGAGTGGCTGCAACGCCAGGCTGAGGATGCGGCCACCGGCTGCCTCGACGATGCACTGGGCGGCGGCGGTGTCCCACTCGCCGGTGGGGCCGAGCCGCACGTAGCAATCGGCCGCCCCTTCCGCCACCAGACAGGATTTGAGGGAGCTGGAACCAAGCGGGATCAGCTCGTAGTTGATGGCCGGGTTGAGGCGGCGGGTGAGGTTCTCCAGCTTCTGGCGGCGGCTGATGGCAACTACCAGCGAGTCGGGCTGGTCATGCTCGTGGTGCATGGCGCTGATGGGCAGTACCTCGCCATTCACCTCCTTGAAGGCGCCGTAGCCGCGCACCGCCCAGTAGAGCACGTTGGACTCGGGAGCATAGATGACCCCGAGCACCGGCACATTGTCCCGCACCAAGGCGATCAGGGTGGCGAAGTCGCCGCTGCCCGCGATAAATTCGCCGGTGCCGTCGAGGGGATCCACCAGCCAGTACTGCCGCCAGTTGGATCGCTGGCTGAAGGGGATGTCGGCCGCCTCTTCAGTCAGCACGGGAACGTGGGGAGTGAGCGCCGAGAGCGCCTGCTTGAGGTAGGCATCGGCAGCAAGATCGGCACTGGTGACCGGGGTCGCATCCTCCTTCAGCTGACGCTCGAACTGACCGCCATGATAGATGTCGTGAAGGATCCTTCCGGCTTCGCGGGCAATCTCCTTGACCCCCGGCACCCAGGCCAACAACTCCTGCATCTCGTTATCCTCTGTCTGTTAACTGCCCGTCTGCGGGCTACTCTGCCTGCTCCGCCAGCCACTTCTGGGCCAAGAGCAGGGCACTGATGCTGCGCGACTCGGTGAAGTCGGGCCGTGCCAGCAATTCGTCGATCCGGTTTAGCGGCCAGGGGATTACCTCCAGCGGTTCGGGTTCGTCGCCGATCCGCTGCTCGGGGAAGAGATCCCGGGCCAGCAGGATGTCCATCCTGCTGGAGAAGTAACCGGGCGCCAGCGACACCTGTTTGAGCAGGGTCAGGCTGTTGGCGCCAAAGCCCGCCTCTTCCATCAATTCCCGGTTTCCCGCCTCGAAGGCATCTTCGCCTGGGTCGATCAGCCCTTTGGGAAAGCCCAGCTCGTAGGAGTGGGTGCCCGCGGCATACTCGCGCACCAGCAGCAGGGTGTGGGCATCGAACAGCGGCACCACCATGACGGCGCCACGATTGCCGCCGCGCATCCGCTCGTAGACCCGCTCTTCGCCGTTGGAGAACTTGAGGTGGAGGGACTCTACTCTGAACAGCCGACTCTCGGCCACGATATCGGCCTTGAGGATCTCCGGTTTGCTCTTGGGATGATCCAGTTGGTCGGCAGAGATGTGCTCGGGTTTGCTCTTGTGGGGGTCGCTCATCGGACGCTGGCAGCTCGTTAAAAAATCGTGCTTCAAGAGTAAACGACTCTCACACCGAACACCACGGGCCAGGGATGGCAAAGGGGGAGGAAAAATCCGCTATACTGCCGCTCCATTTCTTTCGCGACACCGAGATCAAGAGACCCGATGCCACACTCCCGCGCTACCACCTTGCCCTGGCACCAGATAGATACCGTCTTGCTCGATATGGATGGCACCCTGATCGATCTGCATTTTGACAACCACCTCTGGCAGCAGCTGGTGCCGGAGCGTTACGCCGAGCGGCTCGGTCTGCCGCTGGATGAAGCCAAAGCGCAGATCGACGTCCACTATCAGGCGGTCAACGGCACCCTCAACTGGTACTGCGTGGATTACTGGAGCGAGACCCTGGGGCTCGATATTCGCGCCCTCAAGCAGGAGCTGCTGGCGAAGATCCAGTGGCGACCCCATGCCATCCCCTTTCTGGCCGAGTTGCGTGCCGCGGGCAAGCAGCTGGTGCTTTTCACCAACGCCCACCCCGCCAGTCTGTCGGTGAAGGATGCGCAGTTGGGGCTGAGCGAGCATCTGGATCTGATGGTGAGTACCCATGAGCTGGGCTGGTCGAAGGAGAGCCAGCATTGCTGGCAGGCGCTGGCACAGCGGCTGGTGTTCGATCCGGCCCGCACCCTGTTTGTGGATGACAGCGAGCGGATCCTGCGGGCCGCCGCCGACTATGGCATCGGCTATCAGCTGGCGATCCAGAATCCGGACAGCTGCAAGCCGGAGCAGAACATCACCGCTTTTCCGGCGATCCGCGATTATGCGGAGTTGCTGCCGCTGGCAATCTGAATTTGCTGAAACGAGAGAGGGCTGCATCATGCAGCCCTCTTTCTTTGATTTGAATTTTGGTTATCTGACGCCTGATGGCGAAAAATCACAGCTCCCGAAACGGGCGCCGTTTCTCTTCCTCGATGACGATCGCCTCCAGATTGGCGATCCGCTCCTGTAGCTCTCTTATGATCATATCCTGCTTGCCGAGGCGATCGGTGATGCGGGCATCCCCCATCTGGTAGCGAGCCCGTTTGCCGAGATATCCGAACAATATGCTGATAAATACGATCAGGACTATGCCTGTCCACATGGTCATGTCACGACTCCTTGTCGTCTATAAACGGCGAAAACGCTGATGGATCCGTTCTGTTTTCTCATAGCCGCCAATTGGCCGCAATGGGCCCCGTTTCGCCTTTGTGATGCAGTTGGCTATTGCTGCCAGAGAGGGCGGCCAAGCCACCACCTTGCTTACCCGGGTGGCTATTGCTGCCAGAGGGGGCGGCCAAGCCAGAGGGCCCACAGGGTGAGGTGCAGCAGCACGATAAACCAGAAGACCAGCCGGTAGCTGCGCTTCTGGGTCTTGTGACGCAACCACTGGCGGGCCACCAGTGCGCCCGGCCAGCCGCCGCACAGCTCCAGCAGATGGAGCCTCGATTCGGGAATGCGCCACTCGCCGCGCACTGCCTGCCGCTTGTCCCAGGCGTAGGCGGCCACCGTGAGCAGGCTCATGGTGAGCAACACGGCCAGCGGCCACCACTGCTGCTCGCCGAGGCCGAGCCAGAGGGCTGCGCCCAGTGGCAGCAGTGCCAGCGCCATCACTGGGCCAGCTCCCAGCAGCGCTCCTCGTCCTGCTTGAGGGTGCGGATCACCCTGGCCGGATTGCCCACCGCCACCGAGTCGGCCGGGATGTCGCGGGTGACCACGGCGCCGGCGCCAATGATGGAGCGCGGCCCTATGGTGACGCCGGGGCAGATGATGGCGCCGCCGCCAATCCAGCAGTCGTCACCGATCCGCACTGGCTTGTTGTAGGCAGTCCAGTTGCGTCGTTCCAGATAGTTCATGGTGTGGGTGGCGGTGTAGATCTGCACGTTGGGGGCCAGCAGCACATGGCTGCCGATGTGCACTTCGCCCACGTCGAGAATGGTGACGTTGAAGTTGAAGAAGGTCTTCTCGCCGATATGGATGTTGCGGCCAAACTCGCAGGTAAATGGCGTGCTGATCCAGCAGGAGTCGGGGCAGTGGCCGAACAGCTCGCGGCAGATCTGCTGGCGCAGAGGGGCATCGCCCGCCGATGAACTGTTGAGTTTGGCCAGCAGCGCCTGACCGCGGATCCGGTCGTTCGCTATCTCCTCGCTCTGGTCATCCAGCGCCCCGCCTGCCAGTACCTTGTCCCAGTCGCTCGCCATTGCTACCTCCTCATGCTGCAAGAGCAGGCAGTATACGTGACTGTCAGGGGCGCCGTCAGTCTGTCACTTGTTGCAGGTGATCCCCGTCAACCTGTGGGCCAGACGAGGGGCAGGATCAGCAGGGCCGAGACGAAGTAGGGGAGCAATACCCGCAGCCCGAGACTGCGCCCGCCGATGCCGAGGGCCAGCAGCCCCTTCACCAGCGAGTTGACCAGACCGGCCAGCAGGATGCCGCGGGCCGCCACCTCCAGCGCCAGCTCCTTGTGGGAAAGCTGGGAGAGCGACAGCGTGATGGCGTCCACATCGGTGATCCCCGACACCAGCGACAGCAGATAGACCCCGGAGTTGCCCACCTTGTCTTGCAGCAGCGTTGCCATAAAGCCGATCAGCGCCAGCAGCAGGCCGAACTTGATGGCGGTGGACAGATCGAGCGGGTTGCTGGTTTCCGGCTGTACCGGGCCGTCAGTTAGCTCCTCGCGCTGGCGCCAGAACCAGAAGGCAAAGCCGTAGACTGTGGTGGCCAGCAGCAACAGGGGGGCGATGAGGCGCATCGCCAGTTCGCTGTGAATGAGCAGCACCAGCACCAGCAGCCGCAGCCACATGGTGGCCCCTGCCAGCAGGATGCCGGTGGCCAGCAGTCGCTCCAGCCCGCCCTGCTCCTTGTTGAGACGGGCGAACTGCAGGGTAAGGGCGGTGGAGGAGGCCAATCCCGCCAGTATGCTGGTGAGCACCAGTCCGGCGCGGGTGCCGAGCAGGCGTACCGCGAAGTGGCCACAAAACGAGATGCCGGCGATCACCACCACCATCAGCCAGATCTTGAAGGGGTTGAAGGCGTCGAGGGGGCCCATCTCCTCGTTGGGCAGCACCGGCAGCAGCACCAGCGAGATAAGCAGAAAGCGCAGGGTAGCGTGGAATTCGGTCTCGCTGAGAAACAGCATCCCCTGCTGGATCTGTCCCTTCAAACCCATCAACAGGGCGGCCAGCACGGCGCAGGCCACCGCTTCGCTCGGGCTGAGCAGCACCGACATCAGTCCCAGCAGATAGGTGAGCAGCATGGCTACCGAGCTGGTGAGGCCGAACTCCCCCTGCCAGCGCTGGGCCAGCCAGACCGAGAGGCCGCAGCCGATCACCACCGCCAGCAGGCCGAGCAGCGGCAGCCAGGAGCCCAGGGTGGGCAGCAGCAAACCGCATACCCCGCCGAGCAGGCCGATGAGGCCGTAGGTACGCATCCCGGCGATGCGCTGGTTATCCCCCAGCTGGCGCACCTGCCAGCCCCGCTCCAGTCCGATGATGAGGCCGATGGCCAGCGAGACCAGGGCACCGTTGACGGGTTCTGCATTGATCCACATAACGACTTCCTTTTCGTCATCTGCCTGCCTTGTTCCCATGATGGCACAGCGCTTGAGGTCACAGAGGGGCATGGCTCACAGAGTCTGCGTCTGGCTCCTGGTGCGGGTGGCTGAGTTGATATGAGCAAAAGAGATAAGCAAAGAGTTATTTCTTTCTTCTGGGCATAACAACTCCACGGCATGCTGTTCTCAACCCAACAAGATATGGAGAATCACCATGAAACTGCGAATGACCGCCCTGACCCTGCTCTCTCTGCTGGCATTTGGTCAGGCCAATGCCGCCGAGATCCGCCTGCTCAATGTCTCTTACGATCCGACCCGCGAGCTGTTTCAGGAGTACAACGCCGCCTTTGCCAAGGAGTGGAAGGCCAAAACCGGCGACGACGTGGTGGTGAGCCAGTCTCACGGTGGCTCCGGCAAGCAGGCCCGCGCTGTGGTGGATGGACTGGAGGCCGACGTGGTATCGCTGGCGCTGGCCTACGATGTCAACGCCATCGCCAAGGAGGGGCTGACCGCTGCCGACTGGCAGAGTCGCCTCGGCAACAACGCCTCGCCCTATACCTCCACCATTGTCTTCCTGGTGCGCAAGGGCAATCCCAAGCAGATCAAGGATTGGGATGATCTGGTGCGCAAGGATGTCGCCATCGTGACTCCCAACCCCAAGACCTCCGGCGGGGCACGCTGGAACTATCTGGCCGCCTGGGGCTATGCCCTGAAGAAGAGCGGCAGTGAAGAGGGGGCCAAGCAGTTTGTTGGCGATCTATTCAAGAACGTGAAGGTGCTGGACTCAGGCGCCCGCGGTGCCACCACCAGCTTTACCGAGCGCGGTCTCGGTGACGTGCTGCTGGCGTGGGAGAACGAAGCCCTGCTGGTGCTTGGTCAGGCGGGTGCCAGCGACAAGTTCGAGCTGGTGGTGCCTTCGGTCTCCATTCTGGCGGAGCCGCCGGTCGCGGTGGTGGACAAGGTGGCCAAGAAGCACGGTACCGACGCGGTGGCCAAGGCCTATCTCGATTATCTCTACTCTGACGAGGGGCAGCATATCGTCGCCAAACATCACTATCGCCCCAGCAACCCGGCGATCCTGAAGGAGACGGCAGCCCAGTTCCCGCAGCTTGCCTTCTTTACCGTCAAGGATCTGGAAGGGGATTGGGAGAAAGCCCAGAAGAAACACTTCGCCCAGGGTGGTTTGTTTGACCAGATCTATCAGCCGGGTCGTTGATAGCTTCGTTATCCATCACTGAACTGGCCCCTGTGCCAGCCGATAGGAGCACCAAGATGAACAAGATCCTCCTGGTTCCCGGTCTGCACAACAGTGGGCCGGATCACTGGCAGAGCCGTTGGCACGATCATTTTCCCCAATGGCAGCGGATGACCGGGCTGCCGTGGGACAAGCCGGACCTCAGGGTCTGGAGTGCCAAGCTGGCGAGCAAGTTGAAACGTCGCCGCAGCCGGGTCCATCTGGTGGCCCACTCTTTCGGCGCCCTGACCGCCATCGCGGCGGCCCGCTTGCAGCCGGAGAAGGTGGCCTCGATCTTTCTGGTGGCGCCCGCCGATCCCGCCCGTTTTGGCATTGCGGATGAGGCCTTGGCCGGGCCGCTGCAGGTGTCGGCCCAGCTGGTGGCCAGCCGCAATGATCCCTGGATGAGCTTTGAACGGGCCGAATACTGGAGCCGTCAGTGGCAGGTGCCGCTGTTCGATGCCGGTGAGGCGGGCCATATCAATGCCCAGTCAGGTCATGGGGACTGGCATCAGGGGTTGCATTTGCTGGGGGCACTCTACCGCCGTGGTGAGCTGGTAGTGGCACCGGTCAAGATCGCATCGCCCCAGCCGGTCGTATTGGGCTTTCGCTAGGTATCTGTGAAGTGGTTGGAGGGTTGGCGAGCGCGCTGTTCGCTGGCTACTCCATGCCCCCGTTCTTTGAATGCTCCGCTCCGTATTGCTCCATTTCTTAGGTCTTTTATTTATATAAAAGACCTTTTTTTATTTGGAGTGCGCCAAGAGCCTTGTGACTCTGCGGTTAGACAAAAAAGTGATTAGCAAAGTCGCAATTGATGTTTGTTGCCGATGAGGGGAGTGCGCAGAATCACCATATCGAAAATTCTTCATAACAGATGGATGTGTTATGCGATTTGGTTCTTATTCTGTCCTGCCCGGTTTTGGCCCCACCCTAGGGTTCAGCCTGCTCTATCTGGGCCTGCTGGTGCTGTTGCCGCTCTCGGCCCTGGTGCTGTTTGCGGTCAACAACCTGACCGCCGCCGAGTTCTGGCAGGTGATCGGTTCACCCCGGGTGCTCGCCTCCTTTCGCCTGAGCTTCGGTGCGGCCTTTGTCGCGGCGCTGCTCAACAGCCTGTTTGGCCTGATCCTGGCCTGGATCCTGGTGCGCTACACCTTCCCCGGTCGTCGTCTGGTGGATGCGCTGATCGACCTGCCGTTTGCCATGCCGACCGCCGTTTCCGGCATCGCCCTGTGCGCCATCTTCGCTCCCAACGGCTGGATCGGCCAGTTGCTGGCGCCGCTCGGCATCCAGTTCGCCTACAACCCTATCGGGGTGGTCATCGCACTCACCTTTATCGGATTGCCGTTTGTGGTGCGCACCCTGCAGCCGGTGCTGCGGGAGGCTGAAACTGAGCAAGAGGAGGCGGCCGCCAGCCTCGGCGCCGATCGCTGGCAGACCTTTCTGCGGGTGCTCTGGCCGACCCTGGTGCCTGCCCTGCTCACCGGTTTTGCGCTGGCGTTTGCCCGCGGGGTGGGGGAGTACGGCTCCGTCATCTTCATCGCCGGCAACCTGCCGATGGTCTCGGAAATCGCGCCGCTGATGATCATGAGCCACCTGGAGGAGTATGACTACGCCGGTGCCTCCGCCATCGCAGTGGTGATGCTGCTGATTTCGTTCATTTTGTTACTGCTAATCAACAAGTTGCAGGCCTGGAGCTGGTCTCGCATCGGAGGGAGCCGGATATGAGTTCATCTGCTATCGCCATTGAGGCGGCCTCTGTGGAGGCGACTCCTGCTCGCAAGGCACCGGTCGTGATCCGTGAACCCCAGTGGGTCAAGTGGCTGCTGATCACGGTCGGGTTGGGCTGGTTTGCCGCTCTGCTGTTGCTGCCGCTGGCCACCGTCTTTATTCAGGCGCTGAGCCCGGGGCTAGCTTTTTTCTGGCACGCCATCAGCGAGCCGGATGCCCTGAGCGCCCTCGGTCTCACCGCACTGGTGACCCTCTGCGCCGTTCCCCTCAATCTGCTGTTCGGGATCGCGGCAGCCTGGGCCATCGCCCGTTTCCGCTTTCCCGGTCGGCAACTGCTCATCACCATCATCGATCTGCCCTTCTCGGTGTCGCCGGTGATCGCCGGTCTGATGCTGGTGTTGATGTTCGGTAGCCGCGGCTGGTTTGGTGACTGGCTGAGCGAGCACGACATCAAGATCATTTTCGCCACCCCGGGGATCATCCTGGCTACCACCTTCATCACCGTGCCCTTCGTGGTGCGCGAGCTGCTGCCCCAGATGGAGGCGCGCGGCCCGGAAGAGGAAGAGGCGGCCATCATGCTGGGGGCGAGCGGCCTGCAGATGTTCTGGCGCGTCACCCTGCCCGGCATTCGCTGGAGCCTGATGTACGGCCTGCTGCTCTGTACCGCCCGTGCGGTCGGGGAGTTTGGCGCGGTGTCGGTGGTTTCCGGTCATATTCGCGGCCAGACCAATACCCTGCCGCTGCATATCGAGATCCTCTACAACGAGTACCAGACCGGCGCCGCCTTTGCAGTGGCAAGCCTCTTGGCTCTGTTCGGGATCTTCACCCTGCTGGGTGAAACCCTGTTGGCCCGGCTGCGTGCCCAGCCCACCAAATCTCACTGAATCACCGTTTTAAAGAGGCAGCCATGAGCATTCAGGTTCAACAACTCAACAAGCATTTCAATCAGTACGCGGCGCTGGCAGACATCAACCTCGACTTTCACGACGGTGAGCTGGTGGCGCTGCTCGGCCCCTCCGGTTGCGGCAAGACCACGCTGCTGCGGATCATCGCCGGGCTGGAGCAAGCCGACAGTGGCAGCGTCATCATCCGCGGTGAGGATGCCTCGGATCTCCATGTGCGCGAGCGTAACGTCGGCTTCGTGTTCCAGCACTACGCCCTGTTTCGCCACATGACGGTGTTCGAGAACGTGGCGTTTGGCCTTAGGGTCAAACCGCGCAGTGAACGCCCGGCCGAGGCGGCCATTCGTGCCCGGGTCAAAGAGCTGCTGGATCTGGTGCAGCTCAGCCACGTGGCCGAGCGCTATCCGACCCAGCTCTCCGGCGGTCAGCGTCAGCGGGTCGCGCTGGCCCGCGCGCTGGCGGTGCAGCCCAAGGTACTGCTCTTGGACGAGCCCTTCGGCGCCCTCGATGCGCAGGTGCGCAAGGAGCTGCGCCGCTGGCTGCGCGAGCTGCACGACGAGCTGCACGTCACCAGCCTGTTCGTCACCCACGATCAGGAAGAAGCCTTGGAGGTAGCAGATCGGGTGGTGCTGATGAACGCCGGACGGGTCGAGCAGATTGGCACCCCGGCCGAGGTCTACGACCAGCCCGCCAGCTCCTTCGTCCACAGCTTCCTTGGCAGCGTGAACCAGTTCCGCGGTCGGGTGGCGGAGCAGGGATTCGGTGTCGGCGAGCAGCTGCTCGGCGGGCCGTCGGCTTCTCATCTGGCCCACGGCAGTGCCGCCATCGCCTATGTCCGTCCCCATGAACTGGAGATTCTGCCAGCCGATGCGCCGGGCGGGATCCGCGCCACCATCACCCGTCTGCTGCCCATGGGGCCACGCATTCGGGTGGAACTGCGTGGCGATGGCGAAACCAAAGGGGCCCACTATGAGGCGGAGCTGAGCAAGGAGGCGGCCAAGCTGTTTGCTCCGGGACAGGGGGTGAGGCTGGTGGCCAGACAGGCGCAGTTCTATCCCGATTATCAGATTTGATGCTGTGTTGCGGGCGGTGTGGTCGCCCGTTTCAGGCTGTTAGCCGGGCATGATCCCGGCCAAATAACAAAAATGAGAGGGGCGGGCAGATTGTGTCGCCCACTCTTCGCAGGAGGCGACAAGGTGAATTTTCAGCAGTTACGCATTATCCGGGAGGCAGCGCGGCGGGATTACAACCTGACCGAGGTGGCCAACGCCCTTTTTACCTCGCAATCCGGGGTGAGTCGCCATATCCGCGAGCTGGAAGAGGAGCTCGGTATCGAACTATTTATCCGCTACGGCAAGCGGCTGCTCGGTATGACCGAGCCTGGCAAGGAGTTGCTGGTGATTGCCGAGCGCATTCTCAATGACGCCAACAACATCCGCAAACTGGCCAGCACCTTCGCCAACCGCGACTCGGGCCGCTTGCTGGTGGCGACCACCCATACCCAGGCCCGCTATGCCCTGCCGCGGGTGGTGAAGGCGTTTCGCGAGCAGTTCCCGCTGGTACAGTTGGAGCTGCGTCAGGGCAGCCCGGAGGAGATAGTGCGGCTGGTGCAGACCGGCGAGGTGGATATCGGCATCAGCAGCGAGCAGCTCGACAAGAGCGAAGGGGTGGTGGCATTCCCCTACTACCGCTGGCACCACAATATCGTGGTGCCCGGGCAACATCCGCTGGCGGGTGAGCGGGATCTGACGCTGGCGGCGCTGGCCAACTGGCCTATCGTCACCTATCAAGCCGGGTTGACCGGGCGGGTACGGGTGGATGAAGCCTTTGCTGCGGCTGGTATCGAGCCGCAGATCCTGTTGACGGCGCAGGACTCCGATGTCATCAAGACCTATGTCGAGCTGGAGATGGGGGTCGGCATACTGGCTGACATGGCGTTCGACGGCCAGCGTGATCAGGGGCTGGTACAGCTCGACGGCAGCCATCTGTTTGCCCCCCACACTGCCTGGATTGGCCTCAAGCAGGGGCAGTTCCAGCACAACTTTGCCTGGCAGTTTATCCAGCTCTGCAACCCCGAGCTGGCGCTGGCGGATATTCAGGCCCGCGCCATGGGCAGCGAACCCGCCCTCGACTTCCAGATTTGAATCGGAAGAGACGACAGAAGGGGAGCCAATGGCTCCCCTTCTACTATCCGGTGGCGAGTTACTTCACTTCATCCCACGCCATCTGCCAGTGGGAGCCGATGCCCGGCTCGTACTGGGTGGCTGTGGTGGTCCACTGCTGGCAGTAGCCGCTGTAGGGGAAGGGCTTGCACTGATAGACCTTGCCATTTTTCGGCTGCTGCACCTTGGTGCCGGCGGCATAGGATTTGAGCGAGTTCGGGAAGACGAAGTCGTATTCGCCGCTGCTCTGCTCCTTGAACATCAGATCCATGGTCTGCTGAATGGTCTCGCCGCCCGTTTTCGGGGTGGCCTTGATCACCAGCTGGTGGTGACCGGCCTTGAGCCCTTCCAGCGCCATGGTGAAGGTGTGGCTGCTGTCCTTGATGTCAGCGCTGCTTTCACCCTTGGCGACGCCGCCGTGGTCATAGAGGGTGTTGGTGACGGCCAGATCGCCCTGTGCGGTGACGGTGAAATCGAGGGTTGCCTTGCCGTTGTCCAGCACATAGTCGCTGGCCAGACCGCTGACGCTGATGCTGTCCACTACCGGCGGCTGCAGCTGTTGCAGATCAATCTCGACTCGATCCAGTTTGCTGTCTCGATGCAGATAGACGGGGTTCATGCCGTAGATCGGATTGAACTGGCCATCGGCTCCTTGCTGACCGGCGCGGATCAGGCTCTGCTCGGCGTTGAGCTTGCCGGCGAGGGCATGGGCCCAGTTGTTCTTCTGGCCCTGCTCGGCATTGGTGATGGTCAGCACGGTCTGCAGATCGGGGCGCTCGCCGTTGGCATCGAATACCCGGGTCATCGCCTTGTCACCCACCGCGAGGTCGATGGAGGGGTAGATGGTGCCGGCCTGGCTCCACTCCAGCGGCGGCTGGCTACCATCTTTGAACTTGGCATCGATGATGTTGTAGAAGCTGTTGCTGGTGTCGCCCACTTCCCACACGCCGAGGATCACCTGATAACCGGTGCGCTCCGGCAGGACACAGTTATGGGTCACCTGCTTGGGCGGCTGCACCATGTTGCCGTCGATGACGCAGAAGGGGGTCAGGTCGAACGAGTCGCGAGTGAGCGGTTGATTGGGGTTCCAGTCCTGCTTGGTGAGGTAGTAGCGCCAGTTGCGGGTGACGTGGTTGGCGGTGAAGGTCCAGCTGATGGCGAAGGGGCCGGGCTGTATTTCACGCTTGGTCCAGCGGTCGCTGGTCTGGATGTTCAGCTCGCTCCAGCGCGGGCTGCCCGCCGAGGCGATTTGACCATCCTGCGGGCCGGTTTGCGGGAAGCCTGATGGCCCCTCCACGCTCTGGGGTTCCCACTGTACGCCTCCACACTGGCTGTTGCCGCCGGTTTTGCACAGGTAGTTGCGGCTCTCGGGCTGGCTGATGTAGCCATGAGCCAGGGCGCTGCCGCTGGCCAGCAGGGCCAGCACCGCCGCGATGTGATTGAGTTGGATTTTTGCTGCCATACATTCCTCTGTTCGATAGATGTGGGCAGTCAGTTGGCCAGGGAGTTCCCCGATGCACACTTGCGTGTGGCAACCCCGCTATCCTGGACAAAACGTCTGTAGACCGGAGGCTTTGCGTCCCGACCTTTCGGTCAGTTTGCCAAATGACTAGATGGTTAGTGATGGGCCAAAT
This sequence comes from Aeromonas sp. 601039, assembly GCF_049174415.1. Classification (NCBI taxonomy): domain Bacteria; kingdom Pseudomonadati; phylum Pseudomonadota; class Gammaproteobacteria; order Aeromonadales; family Aeromonadaceae; genus Aeromonas; species Aeromonas sp. 601039. The sequence goes on from NZ_JAAKTL010000010.1 coordinate 18,743, forward strand.
GTTCGGCCATCAGCATTGTGCACCGCATTGATTAATTATTTGAAGTTGAATGTTTAAATGCATAATCCGGTGGCACAAAAAACGTTCTAACTGGCTGTTTTTAAATTGTTCTCTTGTTTATGAATGGCGTCGAATGCCGTTGAATATGCCGATAAGATGCATGCTTGCTGCGCGTTTTTCGGCTTAAAAAAACCTGCCAGCCGAGCTGGCAGGTCGAGTGACAAGGCGACACGGATTGACGCCATCAATGGCGGGCGCGCTGCTCGCTATTGGAGTGATGTAGAGTTGGCATCATAGGAGTCTTGCTGGACTCCTTGCCCAGTTTGAACACCGCAAGCCGCTCATCCAGGCTGCGGGAGAGACCGGCCAGCAGTTCGCTCTCCTGCGCCAGTTGCGAGGCGGACTGGGACATCTCGAGCGCCGAGTCGTTGATGCCGCTGACGTTGCGATTCATATCCTCGGCCACCATGCTCTGCTGTTCGGCGGCGGTAGCGATCTGGGTCGCCATGTCGCTCACATGCTGGATATGGTTGACGATCAGAGTGAGATCCTGACCCGCTTGTTGTGACTGGTTGACGCTGCTTTCGGCCAGTTTTCGGCTGGCATCCATGGCATTGGCAGCAGTGACGGCCCGTTGCTGCAACTGGGCGATGGTGCTCTGGATCTCTTCGGTGGACTGGCGGGTACGACTGGCCAGCTGGCGCACTTCATCGGCGACTACGGCAAAGCCACGCCCCTGCTCGCCAGCACGGGCGGCCTCTATGGCGGCGTTGAGAGCCAGCAGATTGGTCTGATCCGAGATGGAGCTGATGACGGCGGTCACTTCACCGATCTGCATGACCCCCTCTTTGAGCTGGTTGACCTGCAGGGTGGCCTGCTCCACCTCGGTAGCCAGCGCCTTGATGCCGTGCACACTGGCGTGAACGTCACGGTTGCCGAGGCCAGCTTCTCCGGTCGCTTCCTGGGTATCCCGCGCGGTATTTTCGGCATGCCCGGCCACATCGGAGATGGTGGCGCTCATCTCATTCATGGCTGTGGCGAGCTGGGCCAGCTGATCCCGCTGGCTGCTCACCGCCTGATTGGTTTGCTCGGCGGAGGCGGCGATGCGCAGGGCTGCATCGGCCACGTTGCGGGCACCCAGACTGGCCTCCAGCAGGGCGTGACGAATGGCATCGAGACTCTGATTGGTACAGCGGGCGACCATGCCCAGCTCATCCTTGCCATGTACCGGGATGCTCACCACCAGATCCCCCTGGGCGACCCGTTGCATGGCGTTGTTGATCTGGTTGAGGGGGGAGACGATGGAGCGGGTGATGCGCCAGCCCAGCAGCCCCATCAGCAGGGTCACAATGGCGGTGGCGCTACCCATCTTCATGTACTGGGCCCAGATGGTCTGCTGGATATCCTGCAGCAGCATGCCGGAACCGAGGATCCAGCCCCAGGGTTGATAGCCTGACACCATGGAGAGCTTGTCAGCAGTTTCGCCCGATGGGCCGCTCCAGACATATTGCAGGGTGCCCTGTTTGCCTCCCTTGGCAATATCGACCATCTGCAGCCAGAACTGCCCGGCGGTGGCACCTGTTCCTTCCCCCATGGTCTGGCCGACCAGCTCCGGCCGGATGGGGTGCACCAGCATCTGGCGGTTCTCATTGATCACGAACAGATAGTTGTTGTCGTCAAAGCGCATATTGGTCAGCAGCTTGCGTGCCTCTTGCTGCGCCTGCTCCATAGGCAGGGTGCTGGCCAGAAACTGGATCTGGCTCATGGCCTGGCTTAATACCGCATTGAGCCGCGCCTCTCGCTCACTCATCAGATTGCGCTGGAGCGTGTTGGCCGAGATGAACAGCAGCGAGACAAAACCGACAAACGCCAACGTGAGCAGCAAAAACAATTTGCGGCTCACGGTGATATCACCGAGCTTGAACATGACGAAACCCTCATTCCCTGTTGATTTTCTATGGCTCGTTACTGCGGCAGCCAATTGCTTGATGTAACAACTTATTTACTATTAACCAGTGGTCGCGCGCCCTTAAATGAGCGTTTTGACAACAGTATAGCCAGCAGACAGCACTCCCCATTTTTTGGTAGCGTGTTCAGGCGCATCCCTGCGCAATTTTTGCCAAAGAGTGTGAATCATTTGGCATTTCACTAAAAAAGGAGTGGGCCCCGCTGCGGGTGACCCCATAACAAGAGGGAATTTATGAGTTCCATTGCCAGGAATTACTTCAACCAGCTCAACGCCGACTATCTGCAGGTACACAGGCGCAAGGAGGATCTCTTCTGGTCCACCTATATGGGCACCAGCGACGATCAGGCCGGTTTTACCGCGGCCGAGCAGGCCTACAAGGCTTTTTGCGCCAATCCGGCCCGTCTGCCCGAATTGCGGGAGATGCTGGCGCAGGCCGACGAGGATGATATCAAGCGCGGTCTGCAAGGCTGGATCGCCTTCTTCGAGTGCAATGTGATTGAAGATCCCGCCGCTGCCGCCCTGATGGATGAGCTGGTGGCTGCCGAGGCGGCGCTGTTCGCCCGCCGCAAGGAGCTGAAACTGACCCTGCTGGATGAGCATGGCCAGCAGGTGGCTGGTAGCCTACCCGCCGCCAGTACCTCCCTTGCAGCCAGCCCGAGCGAGGCGGTGCGCCAGAGCGCGCTCGCCATGTTCCACACCCTGGAGCAGTGGGTGGTCGGCAATGGTTTTCTCGAGGTGGTGGCGCTGCGCAACCGCTTTGCCAGAGCCATGGGCTATCGCGACTACTTCGATTACAAGGTGCGCAAGAACGAGCAGATGAGCCCGGAGCAGTTGTTCTCCATTCTCGACGACTTCATTTCCCGCACCGACGCCCGGCTGCAGCAAAGCCTTGCCGAGCTGAAAGCGGCCAAGGGGGAGGCGGCCCTGATGCCCCATAACCTGCGCTACGCCATCAGTGGTGATGTAACCCGCCAGCTCGATCCTTATGTGCCCTTCTCGCGGGCGCTGAAGGATTGGGTCGAGAGCTTCCGTCGTCTCGGCATCCAGTATCGCGGGGCGACCCTCACCCTGGACTTGCTGACCCGGGAGGGGAAATACGAGAACGGCTTCTGCCACGGCCCGGTGCCGAGCTTCTTCCAGCAGGGGGAGTGGATACCTGCGGTGGTCAATTTCACCAGCCTGGCCGATCCGGCGCAGGTGGGCAGCGGCTGGAGCGGGCTCAACACCCTGTTCCACGAGGGGGGCCACGCCGCGCATTTTGCCAATGTCACCGGCAATGCCCCCTGCTTCTCACAGGAGTTTCCGCCCACCTCTATGGCTTATGCCGAGACCCAGTCGATGTTCTGCGACAGCCTGCTGGACGATGCCGACTGGCTCAAACGCTACGCCAGAAATGCGGCAGGAGAGGCGATCCCCGATGCGCTTATCAAGGAGATGATCGCCGCCCGTCAGCCGTTTCGCGCTTTTAACGAACGTCAGATCGCGCTGGTGGCCTACTTCGAGCGGGATCTCTACGCCATGGATGAGGCTGAACGTACTCCCGAGGCTGTGCTGGCGCTGGCCCGCAAGTGGGAGCGCAAGATCCTCGGTGTCGAGAGCCCGCGCCCGCTGCTGGCCATTCCGCACCTCCTTAATCAGGAGTCGGCCTGCGCCTATCACGGCTACCTGCTGGCGCTGATGGCGGTGGAGCAGACCCGCGCTTACTTCCTCAAGCGCGATGGCTACCTCACCGACAACCCGCGCATCGGGCCGGATCTGGCCGCCCACTACTGGGGGCCGGGCAACGGCATGACTCATGATGAGACCCTGCGCAGCCTGACTGGTGAAGGCTTCAGTGCCGTGCCTCTGGCCGAGGCGTGCAACCTGAGCGCCGCTGAGGCGTGGCAACAGGCGCAAGCCTGCATGGCCGCAGCCCAGCAGCGCCCCGCGGCTGGCGAGGGAAGCCCGCTCGATGCCCATATCCGGGTGGTCCACGGCGCCGAGCTTATCGCCGACAACAACGAGTCGGAAACCCGCATGCTGGCCGACTTCGAGGCGTGGATCGTCAACCATTACCAACCGGTTTCAGCCGAATAATCCGCACAGCTCCCGGTGATCAGGCCGGGAGCTGTGCTTTTCATGGTTATTCGTTGTCGTAACCGTGGCAGACGCTGCCATATTATTGGCAGGTGCGCGACATAGTTTGTCGCCTTGCCGATTGGGTCCGCATTTTGCCATCAGATATGTATTCATATGAACATGAATAGGAATTGCAGGCTGCAAGATAGTAGATTCACTGAGTTACGCTCTTTTGTCTTTTCTGTTAATAGTGCTTTTTGTAGTCATCTTTGTGCATAAAGATTGATCCATTCAACTATCTGCTAGTTATTCTCATCTTTCCGGGTTGACTAAATTGTCCACAACTGCAAAATCGCCCACCTTGCCACCCCCGATGTGAGTCGGGCTCGGAAAGCTTCAGATCTCTTCCCCCCGAGATGGCTGAGCCGCACATGAAAATGGCGTCAGCTCTCAACTCTTTCTGCGCGTTCGCCTGCTTCATGCTATCCGTCGATAACGTTGACACTGCTGTTGTGCTGTCCGTGCAGGGCAATGCGCATCTCGCGACATTGCCTGAGTCTGCCGATGCATGACAACAGGCGGGTCCGTTTTATTGGCTTGGTATCTATTTGTCAGTGAATGGAAAGAGGTTATTTCCCCATGATGAGCACGAGTGAACACCCCGGTCAGATTGCGCTGCTGGGAGGCTCGGTGGATCGTGTTGCCTTGCCACTTCTCGATCTGTCCTGCTGGGATCCATTGCAGCAGCCGGTATTACTGCTCAACCTGCCTGCAGATGAGCAGGACAGGGTATTGCAGGCTGTGCGGCGTGACCCGATACGCTATTTGCAGCCGGTATTTTGTGTTGTAAAGAGCCCGCTCTCTCCCATGTTGGCCGACGGTCTCCTGACACAGCTGGATGAACGGGCCTCTGACATGCTTGAACGGTTGGCGTTGTTGACCCCTCGAGAGCATCCGGATGACATGGAAAAGCTGGCTTGGTACAGCTGGCCTCGCTCCCATTTTCGCTTGTTGCCACGTTGGCAGGCTGGTTGCCGTCAGGGGTACAGCTATCCCCTGCTGGATTGCCTGCTGGGCAGCGAAGCAGGGGATGCCCTCCCGCAGCTGGTTGCAGAGCGTTTATTGCAGAGTGAGCAGCTGGTGGACCGGGTACGTCTTTGTCACAGTTGCAACTCGGCACATCTCAATTTTGTCGATGTGTGTCCCGAATGCGCTCATATCGCCATCCAGGCCAAGCCAGCTGTGCACTGCTTCACCTGCGGGCACGTGGATGATCAGGATGCATTCATGCGACAGGGTGTGCTGCGTTGTCCCAAGTGCGTCACGACTCTGCGTCACATCGGTGTTGACTATGACAGGCCCCTTGAGAAATTCCGTTGTTTGTCATGCCATGCCCGTTTTATGGAGGCTGCCGTCCAGGCGCGTTGCCATGAATGTGGCCAGGCGCACAAACCCGATGATCTGGTGGTTGCGCCCATCTATGAATATCGCATCGGCAAGCTGGCCCGCCACATCGCACGGGAAGGAACTCAACAACTGCATCTGCCGTTGACCTGGGGTACCCCTATGGCCATGGAGCACTTCCCCTGGTTGCTGCAATGGAACAACAGCTTGCTGCAACGCCATGGTGGCTGCCATACCTTGCTGGCTATTCGGGTTGAGCATCTGGCTGAGTTGCGGGCCGAGTTGGGCATGCTAAAGACTCAGCAGCGACTGGCCGCTCTGCTCAACCGTTTGCAAGCTCTATTCCGTGATACCGATGTCGTTTGCCAGTATGCCGATGACCGATTGTTATTGCTGTTGCCGCATACGGATGCCGACGACTGGCGCATTCTGCAGGAGCGCATTCAGGCATTGAATCTCATCGAGGGACTGGATGCTCTGACGCTGGCGGTGAAAGTACAACCTTTGCCCGCCCTGTTGGGCGACGATACAGCGGTATGGCTCGGCCAGTGGCTGGATGGAGATAGCCCGGATGCATGAGTGGATGAATACGGTGCACTACATCCTGATAGAGATACTGGGTAGCCTCCAGTTTTCTCCCCGGATGATTCTGTTGCTGTTGCCCATGTTGCTGTTGATGGAGGTGCCACTGATGGCGCTGACGTTGACCGGGATCCTGAAATGGTATGCGCGCCAGGTTCCCAGGGCATCTGAACTGCCGCGCGCTCGGCGCTGTCCCAAAGTGTCTTGCATCATCACCTGTTATGGGGAAGGGGAGGCGATCCGCTCCACCATATTGACGCTCAAGGAACAGCTTTATCGCGGTCAAATGGAAATCATTGCTGTGATTGATGGCGCCAAGGCCAACGCGCATACCTATCAGGCTGCGCTCAATTGTGTTCGTGAATTCGAGGGGTGCGAGAACAGAAGTTTGGTCCTGCTACCGAAATGGCAGAGGGGAGGCCGGGTCTCCACTCTCAATGCCGGTCTCTCCGCTGCGACTGGCGAGATAGTGATGAACGCGGACGGAGATACCTCCTTTGACAACAACATGATCGATGAGATCGTGGCTTGTTTCGATGATCCTGATGTGCCTGCTGTGGGAGGGGCATTAAGGGTGCGAAATCTGAACGATGGCGTACTGACCCGGATGCAGAGCATTGAGTACATGATCTCCATGCAGGGGGGCAAGACGGGACTGAGCGAGTGGAACCTCATCAACAATATCTCGGGAGCCTTCGGTGCGTTTCGTCGTGATTTTTTGCGCCAGATTGGTGGGTGGGATACCCATACCGCAGAAGATCTGGATCTGACAGTCCGTATTAAGCATTACCTCAAACGCCATCCGGCTTTAAAGATAGGGTTCGCCCCTCGTGCCATCGGTCACACCGATGCGCCCGCAGACGTGATCACGCTTGCCAAGCAGCGTTTACGCTGGGATGGAGATCTGCTGTTTCTCTATCTGCGCAAGCACAAGCTCTCCCTGACGCCGCGTATTCTGGGCTGGAAGACCTTTTTTTTTACCTTGATCTACGGGGTGGCGCAAAACGTGGTGCTGCCCCTGCTGGTCATGGGTTATAGCTGGTGGTTGGTGCTTAGCTATCCGGGGCAGTTTGTCGCTGCGTTGATGATCTGTCTCTATCTGGTTTACCTGTTTCTTACCCTGGTTAATTTCGCCGTGTTTTTGCTGGCTATATCTGAACGCCCGAAGGCAGATCTACGTCTGCTGCCATGGTTGTGTCTTTACCCGGTGTACACCTTGCTGATGCGCTTGTGGTGCGCCATCGCACTGTTGAATGAGATGTTCCGGCGCGGTCATGAAGAGAGCAGCATGGCCCCCTGGTGGGTATTAAAACGAGGAAATAAATTCTGATGAAAGTCACATTCAATCCCCCCAAGAAGCAGGATGCCACGTCGGATGAAGGGATCCGGGTATTGTATGCCCCCGCCAAGCGTGTCGCCTTCAAGGCTCGCTGGTATCTCATCCTGTTACTGGCATTCAGTCCCGTTATTATTCTGCTGTGGTATCTGGGGCGCGAGTGGTGGCTGACCCAGGCGCCAGCCATCATTACCACCGAGCCGCAACTGGTTGTTGCCAATGGGGATGGCTTTATTCGACACATCTACACAGCTCCCGGCCAGGGGGTGTCACAAGGCGATGCCCTGATGCAGTTCGAATCTCCAACCCTCAAGGCCAACATGGCGGAACGAAAAGCGCGCAGAGCGGCCATCGAATTGAGCAAGGCTGAGGCTGAACAGGCTATCTTGCGCAATCTGGACGAACAGATTGGTATTGCCGAACGGGGGAGCCGGGAGCAGGAGGTCATCTATCAGGAGTATGCCGGTTATAAAAAAGAGAAGCTGGTATCCAGTGCAGAGTACGCAACGGCCCTGCTGAATTGGACTCAGTCACGCATAGCTCTGCAGAAGGCAAGGGCAGAGAAGATAGCGCAGGAACTGCAAATCAGTGAGGACCAACTGACCGGACCGCTAGCCAGTGCTCGTCACTTGCTCGATCAGGAGCTGACCGAGATGGAAGCGATGGCGTACCATCAACAGCCAAGAGCTCCGGCGACTGGCAAGGTTTCAGATGTGCTGGTACAGGAGGGGGACTGGGTATTCTCGGGGGCTCCTCTGGCACTTATCTCGAAGCGAGAAGACCCGCTGGTGATAGCCTATGTGCAGCCCAAATATCTCTCTTCAATGGCTCCTGGACACAAGGCTGTCGTCAAGCTGCCCAGCGGGGAGCGTCTGGCTGCCAGGGTCGCCAGACAGGTCGAGCTGGCGGACAAGTTGCCGGCTCAGTTAGCCGCTCCGTTTGAAGGGGAGAAAGCAACCCTCAAGGTCGCACTCTCGCTGGATGAAAAATTACCCCCGAACCTGCAAGTGGAAGGGTTGCCGGTGACCGTGTTGTTTGATTGACGTCTATGGCGTTGTGATCCTGAATCGCAACGCCTTCTTTTGGGTTTCGGCCATAAAAGGTGGCTGGTGTATGGAAGCCCGCGATTGCCTCTCCCTTTTTCATTCATCAATGACTTTATTTCCGCAATGCTCGCAGATGGCATGTCGTTCAAAGCGATCCATGTTGGCCAGAAAGGGGCCGGCGGCCCAGCCGGTAATGAAGTCTTTGATAAATGCAGTGCGCTTTTGCTCTGGTTTCACCTCTTTTCCATAGGATTTGTCGACCAGCACTACGACATGGTTGGTCTCGCACTGACAACTCGGGCAGACGCGTTGTTCGGTGGATGAAAGCAAGGGGGACTCCTTGTCCGGAAGAGTGGGCAGCAGGTTGTTCGCCGCAGATATATACCGTCCCCATTTGATCCCTTTTTCTGGCAGGTCGTCAATCACGGCAGAGGTGGATTGTGCGCCATCTCCTGTGAAGAGGGGCGAGCCAACAAGGGTGACCAGAGGGGCCGATAGTCCCCTCTGCTGTTGCCGTTTGTCACACATTGCCACACAAGCTTCCCCCTCTGGCAAAGTCTTGTGACCGGACGGGGTTGTAATGGAGCCATGAGCAGGGGTGAGGCCCTGCCGCGATGGAACCAGGGAGCATGTTATGACGGGTAAACGGGTGTGGTGGCTGTTGCCGCTGCTGGCGGTCGGGGTCTGGTGGCTCGGTTATGCGGGGGATGCCAACGGGGTGTGGCCCTGGCGCCATGAGATGTTGCTGCTGACGGGCCTGCTGGGGATGGCCTATATGGCCATTTCGCTTTTGCTGGCGTTGCGCCTGCCGCAGTTGGAGGCGTGGTTTGGCGGTCTGGACCGGATGTTACGATTGCACCGTCAGACGGCCATCGGCGGTGCATTGGCACTGACCGCTCACTGGCTGCTGGTGGAGGTGCCCAAGTGGGCAGTCTCGGCGGGTTGGCTGAGTCGTCCCGCCCGGCGTGGGGCCAGTGCAGCTGGAGCTGGTGCAGGCAATGGCATTTCGCTCCATGCCCTTGGCAATACCCTGGGTGAGTGGAGTTTTTATCTACTGATCGCGTTGGTGGTAGTGAGCTTGCTGGCGCTGGTTAGTTATGGCCGTTTTCGGCTGATCCACCGGCTGGCGCCGCTCATCTATCTGGCGGGGTGGGGGCACGGGCTCTGCCTGTTGCCTCAGGTGGGAGCCATGACGCCTGTTGGGGTATCGATCTGCTTGATCGGCGGGATCGGTGCTATAGGGGCCCTCTACTCCCTGCTGGGACAAGTGGGGGCGCGGGATCGCCATCCCGGCCGGGTCATTGCGGTGCGGGCGCTGGCGGATCAGACCTGCGAGCTGACCATGCAGCTGGATCGGCCGCTCGCCCATTACCGCCCGGGCCAGTTTGCCTTCTTCGAATTTGATGCCAAGGAGGGGCCGCACCCCTTTACCCTGGTGCGGGTGTCAGCGGATCGGCGCCAGCTGGTGATCGCGGTGCGTGCACTCGGGGATCATACCCGTCAGCTGGTGGCAGAGGCGCGCGTCGGGGATGGGGTGGTGGTGACCGGCCCCTATGGCGCTTTTGTCGCCCCGCAAGGGGGAGGGCGAGCCCTCTGGCTGGGGGCCGGGATCGGTATCACGCCGTTTGTAGCCTGGCTGGAGGGGCTGGCTGCCCGTGGCGAGCGCGGCGAGGGGATCACCCTGATCCAGTGCGCGCCGGATCTGGCGGGGGCCGTTTACCATCGGCGGTTGGTGGAGCTCTGTCATCGCACCGGCGTGCGCTATCAGCTGCATCTGGACAAGGCGGCCGGGCGGCTGGATCTGGCCCGCATCGCGCAGGATGCGCCCGAGCAAGTGTGGTTTTGCGGGCCGGAGGGGATGGCAGATGCCCTGACCCGGCTGTTGCCGGACGGGCATCTGCATCGCGAGCTGTTTCGCTTTCGTTGAGCTAGATGGGCGCCGTTATTTGGCGCTGGCTGGCAACTGCTTGAGGGCGGCTTGTACCGCCGCCTCCAGCTGCGGGTCGCGCCCGGCCACCATGTCAGCCGGAGTGAGGGGCACCTGCAGATCCGGGAGCAGCTCCTGATTCTCGTAGAAGGTGCCGTCCGGTTTGCGCAGCCCCAGGGTCGGAATGCCGTAGGAGAGTCCCGGGATCAGCCGGGAGTCGTGGCTGTAGACCATGGTGCCGGTGCCGGGCACCGGATCGCCGACGATGGGGCCGACCTTGAGGGCGCGGTAGTACTCGGGGAAGGCGGAGCCTTCCGAGTAGCTGGCGGCGTTCACCAGCACCACCGAGGGCTTGGTCCACTGGCGAGTGGCGGCGTCGGTTTCACCCTTGCCCTGACGGGGCCAACTGCTGGCCATTCCCTTGGTACTGCCGCTGCCGGTCAGAAACTCCACCAGGGTATTGGCGAGATAGCCGCCGCTGTTGAAGCGGACATCGACGATCAGCGCATCGCGATTGCGCTGTCTGCCGAGGGCATCCGCCACCACCGCATCGTAGACCTCGCTATTCATTGCCGGCAGATAGACGTAGCCGACCCGCCCTCCGCTCAGGCTGGCCACCAGCTCCCGCCGTTTCTCAATCCAGCGATCCTGTTGCAGCTGGTACTCCTGCTGCTTGTCGATGGCAGTGAGCACTACCTCGTCAGTTTGCTTGTTGCCCTCCTGCTGGAAGGTGAGGGCGAGCCGGGCACCGGCCTGATGGTTGAGGGCCCGATCCAGCTCGGCCAGATTGGCAATCGGGCTGCCGTTGATGGCGAGCAGGCGGGCGCCCGGGGCGATATCGCTCTCCTGATCCAGCGGGCCGCCAGAGAGCATGGCGGTGAGCATCACCCCTTGCTCGCCATCCTGCCAGTAGCCGCCAAGGCTGGCGGTCTCGTCCGCCATGCGCGGGAAGGGGGCGGGGCCGCTGCCCCAGGTGTGGGAGACATTGAGCTCGCCAGCCAGCTCCGCCAACAGGTTGCCAAAGTCCCGCGGGTTGCCGATGCCCGGCAGCAGGCGGCGATAAGCGGCGACATAGCTATCCCAGTTCACCCCGTTCATATCGTCCAGATAGAACTCGTCCCGGGTGAGCCGGGCGATCTGATCGAAGGCGGCGGTCATGTGTTCCTGCCAGCGGCTGGTGGGTTGCAAGGCGAAGGGGGCGCTGGTGGCTTCGCCGGAGTCGAGGTGGATCCGGGTGATCTCCCCATCTCGCACCAGGGTCGCCAGGGTGCCCTGCTGGTTGAGGCTTGCCAGCGCTGGGCCGGGCTGTTCACCAAACAGTTCGCTGGTTTTGCCCTTGCGCAGATCCTGGCTGTAGCCCTTGATCTCGCTCTCGCTGTTGCCCCCCATCTCTTCCACCAGATAGATCAGCTGGTCGCCGATGATGCGGCTGGCGAGCAGGGTGCCGGTGGGTTGCAGCAGCAGCGCTTCGCGATGGTTGAGACGATCGCTCTCAAAGCCGTATCCCCCTTTCGGCGGCTCCAGTTCGGCAATCGCATCGGCTCTGGCGGCGCGGCTGCTGTAAATGCCGAGCAGGTTGGTGACGAGGGGCTCGCCATCGGGCCCCAGTGCGCCAAACCGGGTCGATTGCCAATAGAGAATGGCGCCATCCTGACTCCAGCCCGGTTGCCCATCCTGATAGCCGTTGAGGCTGACATTGACCGGTTTGGCCTTGGGATTGGCCGTGTCGATCACCGCGATCTCCTGCTCTGCCGCATCGGGGCGGAAGGTGAGCGCCAGATGGCGGGAGGCGGGGGCAAAGGCGAGATGCACCTCGTGGCGCGAGGGGTTGAAGCTGGCAGGCACCAGCTCCCGCTGCTTGTTGCTCGCCAGATCGAGCAGGTGGATGGCCTGGCCATCCACCACGAAGGCGAGCTGTTTGCCATCGGGGGAGAGCACCGGACGGCTGATCCCCTTGTCGGGAATGGCCAGCAGCAGGCTCTCGGTCAGAGTGCCGGGATCGCTGAACAGCAGATCCGGATCTCCCTTGCGCAGGCGATAGAGGGCGGCGTGCCCCTGCTGCTCCGACAGATAGATGAGGGCGCGGCCCTGCTCGGCGAAGAGGGGGCTGGATTGCTCGCTCGGATCGCGGGTCAGCTGGCGCACCCGCTCCCGCTCGGGGTCGACGGCAAACAGGTTGCCCTCGCTCACCAGGATCAGCTCGTCCGCCTCTTCGCTGACCAGCGCTTCGTCTGCCAGGGTCAGGGCCTCGCTCGCCTCATCCGGCGTGCTCGCCACTTGCGGTGTGAGGGTCAGCTTGCGTGGCTCGCTGCTACCGGCATCGAGGCGATAGAGCTCGCCCAGCCATGACCAGACCAGATCGCCATTGCGAGAGGCGCTGAGCCCCCGCACCGGATGGCCCTGATAGTGGGTCAGCTGTTGCTCCTTGCCGCTGGCAAGATCCCGGCGCCAGACGTTGAAATCACCGCTGCGCTCGCTCAGGTAAAAGAGGGTGTCCCCCTTGTCGCTCCAGACCGGATCGGTGGCCGCCACCCGATCTTCGGTCAGCTGCTTGTGCTGCTTGCCATCAAACAGCCAGAGACGGGGCACCGCGAACGAGTGCTGATGCTTGCGAAAGGGTTGATCCGCCGCGGGCATCTGATAGGCGAGCCGCTCCCCGTGGGGGCGAGCGAGGGTCGCAGGCAGCGGCAGATCGGCCTGCAAGGTGCCGCCGTTGAGCGGGGTCCAGTAGAGCTCACCCCATTGGTAGCCTTCCGCGACAAAATGGTCGGCATCGGGCGCCCCCAGGCGCTGGCTACTCAGCAGCAGCCGTTTGCCATCGGCGCTGAAGGCTTGCGGCAGATCGGTGCGCGAATCGCGGGTGAGGCGCACCATCTCGCCGCCGCTGGCAGGCACCACGAACACATCCTCGTTGCCGTAGAGATTGGCGGCAAAGGCGAGCTGTTTGCCATCCGGTGACCAGATTGGCCGCTGGCTCAGGTAGTCGCTGCCGGTGAGCGCCGTAGCGGGGCCACCCTCGGCACTGGCGACAAAAATGCGCCCCTGCCAGGTGAAAGCAAGCCGCTTGCCATCGGGGGAGAGGGCGGGCTCGCGCAGCCAGAGTGCATCGGCGGCGACACTGGCGGGCAGCCAGAGCAGTGCGCTGACCAGCAGCAGGCGGGTCAGCGAAGAGTTCGGCAAGAAGTGCAGAGGCATGATGTCATCCTGAATCAGGTTCAATTGTTACATATTTACCGATCTGCGGCATCATGGCTAGCCAGAAAGTGTAAGCTATGTTTTTGTTTTTATTGTCAATTAGTCATGTTTGCGCAGGTCGTTCATGGACCATTCACCGTTCGCAGCCAAGATATGTTTTATTGGGTCTATTGAGTATTGATGGCGATCCAATATCATGGCGCTCGCTCGCCAACGGGCGAGCCTATTCAGATGATGTGACAACCATAAAAAGCCCTGCCAGAGGCTTGTCGAGGGATGGAATGAGAGCCGTATTGTTGTGTGTGCTGGGGCTGTGGCCCGCGCTGAGTTTTGCCTTTACCGAAAAAGCCGATTTGGTGGTGGTCAAGAAGTCTACCTACAGCCTCACCCTGATGAAGGATGGCAAGGAACTGAAGCGCTACTGGGTTGCACTGGGCCCGGCTCCCAAGGGGCACAAGCAGCGGGAAGGGGATCAACGTACCCCGGAGGGGCGCTACACCCTGGATTACAAGAAGAGCAACTCCGGTTTTTATAAAGCGATACATATCAACTACCCGAATCTGGACGATATCAAGCGCGCCAATGAGTTGGGGGTGAACCCGGGTGGCATGATCATGATCCATGGTCAGCTTAACCGGATGGGTAACCGTCGGGTACAGCCCTCCAACTGGACCAACGGTTGTATTGCGGTACTTAACCACGAGATGGATGAGCTCTGGAATGCCATTGACCCGGGTACGCCCATCATCATCGAGCCCTGAGCCGCAGAACGGGGGCCTTGTCGGCAGACAAGGCCCCCGTTCTGTTCTGGTTGTGATCCCCTTTAACGGATGTCTTTTTGAGACATTCGCATTGTTGTGAATGTCACTTCAAAAAAAGCCTGTAAATGGTAAGGATATGGGTTCTATCCGTGAAGGAGTGTCCCATGTCTTTGATCGAAACCTGTCAGCGCATCGTGCGCGATCCCCATCTCTCCGCCGCCCAGAAGAGCCACGCACTGGCGCTGGCCGCCGAGAATGCGTTGCCCTACCCCGACCTGCCTGCCGCAGTCGCCGAGGCGATGGAGCAGGGATTTATCTGCGACATGTTCGAAGGGCACGCCCCCTACAAGCCGCGTTATGTGCTGCCGGACTATGAAAAATTTCTGACTCAGGGCTCTGCCTGGCTGGAGCTGGCGGCGCCGCAGGATTTCGACGAGGCGCTCAACGCCCTGCGCATCCTCTATCACCATGTCCCCTCCGTCACCGGCATGCCGGTCTGGCTGGGGCGGCTCGACCATCTGCTGTTGCCGTTTGTCGGCGAACTGGATGACGAGACCCTCTATCGCAAGCTGAAGGGGTTCTGGGTCTATCTGGATCGGGTGCTGCCGGACGCCTTCATGCACGTCAACATCGGGCCGGATGACAACCGCATCTGCCGCCTGATCCTGCGTATCGACAACGAGCTCAAGCAGGTAGCGCCGAACCTCACCTTCTTCCACGATCCGGAGCAGACCCCAGACAGCCTGCTGCTGCAGGCGGTGAAGAACATCGCCGAGTGCAGCAAGCCGCACATCGCCAACTACCCGATCCACCGCGATACCTTCGACCAGCGTGGTTTTGGTATCGTCAGCTGCTACAACGCCCTGCCGCAGGCCGGTGGCGCCAATACCCTGGTGCGCATCTCCCTCAAGCGGGTTGCCGAGCAGTGCCAGGGGATAGATGACTTCCTCGGCTGCCTGCTGCCCCACTACTGCCGCCTGGCTTCTCAGCTGATCGAAGCGCGGGCTGCTTTCTTGCATAAGGAGTCCGGCTTCTTCGACAGCTTCCTGGTCAAGGAGGGGTTGCTGGATGAGGATCGTTTCGTTCCCATGTTTGGCATCTACGGCATGGCGGAAGCGGTCAATATCCTGATGGATAAAGAGAATCTGCCGGATCGCTACGGCCATGGCGAGGAGGCGAACCAGCTTGGCTATCGCATCTCGGCCCAGCTTTCCGCCTATGTGACCACGACCTCGCAGACCCATGCCTGGGGTGGCCGCGCCCTGCTGCACTCGCAAGGTGGCCTCAGCATCGATGTGGCAGTCACCCCCGGGGTACGCATTCCCTACGGGCAGGAGCCGGATCCCGCCAGTCATGTGCTGGCGCTGGCACCGCACCACACTTATTACCATTCGGGGATCAGCGAGATCCTGACGCTGGATCCCACCATCCGCCAGAACCCGCAGGCGCTGCTGCAGCTCTGCAAGGGGGCGCTCGCCATCGGTATGCGCGAGTTCACCGCTAACGTGGCCGACAGCGATCTGGTGCGGGTGACCGGCTACATGATCCGCAAGAGCGACGTGGCCCGCTTCGCAGAGGAGGGGTCGCGCTTGCAGACCACCTGTCTTGGTGCGGAGGCGAGTGAAGTGACCGCCATTCGTCAGCGTGCTCCGCGAGTGGTCGCCCACGAATCGACTATCGGCGAGTATTGAGTTCGCACCGATGGCTGATGTCTTGCCAACACGCAGCGCCCTGGTAAGCAGGGTGCTGCCGTTCTCCTGTGTCGACGGGCCGGGCAACCGGCTGGTGCTGTTTCTGCAAGGGTGCAACTTTCGCTGCCCCGGCTGCCACAACCCTCACACCATAGGGCTGTGCGACGATTGCGGTGACTGCCTTGCGGTCTGTCCGAGTGGCGCCCTCTCCATGAGCGAAGGTAAGGTTAATTGGCAGGAGGCGCTCTGCACCGATTGCGATGCCTGTCTGGAGGCCTGCCCGCGCAGTGCCAATCCCAAGACCGCCAGCATGACGGTGGCCGAGGTGCTGGCCCTGCTGCGCCGCTACGGCCCCTTGCTGAGCGGGATTACTGTCTCAGGCGGTGAGGCGACTACTCAGCTCCCCTTCGTGGTTGCGCTCTTTACCGCCATCAAGGCCGCGCCGGATCTGGCCCATCTCACTTGCCTTCTCGACAGCAACGGCTCGCTGGCCGAAACCGGCTGGCAGCGGCTATTGCCGATGCTCGATGGTGCCATGCTCGATCTCAAGGGGTGGCGTGACTCGGTACACCTCTCGCTGACCGGTTACAGCCGCGAACGGGTGCTGGCATCGCTGCAACTGCTGGCAAGTCACGGCAAGCTGACCGAACTGCGGCTGCTCCACGTGCCGGGCAAGAGCGATTTTCTGGATGCGAGTGGTGAGCTGGACGCGGATCTCGCCGCCTTCTTGCAGCGGCTGGGGCCTGTGCCCATTCGCCTCAATGGCTTTCGCCACCACGGGGTACAGGGGGAGGCTGCGCAATGGCCAGAGGCGACCCGCAGCGAGCTGGAGTGGCTGGCGAGTCGGTTGCGTGCTGCGGGAGTGGGGGCGGTGACCTTGCCACCGCTGATCTGAAGAGGTCTGATCGATTCCCTTGCTGTGTAGTAAAAGCACACAACTGTGACTTCTGTCTATTGGAGGGGGCCTTGGGGCTCGTTATGATATTGCCCATCCATCCCTCCTCCATCACAGATAAATCATGAGTGAAAGCAAGGCGTTATATCGGGTTCAGTTTATTTGCCACAACGAGCGCTACGAGGTCTATGTGCGCCAGGTGAATCAGGGCCAACTGTTCGGTTTTATCGAGATCGCCGATTTTGTCTGGGACAACCACACGGCGCTTATCGTCGATCCCAGCCATGAAAAGCTCAAGAGCGAATTTGCCGATGTGCGTCACACCCTTATCCCCATGCATCAGGTGTTGCGCATCGATCAGGTGAAAAAGCAGGGGGCAGCTCGCATTACGGATCTGGGTAGCAATGTCGCCTCTTTCCCCAGTCCCATCTATACCAAACGTCCCTGACCCCTCATTGCCATGGATGTTTCGCCGTGGCGAAACATCCATCTCTTCTCGCTGTCACCTGGCTCAGGGCTCGACCAGCTCGCGACCCAGTTGCAGGATCCGCTGGCGGAACCAGTGGCGGGCCGAGCCATCACCGGCCGGGCCATACCAGACCAGACTGTGACTCACTTTGCCGTAATCGAACGGTGCCGGACGTAGCTCCAGATCCGGCTGGCTGGCGATGCATGCCGCCCAGCCACCGATGGCGGTGAGGATCAGATCAGTCTGGGGCAGCAGGGCTGCTGCGCTGGCAAAATCGGGCAGGGTGGCGCCAATCTGGCGACGCGCCTGTTGCTGGGCAAGGCTCTGCTCGAAGAAGGGGTTGGCCAGCTCCTGATCCCGGATGGCGATATGGCGCCAGCTCAGGTAGGCATCGAGATCCCAGGGCTTGGCCAGCGCCGGGTGGTCTTTGCGCAGCAGACAGACCAGTTTCTCTTCCCGCAGGGTCTCCCACACCAGCCCGGGCTGGCGCGGTAACGGTTGGCTCTGGTCATGGGGCAGGATCACGAAGTCGAGTTTGCCCGCTGCCAGCGCCTCCAGCCCTTGTTCATCCTTGTTCCAGATCTCCGGCACCATGCCCGGGACTTCTTTCATCAGCTGACCCAGAATGGGGCCCACCGGCCAGGTCATCACGCTCTCGCGCAATCCCAGCCGCAAGCAGCCCTGCCACTGCTGGGGGTTGAAGGCATTCTGGCGAGTGAGGCCGTTCAGCTCCCCCAACAACCGGTGCAGGGTGGGAGCCAGTCGCTCGGCCATGGGGGTGAGCAGCAGCTGGTTGCCCTGGCGGTAGAGCAGTTGATCCCCCAGCAGACCCCGCAGCTGGTTGAGGGTCTTGCTAACGGTGGAAGGCGTGGTGCATAGCCGCTCGGCGGTGCGGGTGACGCTCTGGTTGTCGAGCAGCAGATGCAGGGTGACCAGATGGCGACCTCCCAGCCGAGAGAGTGCGATCAGATCCATAAGTACTCCACAAGCGAAGGGAAGAGACAAGACAAAAAAGCCCCGCCAAAGCGGGGCTGGTGCGGATTAGCCCTTGAGCACCGCGGCCATGGCGTCGGCTACGTAGTCGACGTTGCGACTGTTGAGGCCCGCCACGCACATGCGACCGGATCGCACCAGATAGACGGCGAACTCCTCGCGCAGCCTGTCCACCTGCTCCGGGGTGAAGCCGGTGTAGCTGAACATGCCGCGCTGGTTGATGAAGTAGCTGAAGTCGCGGCCCGGCACCTTGGCGCTCAGCACCTCGAACAGCTTCTGGCGCATGGCCTTGATGCGGGTGCGCATCTCGGTCACTTCGTCGACCCACATGGCGTGCAGCTCGGGCTGGCTCATCACAGCCGCGGTGATCTGGCCACCGTGGGTGGGCGGGCTGGAGTAGTTGCGACGCACGGTGGCCTTCATCTGACCCAGTACGCGGCTGGCTTCTTCGGCATCCTTGCAGATGACCGACAGGCCGCCGCACCGCTCGCCGTAGAAGGAGAGGTTCTTGGAAAACGAGTTGCTGACGAAGAAGCTGACCCCTGCGGCCACCATGGCGCGAATGGCGTAGGCATCCTCTTCCAGCCCGTCGCCGAAGCCCTGATAGGCGATATCCATAAAGGGGATCAGGTTCTTCTCGACCACCAGCGCGATCACCCGATCCCACTGGGCACGGGAGAGATCCACCCCGGTCGGGTTGTGGCAGCAGGGGTGCAGCAGCACGATGCTCTTGGCCGGCAGGGTACTCAGGCAGTCGATCATCGCATCAAACTGCACGCCGCCAGTGGCCGCATCGTAGTAGGGGTAGTCGTGCACCTTGATGCCGGCGCCTTCGAACATCGCCTTGTGGTTATCCCAGGTGGGATTGCTGACCCACACCTCGGAGGTCGGGAAGTAGCGCTTGAGCAGATCGGCGCCGATCTTCAGAGCGCCGGAGCCGCCGATGGTCTGGATGGTGGCGATACGTCCCGCCTTGACCGCTTCATGGTCGGCACCAAACAGCAGGTGTTGCACTGCGGTGCGGTAGTTGGCGGCGCCTTCCATCGGCTGGTAGGGGCGCGGGGCAGGGGCGGCCGCGCGCTGGGCTTCGGCCTGCTGCACCGACGGCAGCAGCGGAATGCGCCCCTGCTCGTCGTAATAGAGGCCGATCCCCAGGTTCACCTTCTGCTCGCGGGTGTCTTTGTGGAAGGTCTCGACTAGCGTCAGGATGGGGTCGCCAGCATAGGCATCGACGTGTTCAAACATGGGGGATCCTTGAAATTGACTGTCCAGTAAAACCGGCGGTCAGCCGGGCTGGACATCATGGCGCAAAGCTGGCGGTGGCTCAAGCCCGAAAGGGACGGGGGCTGGCGGGCAGACGCCACACAGCCGTAAACGGAATGATGCGGGGTCGCCCGCAGCCTCATTCACCGGTCCTACTTCAGATAGGATCGCAATACCCGCACTACTTGATCCAGATCTTCCAGCCGCTCGGCCGGGGTCGCCTCTTCGGCACCCAGATGCTCACGCATGTGCCCTTCCAGCACCTCCAGCATCAGGCCGTTGACGGCACCGCGAATGGCCGCGATCTGCTGCAAAATGGCGGCGCAGTCGCTCTCCTGCTCCAGCGCGTGCTCCAGCGCACCGGCCTGTCCCTTGATGCGACGTACCCGTGCCAGCAGCTTCTTTTTACCGTGAATGGTGTGTGACATGCAGGATCCTCTCGATCAATAAAACTATACTGGGGTATAGTATATTGCATTGTCGTCCTCAGGAGAAATCCATGTCATCCCTTGCCTCATCCCACTGCCACCAACCCGTCGTCCACGAAGGGAATCCGCTGGCCGAACAGAAGACTCGCTGGGCCGTGCTGCTGACCGTCATCATGATGGTGGCGGAGATCGGCGGCGGCTGGTTCTACAACTCCATGGCGCTGCTGGCCGACGGCTGGCATATGAGCTCCCACGCGCTGGCGCTCGGTCTCTCGGTGCTGGCCTATCGCGCCGCCCGCCACTTTGCCCGCGACCACAGATTCAGCTTCGGCACCTGGAAGATCGAGGTGCTGGGTGGCTTCACCAGTGCTCTCCTGCTGGTGGGGGTGGCCGGGCTGATGCTGTTCGAGTCGGTGTTCCGGCTACTGGATCCCAGCCCAATCCACTATCAACAGGCGATCGCCATCGCGCTGGTGGGGCTGCTGGTGAACCTGGCCTGTGCCTGGTTGCTCAAGGATGATCACAGCCATCATCACCACGGCCATGACCACCATCATGAGCATCACGACCACGATCATCATGACCATGACGCTCACCACGGCCATCAGGATCTCAACCTGCGCGCCGCCTATATCCACGTGCTGGCGGATGCGGCCACTTCCGTGCTGGCGATCCTGGCACTG
Organism: Aeromonas sp. 601039; assembly: GCF_049174415.1. Taxonomy (NCBI): domain Bacteria; kingdom Pseudomonadati; phylum Pseudomonadota; class Gammaproteobacteria; order Aeromonadales; family Aeromonadaceae; genus Aeromonas; species Aeromonas sp. 601039. Next base: position 39,443 of record NZ_JAAKTL010000010.1, read on the forward strand.
GTGGGGGGCATGCTGTGGGGGGCTGACTGGCTGGATCCCCTGATGGGCATAGTGGGGGCCGTACTGGTGGCTGTGTGGGCCTGGGGTCTGTTGCGTGACTCCGGTCGGGTGCTGCTGGATGCCGAGATGGATACCCCGTTGGTGGGTGAGATCCGTGAGGTGATTGCCGACCTGCCGGATGCCGAGATCCGCGATCTGCACGTCTGGCGGGTGGGACAGCAACAGTATGCCTGCGTGCTCTCCCTGCTGATGGCGGCGCCTGTCTCCGCCAGCGAGATCCGCGCGCGGTTGGCGATACATGAAGAGCTGGTCCATGTAACCATAGAGATAGCCACTCCATAGCCAGACTTATAGCTGTCTATGCCAGATAGCGTGCAACTTGCACTCTGCAACACGAGCAAATCGAAGCAGTTTTTCTGGGGAGGCCTGTGGCAGGCAAGTGCTGACTATATGCCTGGTACAAGCCTCACCGGGGCTAGGGGTGAGATGTGGCGGTTTGAGTTAACGTTCGAAGAAGCGATAGAGGTGTTCTACCTGCATCGGGCAGTCAGCTACCAGATGCACATGATCGCGGGCCTGCTCGACCGTATCGAAACTGACCGGGCAGCCGAGGGTGTCGGTCAGCTCGTAGAGAGCGCCATCATTGCCTCTGAATTCGATGAGCCAGCCGGGGATGGCCACGTCGTGGAGTATTTCGGCCTCTTGCAGGATCTGTTGTTGATAGAGCTTGCGAAGTTCACTGACTGTCATGATGCTCTCCTGTGAAGGGGGATTCAGCTCCAGTCTATGCCTCTCTTTGTGCGGACGGCAACCGGATCATCCCCGCAGGACCTCCCGGGCCCAGCGGATACGGATAAAGGTCTCGGCATTACCACCTCGATCCGGATGGTGCTGCAATGCCAGCTCCCGCCAGCGGCGGCGGATCGCCTCCTGACTCGCCCCTTCATTCAACTCGAACAGGGCCAGCGCCTCGGCTTTGTGCCCCTCACCGTCATAAGCGTGCCAGAAGCGGTTGAGCAGGGCCTCTACTTCGGCACGATCGGTCTGCCAGAACACCTGCCAGTCGAGATAGTAGCCGCGCAGATTTTCGCTAAGGGCAAAGCCGTGGTTGACCTCCTGGTTCCCGGCCAGCGGTTCGAGCCGGATATCCAGGGTGCTGATCACTAGCCACCATCCCTCTTGCCAGAGCTCGGCCTGCAACTGGTAGAGGGCGTTCATGATCAGGAAGTTGACCCGAAACAGCTGCAACTGCTCGTCGTCGGCCAGCCGGGGGATCGCCCCCTGCTGGCGCAGGGCGGCCATCAGTTCATGCACCTTGTAGCTGCCCGCCGCCTGTTGCAGCAGCACCAGCAGAGGGGCGATCAGCGGATTATGGTTGGCTTCGTTCATTCGGCGCCCTGCTCTCTGGGCGGCTGCAGGGCGATCAGCAGCTCACCCGCCTGCGGAGTGACGGGGCCGGTAACGATCTGGGGCTTGCCCTTGCCATCCATGATGAAGAGCGGGATGGCGCCGGGATTGGCGGTCTGATACTGGGCCCAGTCGAACGCCTCGCTCAGGCGGGTCGCCTTGATCTGGCCGCCCCGGCTCAGCAGGCTGCTCAGCCGGGCATAGTTGATGTCGGGGCCGAACAGGTTCTGGCGAGCGCGAAAGGTGGCGCTTTCCCGGTTGGCCTTGCCGTGCTGCTCGCTGGAGCGCAGGGAGTAGACCTGCTCCTCGCCGTAGAGGTGGGCGAAGTGCAGCACCCCGAGGGCGTTGTTGTGGCGGTTGGGGGAGAGCGCCAGCACGGTACTGATGCTGGTGAGCGGCAGGTGCAGCTCGGCATGTTCCGACTGGGGGTTGCCGAAATAGCAGGGGAGGTTGCTCATCCGCGCCTGTTTGCAGAACTCCCAGGCGGGATCGCAGAGCTGTACCGGCACCCCCTGATCCGCCAGTGCCCGGCCTATGGCCCGCGCCACCGAGTTGGCCCCTATGATGAGCCAGGTGTTGGGGGCGCTCTGGCGCATCTTGAGCAGGCTGGCCAGCGGTGCCGAAGTGAGACTCTGCAGCACCACGGTGGAGATGATCACCGCAAATACCAGTGGCACCAGCTTGTCGGCATCGGGGATCTCTGCCTGATGCAGACTGATGGCGAACGAGGCGCTGACCGCCGCCGCAACGATACCGCGCGGGGCGATCCAGCTCAGCAGGGCGCGAGCCCGCCAGGAGAGATCCGAGCCCCAGGTCGAGACCAGAATACAGAGCGGGCGCGCCACAAACTGCACCACGCAGAGCAGCGCCAGCACCATGGGGCCGAGCTGCCAGAGCTGTGCCAGATCGAGGCGGGCCGCCAGCAGGATAAACAGGCTGGATATAAGGATGACCGCGAGATCTTCCTTGAACGCCAGCACCTCTTCCAGATCCAGCCCCTCCTGATTGGCGAGCCAGATGCCGAACACGGTCACCGCCAGCAGGCCGGACTCGTGGCTGAGCCAGTTGGAGAAGCTGAAGGTGACCAGCACCAGCGCCAGCACGCCGAATTTGTGCAGGCTGACCGGTAGCCAGTCCTTGCGAATGAGCAGGGTGGTGAGCCAGCCTGCCGCCACCCCGATCAGGGAACCGACCAGCACTGTCTTGCCCAGCGCCAGCAGGGTATGGCTGATGAGGTCCCCCTGACTGCCGAGGCGTACCGCCTCGAACACCAGCACCGCAAACAGGGCGCCGATGGGGTCGATGACGATCCCCTCCCAGCGCAGGATACGGTCCACCTCCCGGGTGGGGCGGATCACGTTGAGCATGGGGGCGATCACCGTCGGGCCCGTTACCACCAGCACAGCGCCGAGCATGGTGGCAACCCGCCAGTCCAGCCCCAGCAGGAAGTAACCGGCGCTGCCGATGACGGCGAAACTGACCAGCATGCCGGTGGAGCAGAGATTGCGCACCACCTTGCCGATCCCCTTGAGCTCGGCCAGATGGAGGGTCAGTGCCCCCTCGAACAGGATGATGGCCACCGACAGGGAGACCAGCGGAAACAGCAGATCCCCGAGCAGGGCATCGGGGTCGAGCAGGCCGCTGACCGGGCCCAGAGTCAGGCCGGTGAGCAGCAGAAACAGGATGGCGGGCACCCGCAGCGACCAGGCAAGCCATTGGGCCAGCACGGAGACCAGGGCGATCCCGGCCAGAGAGAGGGCAATCATGCAGACCTCGATTCAGGCAGTGAGTATGGAGCTAGTGTAGTGGCTAAGTTGGTCAGATTGACACCCGAAGGTGTGGGCGTCATGGCCGGGATGGGGATATGTGCGACAGTCGGCGTCATGGTGGCTGGCGGTGGTGTGAAGGGCGCCAGCCAGACGCCAACCGTGGTGATGGTGTGGCTTCGGGGCCGGATTAGATGGGGCTCTCCTTGTGGAGCTCGCCGACACAGTCGGCCAGCGCCAGTACCAGTGCGGAGCGCACCATCTGATCGAGCCGGTTGAGCTGCATCTGGTAGAAGGCCCAATCCTCTTCGCTGGCGGGGGGATCCAGCTTCATCATGCCGCCCTGGTTGACCCCGTGCAGGCGGTCGAGCAGATCGCGGATCGGCTTGTCGCTGAAGCGGTAATCCTTGGGGTCGCGCACCAGAAAGTCGCGGATCTTGATATAGGCTTCGATATCCTGATAGCGCTCGAGTGAGATGAGGCCGAGGGCGAAGATGAGCTTGAGGCGCACCTCCAGCTGGCCGAGGGGGCCGCTCTGGTTGAGCAGGGGTTCGATGGCGTATTTGACGGCATACTCCTCCTGACGGAACGCGCGTCGCATCAGGGAGTCGACCGCCTCTTCCAGGATGGTCACGGCTTCGAGAAAGAAGCCGCGGGGGCCATCCTGCTCGTTCAGTCGTTCCAGTACTTCATCTTCCTGGTGTGTGGTCATAGGTGCATTGGGTCCAGCTGACAGGGAGAGAGTCAGCCTCTCTCCCGGTTTTTATCATATGGGGCACATTCCCTTGCCATTCAAGCGCTTGGCGCGCTATCAGTGATGGCTGAATGCGCCGCAAGCAGGGTCATTACAGGGTTTCGTAACGGGCGACGATGGCGCGAACCACCTCGCTCTCTTCATCCAGTCCGGTAACGCGGGCCAGCGCTTTGGCCGGGCCAAGCTCCGCCAGCAGGGCTTGCAACTCCACTGCCTGCGGGTCATCGGCATTGCGATAGTGGAGCGCCGCGGCGATCCCTTCCTGCAACTGATCGCTCGGCAGGCCGTACTCCAGGGTGCCCAGCAGCGGCTTCACCAGTCGATCCCCCGCCGCCAGCTTGCGCAGTGGCTGACGACCGACCCGGTCAATCTCGTCCACCAGATAGGGGTTGGCGAAGCGGGCCAGGATCTTCTCGATGTAGGCGGCGTGCAGACGCGGGTCGAAGCCGTAGCGTTTCACCAGCACGGCACCGCTCTCCTCCATGGCGCGGCGCACCTTGCTGCGGATCACCGGATCTTCGATCGCCTCGCGCACTGTGCGATAGCCCCGCAGCTTGCCGAGGTATGCGGTGACGATGTGGCCGGTGTTGAGGGTGAACAGCTTGCGCTCGACGAAGGCCATCAGGTTGTCGGTGGGTTCCATGCCCGCCACCTGTGGTAACTCCCCCTTGAACTGGGTCTGGTCGACGATCCACTCGCTGAAGCTCTCGACCGTCACTTCCAGCGGGTCATCGTTGGCTGCCGCGGCGGGCGGCACGATGCGATCCACCGCCGAGTCGACGAAGCCGATGCAGGATTCGAGCGTGGCATGATACGCGACCGGCAGGTACTTGAGTACCTCCTGCTTGAGGTGGCTGGTGCCGCGCACCATGTTTTCGCAGGCGATGACGTTGAGCGGTGTCAGGTTGCCGGCATCGAAACGGGCCTGCAGCCCCTTGGCCAGGGTGCTGGCAATCTTGTCCAGAATGTTGGGGCCCACTGCCGTGGTGACCAGATCGGCAGTGATGATACGGGCGATCACCTCGTGACCGGCGGAGCTCACCGCCGCCACGTTGCGCACCACATCCAGCTTCTGATCCGCACCCACCACATGGACCTTGTACTCCTGACGGTGGTTGAGCTGGTCGATCAGGGTGTCGTTGACGTCGGCGAAGGTGACCTGATGGCTGGCATCCGCCAGCACTTTACCGATAAAGCCGCGACCGATGTTACCAGCACCAAAATGCAATGTTTTCATGATATTAACCTCTTGAACCAAAGACGATGAAAGATGATTACGCAGCCTGTTCGGCACCCAGCAGATCCAGGAAGGCCTGGGGATCCGTGGTGCTGGCCAGCCGGTCGATGAGACCGGGTTCATCCAGTGCATTGGTCAGGCGGGTTATCACCTGCATATGTTCGTCGTTGCGGGCGGCGATGCCGATCACCAGCCGTGCTACCTCATCGGCAGCCTCGCCAAAGGCGACCCCGGCCGGGTACTGGCAGATGACGATGCCGGTACGCTTCACAAACTCTTTGGCGGCGATGGTGCCATGGGGCACGGCGATGGATTCGCCGAGGTAGGTGGAGACCAGCTGTTCGCGCTCCAGCATGGCGTTGACGTAGTCGGGCGCCACGTAGCCCCGCTCGGCCAGCAGTCGGCCAGCGGTCAGGATGGCGGCCTCCTTGTTGTCCGCTTTCAGCCCCAGATGCACGTCATGACGGCTCAGGGTAAAGACTTCGGCGGCCTGTGGCTCGTAGCTGTCGTCGTTGGCCGCCACCAGCAGCTGCGGGTTGGCGACGTCATCGTTGGCAGCGCGGCTCAGGCTCTGTACCAGCTCCTGATAGAGGCCGTTGTCGAGGAAGTTGGTGAGGGAAATATGATGAGCATTCGGCGCATGGCGACGGGCCCGCTCGGTCAGATCCTTGTGAGTGATGACCCAGTCCACCTGATCGTCGAGCTGATCGATGGCGCGGTTGGTGACGCTGATATCGAGCCCTGCGGCCTGCACCCGCTTGCGCAGCATGCCGGCGCCCATGGCGCTGGAGCCCATGCCCGCATCACAGGCGACCACAATATTGCGTACCGCCATCAGTTCGCCGCCCGGCTTCTTGGCCGCTGCGGTTTCGGGCTTGCCGCCCTTCATGGCTTTCATCTTGCGAGTGGCTTCACCGAGGGCATCGGCCTCGTCCGCTTCCGGCTGCTGGGCGCGAACGAATACGGCGGCGACCAGGAAGGAGACCAGAGTGGCGCTGATGATGGAGAGGGCGACCCCGATCAGGGAGGCTTTCGGCGTCATCAACAACACGGCGAAGATGGAACCCGGTGAGGCAGGGGAGACCAGACCTGCGTTGAACAGGGTCAGGGTAAAGACCCCGGTCATGCCACCGGCGATCACCGCCAGAATGAGGCGCGGGTTCATCAGCACATACGGGAAGTAGATCTCGTGGATGCCGCCGAAGAAGTGAATGATTGAGGCGCCAGCCGCGGACTGCTTGGCCGCACCACGACCGAACACCATGTAGGCCAGCAGCACACCCATGCCCGGGCCCGGGTTCGCTTCAATCAGGAAGAAGATGGAGCTGCCGTGCTCGGTCGCCTGCTGGATCCCCAGCGGCGAGAAGATGCCGTGGTTGATGGCGTTGTTGAGGAACAGGATCTTGGCCGGTTCGACGAAGATGGAGGTGAGCGGCAGCATGTGGTTTTCCACCAGGAAGCCGACGCCACCGGCCAGCAGGCCGGAGAGCACCTTGACGAAGGGGCCAATCACGAAGAAGGCGAGGATTGCCAGCAGCATGCCGATAAGGCCGGCGGAAAAGTTGTTGACCAGCATCTCGAAGCCGCTCTTGACGCGACCGTCCATCGCCTTGTCGAAGCGCTTGATGGCCCAGCCACCGAGCGGGCCGACCATCATGGCGCCCATGAACATGGGGATATCGGTTCCCACGATGACGCCCATGGTGGTGATGGCACCGACCACGCCGCCACGCTCACCGCCCATCAGTTTGCCACCGGTGTAGCCAATCAGCAGCGGCAGCAGGTAGGTGATCATGGGGCCGACCAGCTTGGCCAAGGTTTCATTGGGCAGCCAGCCGGTGGGAATGAAGAGGGCGGTGATAAAGCCCCAGGCGATAAAGGCGCCTATGTTGGGCATGACCATATTGGACAGGAAGCGTCCAAAATTCTGTATCTTGACTTTGGTATCCGGTGATAACATGTCGGGACCCCGTTTTAAGCCTGTTTGATTAAAAGTGGTAGTCGGGATGGCCGGTTTTGCCGAACCGCCATCCCGGTCGTCTAAGCAACTTCAATCTACCAGCTTGATATCAAATTAGGCTGAAAACGGGGTGTCTTGTGAGCTAGCTCTCAGATACCCAGCGATACCCCCTCCCAAACCAGTGATCCTGATCACGTTCGAGAGCTGTAATTCGGCTACATTTCGATCTTTTCTGTTTTGAATGACCATTTTTTGTGATTTAGGTCACCACTTCAGCTTTGCCGCTCCTTCGTGTAAAGGTGATTCACATCACAAATTCAGTTTTTGTATTCGAATGGGACAAATCACTCAATTACTCATCAGTGGGTAGTGGCGATGGATCTATCGAAATACTCCATTGCTTACCAATGAATCAATAAATTTGTAACCCGCTTTCAGTTTTTACGGTCGGTGATGAGGGCTCTTTTGCGGCTGATTGATGGGAATGGGCGCCAACATGCAGGATGCTATCGAGCGGCAGATGTTCGGGGCGCTTGTTTGCCGCGCAGGCCAGATTGCAGATAAAAACAAACCGCCAGCAGGCGGTTTGTCAGTTTTTGCGATCTGGCCCCTGTTGAGGCTGCGGCTCAGTAGAAGCCGGCATTCTCGGGAGAGGGGCGGGTCTTGAAGCGGCGATGGAGCCACATGTACTGCTCCGGCGCCTTGCGCACCGCAGCTTCAATCTCGCGGTTGGCGCGGGCGGCATCAATCATGTCATCTCCGCTCGGGTAGTCGGCGAGCGGCGCCCCGATATGCAGGGTGTAACCCTCGCTGGTACGGATGTTGTAGCAGGGCAGGGTTACGGTGTTTTTAACCCGAGCCAGGGTGGCGGTGCCGGTGATGGTGGCCGCCTGCTCTACCGCGAAGTAGGGCACGAACACGCTGGCGTGGCTGCCGTAGTCGTGATCCGGTGCATACCAGAGGGCGTCGCCGTTGCGCAGCGCCTTGATCATCCCCTTCACATCCATCCGGTCCACCAGATATTTGTTGGAGGCGCAGCGACCGTGGTACTGGGCATACTCCAGCACCGGGTTGGTGTTGGGGCGATAGACGCCGACCCCGGGGCGCACCAGCCCGAAACAGCGGGCGTTGAGTTCCAGCGTTAGGAAGTGGCAGGAGAGCAGCAGCATGCCCTGACCTTTTTCCATGGCAGCGATGACATGCTCTTCCCCTTCCACTTTCATCAGGTTGCGCATCCGCCAGTCTGGCCAGAACCAGGCGATCCCCACCTCGAACACGGCGCAGCCCACGCTCTCGAAGTTTGCCTTAAGCAGTTTCTCCCGCTCATCCCGGGTTAGCTCGGGCATGGCCAGCTCCAGATTGCGACGGGCAATCTTGACCCGGGACTTCAATATCCTGGCGGCGAGGCGACCGAGCTGACGGCCCAGCCACATCTGGCTGCGCCACGGCAGCAGGGTCAGCAGCCAGAGCAGGCCGAGGCCGAACCAGCTGGCCCAGTAACGGGGATGAAACAGGCGGGGCTCGAGGCGGGGAGCGTTGTCGTGGGCCATGGCTAATCTCTTGTTCGCAAACACAATCGGGGGATTCTAGCCGAAAAGGGGGGGCGGGGGCGAATGGCTGTGTGCTGGTCAGAGGGGTAGCCTGCGTCCGGTTAGCGTGACAGCGGCGGCAACTGCGGTCGGCTTTTTCTACACCGGATAAAAGAGTGTGATAAAATCCCCCGCTGATTTTTCAGGTTTTGAGAGTCGATACAGATGAAGATCACCCTGCCCGATTTTGAAAAAGCCCGCGTTCTGGTCGTTGGCGATGTCATGTTGGACCGTTACTGGCATGGCCCTACCGGTCGGATCTCCCCCGAGGCGCCGGTGCCCGTGGTCAAGGTTGAACACATTGAGGAGCGTCCCGGTGGCGCGGCCAACGTGGCCCTCAACTCCGCCGCCCTTGGCGCTCACGCCGTGCTGCTTGGCCTGACCGGTCAGGATGAAGCGGCCGATGCCCTGGCCGGTCAGATGGCTGGCGTCAAGGTGGCCTGTGATTTCGTTCGTCTGGCCGACTTCCCGACTATCACCAAGCTGCGGGTGCTGTCCCGCAACCAGCAGCTGCTGCGTCTGGACTTTGAAGAGCCCTTCCACTCCGTCGATGCCACCCTGCTGATGAGCAAGGTGGAGCAGGCGCTGCCGAATAGTGACGTGATGATCCTTTCCGACTACGGCAAGGGTGCTCTCAACGACGTGCCCGGCATGATCCAGCGCGCCCGTGCCGCCGGTATTCCGGTGTTGGTCGACCCCAAGGGGACCGACTTCGAGAAGTACCGCGGCGCTACCTTGCTGACCCCCAACATGTCCGAGTTCGAGGCTGTGGTAGGCAAGGTGAAGAGCGAAGAGGAGCTGGTCGCCAAGGGGTTGGATCTGGTCAAGCGTTTCGAGCTGGATGCCCTGCTGGTCACCCGTTCCGAGAACGGCATGACCCTGATCCGCGAAGGTCAGCCAGAGCTGCATCTGCCAGCTCAGGCCCACGAGGTTTATGATGTGACCGGTGCCGGTGATACCGTCATCTCGACCCTCGCCACCTCGCTGGCGGCAGGCAAGAGCCTGGACGAAGCCTGTGCGCTGGCCAATACCGCAGCCGGTATCGTGGTCGGCAAGCTGGGTACCTCTACCGTCAGTCCGGTCGAGCTGGCCAACGCCCTCTACACCGAGCAGGAGACCGGCTTCGGCGTCATGTCCGAAGCCCAACTGAAAGTGGCGGTTCGTGCCGCCCGTCTGCGCGGCGAGAAGGTGGTGATGACCAACGGTTGCTTCGACATCCTGCACGCCGGCCATGTCTCCTATCTGGCCAACGCCTGCAAGCTGGGGGATCGCCTGATCGTGGCGGTCAACACCGACGAGTCGGTTCGTCGCCTGAAAGGGCCGGGTCGTCCGGTCAACCCGACTGAGCGCCGCATGGCCGTACTGGCTGCGCTGGGCGCGGTGGACTGGGTGGTGCCCTTCTCCGAGGATACCCCGCAGCGCCTGATCGCCGAGATCCTGCCGGATCTGCTGGTCAAGGGCGGTGACTACAAGCCGGAAGATATCGCCGGTTACGCCGAGGTGACCGCCAATGGTGGCGAGGTGCGCGTCCTCAACTTCGAGGATGGCTGCTCCACCACCGACATCATCAAGACGATCCGCGAGCGCGGCTAACGTTCTGCTAGCCCCGCAATCTGGCGGGGCTCACTATCGGTGGTAGCAAACCGGCAGAAATACGGATAACAAAAAGGCGACCTTGCGGTCGCCTTTTTCATGTCCGATAGCGGCTATCAGCCTTTGGCTTTTGCCGTGGCAGGCATCAGACCCTGGTTCACTTCCACCAGATCCTGCGCTTCCAGAATACCGGCAGCCTGTTTCAGGCTCAGGATATTGAGAATGTAGTTGTAACGGGCTTCGGAGAGCTTCTGCTTGGCCTCGTACAGCTTGCGAGTAGAGTCCAGCACGTCGACGATGGTACGGGTACCCACTTCGTAACCGGCTTCGGTTGCCTTCAGGGCGCTGTCGGCGGAGACCACAGACTGGCTGTAGGCACGTACCGAGCCGATGCTGGCGTTCACGTTGTTGTAGGAGGAGCGCACTGTGCTCTGCACCGAGCGGAAGTTCTTCTCCAGCAGTTCACTGGCCGCAACGTAGTTGTATTGAGCCTGTTTTACCTTGGAGCTGGTGGCGCCACCACTGTAGATGGGCAGTTTGAAGGTCAGACCGATATTGGCCTGATTGTCATTGCCGCCGCTCTGAATACTATCCAGCTTGTAATCGGTATTGCTGGTTTGCAGTCCGGCCCCCAGATCCAGCGTCGGCTCATGGCCGGTTTTGGCCAGATCGATCTGCTCCTTGGCAATGTCCTTGCTGATGCGGGCACTGTGCAGTTGCAGGTTCTTGTCCAGCGCCAGCTCCAGCCACTTGTCGGAGCCGAAGGCGGTCTTCTGCGGGCTGAAACGAGCGGTGTTCAGCACGTCCAGATTGCGGTGATCGATACCGGTCAGCTCGCGCAGGGTCTCGTAGCTGTTGTCCAGCGAGTTTTCGGCATTGATCTCGTCAGCCAGCGCCTGGTCGCGGGAGGCTTCAGCTTCATGGACGTCGGTGATGGCGGTCAGGCCCACTTCGAAACGCTGCTGGGTTTGCTCCAGCTGACGCTCTACCGCAACCTTGTTGGCACGGACGAACTCCAGGGTATCCATCGCCTTGAGCACATCAAAGTAGGCTTTGGCGGTGCGCACCATCAGGTTCTGGATTTCGAGGTTGTAGGCGACATCAGACTGGGTGGCCTGCTTCTCGCTGATATCCAGATTGACCCAGTTACTGCGACGATAGAGGGATTGCGACAGCGTCACCTCACCCTTGGCGTTGGTATTGCTCTGGGTGTCGTTCTTGTTTTGCAGATAATTGAGCCCGGCACCCAGATCGATCTGGGGCAGCAGAGGGGCTCGGGATTCGTTGATCTTCTCGAAGGCTTGGTCGCGAACGGCTTTGGACTGCAGCAACTGCGGGTCTTTCAGCTGGGCTTGTTGATAGATATCGAGCAGGTTTTCGGCGTGGGCACCGGCACTGACGCCCAGCAACACCATGACTGACAAAAGTGTTCTTTTCATAGATCGTTTTAACCTTATGTAGTAACCCAAACTGGTTGCTGGAGAGGCAAATATTGTCACCGACCAAGCTTGATTGCAGCTTAATCACTCTACTATAAGCAAAATTTAATGCTAAGAGTCTCAGGTCCGGTGACGGGAACGTCAAGAACCGGACGCAGTTTTCTCCCCGCGCGCCTAGCCAAATGGTCTGTGGCTGCTAAAATCCACCCCTCATTACCATGGCACGCCGAGTGAATGAACGTTCATTCATGTTCCTCGGATTTTATGGTCAAACTGATACAAGTCAAGCTGACGGGAGCCCCGGATGTCGCAGCAACCCTTGCCGCAAGATCGGCATTACGCCGCCGATGATGTGAAAATCATTGAAAAATCAGCTGGATATAACGGCTTCTTCAAGGTGAATGTCTATCGTCTGCAGCATCGGTTATTTGCGGGCGGCTGGAACCAGCCCATCGTGCGCGAGCTGTTCGAGCGGGGCCATGCTGCCGCGCTGCTGCCCTATGATCCGGTACGCGACCAGATCGTGCTGGTGGAGCAGTTCCGTATCGGCGCCATGGAGACCAGCCCGACCCCCTGGCTGCTGGAGCTGGTGGCCGGCATCATCGACGAAGGGGAGACCGCCGAGGCGGTGGTGCGTCGCGAAGCGGTAGAAGAGGCCGGGATCGAGGTTGCCCGCTGCGAGCATGCCATCAGCTATCTGGTGAGCCCGGGCGGCAGCACCGAGCGGATCGAGGTCTTTGTGGGCGAGGTGGATGCCAGCAAGGCCGAGGGGCTGCACGGTCTGGCTGATGAAGGCGAGGATATCCGGGTGCACGTGGTGAGCCGCGAACAGGCCTACGCCTGGCTCAAAGAGGGACGCATCGACAATGCGGCCTCGGTCATTGCCCTGCAGTGGCTGGCCCTCAACCACGGCGAGCTGCGCGCCCGCTGGCTGGCGGATCGCTGAGGTGGCGCTGACCCTGCAACAGAGCAGGCGCTATGTGCCTGATCTGATGTCCTTGCAGCGTACCTGCGAGGTCAATTACATGGCGTTGATGAAACTGCTGCCGCCAGATGGGGAAGTCGGCGCCGAGCGCCGCTATCGGGTCGGCAACGATCTGCAGTTCCAGCTCACCATCATTGGCGAGAGTCGCTTCACCAATCAGGTGATCCTGAGCCAGCACAACCCCGAATTGCCCGAATATTTACAAGCTCAGATAGAGATTCGTTTGTATCATGATGTGCGGATGGCGGAAGTGTGTGCAGCGCAACAGATTTCCCGTTTGCAACCACGTTATGATTATCCCAATAAAAAGATGCACCAGCGGGACGAAAAGGAGCAGGTAAATCTGTTTCTGGCCGAATGGCTAAAATTTTGTCTCAGACATGGTACCAGCCCGATCAATATCTCCAGTTGAACAAATAAAAAGAAGCGTGATTTTGGAAACAGAGCTCCCCCAGGCGCAGGACGGCAGTGTGCGCCTGTTGCAAATTACCGACACCCACCTCTTCGCGAGTGCCGAAGGGCGGCTGTTGGCTGTGCGCACCGCAGAGAGTCTGGCCGCCGTGCTGGAACAGGTGCAGGCCAATGAACACCCCTACGAGGTGATTCTGGCGACCGGCGATCTGTCGCAGGATCACAGCCCGGAATCCTATCAGCGTTTCGCCTCCATGATGGCGCCCCTGGGCCGCCCCATCTACTGGCTGCCGGGTAATCACGATGACAGCCCGCTGATGACCGAATATCTCCATGCCGCCGGGATCAGTGAATCCAAACAGCTGGTGGGCGACCACTGGCAGGTGATCCTGCTCGACACCCAGGTGCGCGGCAAACCCCACGGCATGATTGGCGATCACCAGCTGGCCGCCCTCGACCGTGCCCTGTGTCAATATCCTGATCGCCACGCTCTTATCACCCTGCACCATCAGGCAGTGCCGGTGGGCTGTGCCTGGCTGGATCAACACAATCTCAAGAATGCCGATGACCTGTTCGCTGTACTGGCCCGTCATCCGCAGCAGAAGACCATCCTGTTTGGCCACGTCCATCAGGAGTTTGACGAGGTGCACCGCGGGGTGCGGCTGATTGCCAGCCCATCGACCTGCATCCAGTTCAAACCTCTCTCTGATGGCTTTGCGCTGGATGAATCCGGCCCGGGCTGGCGCTATCTCACCCTCTATCCGGATGGGCGGGTGGCCAGCGAGGTGTGGCGCCTGCCGGTGGGACAGTTTGTGCCCGACCCCAACGCCACCGGTTATTGAGGAGAGCATTGCATGAAGTCGGTTCTCCTTTATCTGCACGGTTTCAACTCCTCACCGGGCTCCGCCAAGGCGCAGCAGATGGCTGCCTGGGTGGCCGCCAACCGGCCCGACATCGAGGTGATCATTCCGGCCCAGCCCAATACGCCAGCGACGGCCTGGGCGGCTATCGAGCAGACCATTGCTGATCTGCAGCGTCGTTATGGTAGTGACTACAAGCTCGGCGCCGTGGGTAGCTCCCTCGGCGGCTTTATGGCGACCCGGGTCAGCGAGCAGTACGGCTGCCGCGCGGCGCTGATCAATCCGGCGGTGCGCCCGCACGAGCTGCTTTGCGACTACCTTGGCCCCCAGACCAATCCCTATACGGGTGAGCAGTACGAACTGCTGCCTCAACATATGGACGAGCTGCGGGCACTGGCGGTACCGGTGACGGCGCCGGAGCGACTCTGGGTGCTGCAACAGCAGGGGGATGAGGTGCTCGACTACCGTAAGGCGCTGGACGAATACCGCTTTGCCCGCCTCTCGCTGGAGTGCGGCGGCGACCACGCCTTCGTGGCGTTCGAGCGCTACCCCGCCCAGATCATCCGTTTCCTCGGGCTTTAATCATGCAACCGCCGTTGGCCGCCTTTCTGGAACAGGTACTGGTCACGGCGCAAGCGGGCCTCACCTACTCCAAAGACCCCTTCGATATCGGCCGTTTCGAGGCGCTGCGAGCGGCCACCGTGGCCCTTATCGCCAGCCAGGGCGAGCTGGCGCCGGAAGCCATCAGCGACTGGATTGCCCTCGACAGTGGTTATCCCACCCCCAAGCTCGATGTGCGGGCCTTCATTCAGAACGATGCGGGCCATATCCTGCTGGTACAGGAGCGCAGCGACGACTGCTGGACTCTGCCCGGTGGCTGGTGCGATATCGGTGACTCGCCGGCGGATGCCGTGGTGCGTGAAGTGGTGGAGGAGACCGGCCTTGAGTGCCGTGCGGTGCAACTGCTGGCCCTGTTCGACAAGCTAAAACATCCTCATCCGCCCCAGCTGCCTCACGCCCACAAGGCTTTCTTTCTGTGCGAGGTGGCCGGCGGCCAGCTGCTGGGCGAAACCGATGAAACCAAAGGGGCGGGTTACTTCCCCATCGACGACTTGCCCCCGCTCTCCCGCCATCGGGTGGTGGCCTCCCAGTTGCGCACCCTCCATGAGCACTTGCAGCAGGGGCGGCGCGATACCCTGTTTGATTGACATCTGAGGAAGTGAACCCGTCTGCAAGGAGGCTGGATGATCAAGCGCATCGGCAATACCCCGATTCAAGAGAAACACAAGGCCAGCTGCCACTGCGGCGCCGTGGTGCTGGAGCTGACCCTGCCGGATGGGGTGGTTGATCCGCGCCGCTGTGACTGCTCGTTATGCCGACGTCGGGGCGCTATCGTCGCCTCGGTGCCGCTGTCCGGCATCCGCATTCTGCAAGGGGAGGAGGTGCTGCGCTGCTACCAGTTCAATACCCGCACCGCCAAACACTACTTCTGCAGTATCTGCGGCATCTATACCCACCATCAGCGCCGCTCCAACCCGGCCGAGTATGGCTACAACCTCGCTTGTCTCGAAGGGGTCAACCCGTTCGAGCTGGGGGCGGTGCCGACGCGCGATGGCGTGCATCATCCAGCGGATCGACAGGTCTGAACAAAAGGGGCTCATATGTTCCTGTTGCACCCTGCGGGGCAGTGTTAATCTTTAGCGGCCTGTTTACTTTGCCTCGCCCGGGGCAGGGAATGGCCGAACTCTTCTGAACTTCACTGCCAACAGGGAGCACGTTTGTGACAACTCCTTCTGCGCTGCCGGATCTGGTACTGGGCGCCTCTCTCTACTTTCCGCCGCTGTTCAAGGCGGTGCTGCTCGGCCTGCTCTGCTGGCTGCCGGTGCACCATCTGCTGCGTGACTGGCTCTATGGCGGGGATGTCTGGCACCCCATGTTGATGGATCTCTCTCTCTTTATCCTCGCCGTCAGCGGCGCTTTATGGATGCTGTTACATGGCTAAATCACCTCTCGCGACCCTCAAATACTTCTCTACCCTGCTGGTCTGCGCGCTGGCGCTGGCGGCGGGCTGGTGGCTGTGGAACTACTACATGCAGGGGCCCTGGACCCGGGATGGCAAGGTGCGCGCCGAGCTGGTCAGCATTACCCCCGAGGTGTCGGGCAAGATCATCAAGATCGCGGTGAAGGACAACCAGCTGGTGAAGGCGGGGGAGGAGATCTTTACGCTCGACCCCGAGCCCTACCGGATCGCCCTAGATAATGCCCGGGCGGCGCTGGCCAAGGCGAAATCGGATCTCGACAAGGCGGAACACGAGGCGAACCGCCGCAGCGGCCTGTCGCGCAGCGTCATCTCCGCCGAGACGATGGATGAGGCGCGCCTCAATGCCCAGGCGATGCAGGCGGCCTATCAGGTGGCACAGGCCAATCTGGAGAAGGCGGAGTGGTCGCTGGCCAAGACCCGGGTGCATGCCGCGAGCGATGGCTACATCACCAACCTGCAGACCCGGGTCGGCAACTATGCCAGTGCCGGCGTGCCGCTGGTGGCGCTGGTGGATACTCACTCCTTCTATGTGCAGGGTTATTTTGAAGAGACCAAGCTTGGCCACATAGCGCCGGGCAAACCGGCCGAAGTGGTGCTCTACAGCGGGGAACAGCGGTTGCGCGGCGAGGTGGAGAGCATAGGGCGCGCCATCCACGATCAGAGCGTCGATGGCGGCAACGGTCTGCTGATCGACGTCAAACCCAACGTGCCCTGGGTGCGGCTGGCCCAGCGGGTGCCGGTGCGGATCAAGCTGCTGGATGTGCCGGCGGACGTGACGCTGATCGCCGGCACCACCTGCACCATCACCATTGGCGAGTAGGGTGAGCGAGTCATTCTGGCTGCGTACCCCCTGGGGGAAGGCGACAGGGGGGCAGTGGCGTTATGCCCTGCACAACGCGCTGGCCATGTGCCTGTCGCTCTGGCTGGCCTTCGTGCTGCAGCTCGACTCCCCCTACTGGGCGATGAGTTCGGCCGCCGTGGTGAGTTTTCCCACTGTGGGCGGGGTGATCAGCAAGAGTCTGGGGCGGGTGGTTGGCAGCCTGATGGGGGCGATGGCGGCGGTGGTGATCACCGGTCTTGGCATCAGCGATCCCTGGCTGTTCAGCTTCCTCATCGCCCTCTGGCTGGGCTTGTGCACCTACATCTCCAACCACTATCAGAACAACGTCTCCTACGCCTTCGCCCTCGGCGGTTACACTGCCGCCATCATCGCCTTCTCCTGCGTCAATGTGGCGGATCCCCACCATATCTTCGATATTGCCCAGGCGCGGGTGAGCGAGGTGATCATCGGTATCCTCTGCGGCGGTCTGATGATGATGATCCTGCCCAGCACCTCGGATAGCGAAACCCTGCTGGACTCCCTGCGCAAGAGCCAGACCCGCCTGCTGGAACATGCCCAGCTGCTCTGGCTGGGGGAGATGACGCCCGAGGTGCGCAGTTCCCACGAAGGGCTGATCGGCCAGATCCTCACCATGAACGTGCTGCGCATACAGGCGGTCTGGAGCCATCATCGGTTGCGGCGCCAGAACCGGCTGCTCAACTTCCTGCTCCATCGCCAGCTGCGGCTCATCAGCCTTATCTCCAGCCAGCGCCGCATGCTGCACAACTGGCCGGAACAACCGGAAGGCATTCAGGCGCTGCTCGCCACCCTGCTGGCCGAGCTTGGCAAGCCGGAGTGCGACAAGTATCGGGTTGCGAGGTTGCTGGCTCCCCTGATGCCGACCAGCGAGCATGATTACCGGCTGCGCACCTTTTTGCTGCGGCTGCGCCATTTCTGCTGGAGCTATCTGGAGTGTCAGCGCTGGCTCGACCGGTTGACCCGCTACGACGATCAGGAGTGGCCGGCGCCGCCCCGTCACACCTCCCTCACCAGCCATACCGACACGCTGGAGGCCGCCTACAACGGCGGGCGCACCTTCCTCTGCGTGCTGCTCGGCTGCACTTTCTGGATCAACAGTCAGTGGGATGCGGGCAGCTCGGCGCTCACCATGCTCTCCATCTGCTGCGTGCTCTACTCGGCGACCCCGGCGCCGGCTCAGGGGGCCAACACCATGCTCAGGGCGATCCTGCTGCTCAGCCTCATCTGCTTTGCGGTCAAGTTTGGCCTGATGATCCGCATCGACGATTTCTGGGTCTTCTGCCTCTTGCTCTTTCCGGCGCTGCTCTCCATGCAGCTCTGCAAACAGCAGCAGGTGCGGCAGGCGGGCCTCTGGGGCCAGATGATCGTGCTGCTCGGCTCGTTTCTCGCCATCACCAATCCGCCCAGCTACGACTATCAGCAGTTCATCAACAGCAGCCTCGCCCAGATGATGGGGGTGATGAGCGCCGCGCTGGCGTTTCAGCTGTTGCGACCCAGCTCGGATCGGCGCAAGAGCCGCCGCATTATCCGCTCCCTGCGCCGCCACTTCATGGATCAGCTGGAGCCGGCCCCGCGCCAGAGCGAGAGCCAGTTCGAGTCGCTGATCTACCACTGCATCAGCCAGCTCGGTCAGAGTCAGGAGCAGACCGCCCGTATGTGGGTATTGCGCTGGGGCGTGGTGCTGCTCAACTGCAGCCATATCGTCTGGCAGCTGCGCCAGTGGCGCGGTGACGAGCATCCTCTCTATCTGGTGCGTGACAACTGTATCCGTAGCCTGAAGGGGATCCTCACCGAGCAGGGGGTGCAGCACGCTTCCCTCGACCGCACGCTGGCCGAGCTGCAGCGGATCAGTCAGGGGCTGGCCAACCATGGCGATGGCACGGCGCGAGAGCTGGCAGGCATGGTGTGGCGGCTGCAAAGTTCGCTCTCCCAGCTGCAACAGGCGCTGCCTGGCCCTGCCGAGGGGCGCTGAAATAGCCTTGGGGGGGGCGCAATCCCCTCCGGATCACCCTTTCCCGCAGCCAAGTTTGTCCAATACCCTCCCAACGAGTAAGATTCTCCCCAAACGTCAATTCGCAAGGCCCTCCATGTCTACTCAATACAATGCGGATGCCATTGAGGTCCTCAATGGCCTTGAACCGGTGCGTCGCCGCCCCGGCATGTATACCGACACCACCCGGCCCAACCACCTCGGCCAGGAGGTCATCGACAACAGCGTCGATGAAGCGCTGGCAGGTCACGCCCGCAATCTGGAGGTGATCCTGCATGAAGACCAGTCCCTCGAAGTGATCGACGACGGCCGCGGCATGCCGGTCGATATCCACCCGGAAGAGGGGGTCAGCGGGGTGGAGCTGATCCTCTGCAAGCTGCACGCGGGTGGCAAGTTCTCCAACAAGAACTACCAGTTCTCCGGCGGTCTGCATGGGGTGGGTATTTCGGTAGTAAACGCCCTCTCCGATCGGGTCGAGGTGACGGTACGTCGCGACGGTCAGGTCTACGACATCGCCTTCGAGCGTGGCGAGAAGGTGCAGGAGCTGACCATCACCGGCACCTGCGGCCGTCGCAACACCGGCACCCGGGTGCGTTTCTGGCCGCAGGCGAGTTACTTCGATTCGCCCAAGTTCTCGGTCACCAAGCTGGAGCACCTGCTCAAAGCCAAGGCCGTGCTCTGCCCCGGCCTCACCATCAAGTTCCTCGACAAGAACACCGGCATCAAGCTGGAGTGGTGCTACGAAGATGGCCTCAAGGATTATCTGGTCGATGCGGTCAAGCAGTTCACCTGCCTGCCGGAGCAGCCCTTTATCGGCTCCTTTAGCTCCGAACAGTCGGCGGTGGACTGGGCGCTCTGCTGGTTGCCGGAAGGGGGCGAATGTCTCGCCGAATCCTATGTGAACCTCATTCCCACCGCCCAGGGCGGCACCCACGTCAACGGCCTGCGTCAGGGCCTGCTCGACGCTATGCGCGAGTTCTGCGAGTTCCGCAACCTGCTGCCGCGCGGGGTCAAGCTGACTCCGGAAGATATCTGGGATCGCTGCGCCTACATCCTCTCCATCAAGATGCAGGATCCGCAGTTCGCCGGTCAGACCAAGGAGCGCCTCTCCTCCCGTCAGAGCTCGGCGTTCGTCTCCGGCGTGGTGAAGGATGCCTTCAGCCTCTATCTGAACAGCAACACCGAGCTGGCGGAGCAGATCGCCGAGATCTGCATCTCCAGCGCCCAGCGCCGGATGCGCGCCGCCAAGACGGTGGTGCGCAAGAAGATTACCCAGGGCCCGGCCCTGCCCGGCAAGTTGACCGACTGTAACTGCGCCGACCCCATGCAGGGGGAGCTGTTTCTGGTGGAGGGTGACTCCGCGGGCGGCAGTGCCAAGCAGGCGCGGGATCGCGAGTTTCAGGCCATCATGCCGCTGCGCGGCAAGATCCTGAACACCTGGGAGGTGGAGGCCGGTCAGGTGCTCGCCTCGCAAGAAGTTCACGACATCTCGGTGGCCATCGGTCTCGACCCCGACTCCAACGACCTCTCCGGTCTGCGCTACGGCAAGGTGTGCATCCTCGCGGATGCGGACTCGGACGGTCTGCACATCGCCACCCTGCTCTGCGCCCTGTTCGTGAAGCACTTCCGCGCGCTGGTGGAGAAGGGGCACGTCTATGTCGCCATGCCGCCCCTCTACCGGATCGATATCGGTAAAGAGGTCTACTACGCACTCGACGAAGACGAGAAGAACGGCGTGCTGCAGCGGGTCGAAGCCGAGAAGAAGAAGGGCAAGGTGATGGTGACCCGATTCAAGGGCCTGGGTGAGATGAACCCGAAACAGCTGCGGGAAACCACCATGGATCCCAACACCCGCCGTCTGGTGCAGCTCACCATGGATCCGGCAGGGGAGAGTGAAGGGGATGCGGCTGATGAGACTCTGCAACTGATGGACATGCTGCTGGCCAAGAAGCGGGCGAGCGATCGTCGCGAATGGCTCGAAGAGAAGGGCAACCTCGCCATCATCTAAGCCGTCGGCCGGCCCTGTCGGGGCCGGCAAGCATTTAGCCGGAGTCGCCTTGTGGTGGCTCCCGAACCGAAAGAGAAAATCACATGAGTGATGCTATCGAGCTCAGTCTGGACGGGGTAGAGCGCCAGCCAATGCGCACCTTTACCGAACAGGCTTACTTGAACTACTCCATGTACGTCATCATGGATCGGGCCCTGCCGCATATCGGCGACGGCCTCAAACCGGTGCAGCGGCGCATCATCTACGCCATGAGCGAGCTGGGGTTGTCGGCGCTCTCCAAGCACAAGAAGTCTGCCCGTACCGTGGGTGACGTGCTGGGTAAGTACCACCCCCACGGCGACAGCGCCTGTTATGAAGCCATGGTGCTGATGGCCCAGCCCTTCTCCTACCGTTATCCGCTGGTGGACGGTCAGGGCAACTGGGGTGCGCCGGATGATCCCAAATCCTTCGCCGCCATGCGTTATACCGAGGCGCGGCTGTCGCGCTTCTCCGAGCTGCTGCTCTCCGAGCTGGGTCAGGGCACGGTGGAGTGGACGCCGAACTTCGACGGCACCATGAAGGAGCCGGTGGTGCTGCCTGCCCGTCTGCCGCACATCCTGCTCAACGGGGTGACCGGTATTGCGGTGGGGATGGCGACCGACATTCCGCCCCACAACGCGCGGGAAGTGGCTTACGCCTGTGCCGAGCTGCTCGACAACCCCAATGCGGGGCTCGATGTGTTGATGCAGCACATTCAGGGGCCGGATTACCCGACCAATGCCGAGATCATCACCCCGCGCGACGATATCCGCAAAATCTACGAGACCGGCAAGGGCTCCATCAAGCAGCGGGCGGTCTGGAGCGAGGAGGATGGCGATATCGTCATCACGGCGCTGCCCCATCAGGCCTCCGGCGCCAAGATCATGGAGCAGATCGCCGCCCAGATGGTGGCGAAAAAGCTGCCGATGGTCACCGACCTGCGCGATGAATCTGACCACGAGAACCCGACCCGTCTGGTGATCGTGCCGCGCTCCAACCGGGTGGATGTGGAGGGGCTGATGGCCCACCTGTTCGCCACCACGGATCTGGAGAAGAACTACCGGGTCAACCTCAACATCCTCGGCCTCGACAACCGGCCGCAGGTGAAGTGCCTCAAGACCATCCTCAGCGAGTGGATTCGGTTCCGCCGCGAGACCGTGCGTCGCCGTCTGCAATTCCGCCTCGACAAGGTGCTGGCTCGCCTGCACATCCTCGAAGGCTTGCTGATCGCCTATCTCAACATCGACGAGGTGATCGAGATCATCCGCACCGAGGATGAGCCGGGCAAGGTGATGGTGGAGCGCTTCAACATTACCGAGACCCAGGCCGAAGCAATCCTCGAGCTGAAACTGCGCCATCTGGCCAAGCTCGAAGAGTTCAAGCTGCGCGCCGAACAGAACGAACTGGCCGAAGAGCGCGACAAGCTGGAGCTGATCCTGGGCTCCGAGCGCCGTCTCAACACCCTGCTCAAGAAAGAGCTGCTGGCCGATGCCGAGAAGTACGGCGACGATCGCCGCACCCCGCTGGTGGAGCGTGCCACCGCCGTGGCGCTGACCGAGAAAGAGCTCATTCCCAGCGAACCGGTCACCGTCATCCTCTCCGACAAGGGGTGGGTACGCGCCGCCAAGGGCCACGACGTGGACGTGGCGGGGCTCTCCTACAAGGCGGGGGACAGCTATCTGGCCCACGCCTGTGGCCGCAGCAACCAGCAGGCAGTGTTCCTCTCCACGTTGGGAAGAACTTACGCTCTCGAATCTCACACCTTGCCATCCGCGCGCAGTCAGGGCGAACCGCTCACCGGCCGCTTTGCGCTGGGGGCTGGGGAAGAGGTGCGTCATCTGGTGATGGGCAACGAAGGCGAGCCCTACCTGATCGCCAGCGACGCCGGTTACGGTTTTGTCTGCACCTATGACGACCTGATCGGCAAGAACAAGAACGGCAAGGCGCTGCTCACCGTGCCGGAAGGGGGTCAGGTGATGGCACCCCAGAAGATCGGCTCGCCAGAGACCGATCTCTGCATGGCCATCTCCAACGAGGGGCGCATGCTGCTGTTCCCGCTCAACACCCTGCCGGTACTCGGCAAGGGCAAGGGTAACAAGCTGATCAGCATTCCGTCGGCTCGGGTCAAGGCGCGGGAGGAGTTTGTGGTGATGGCCGCCGTGATCCCGCAGGGCCAGTCGGTCACCCTGTTTGCCGGCAAGCGCAAGCTCACCCTCAAACCCTCGGATCTCGACTACTACCGCGGCGAGCGCGGCCGCCGCGGCGCCAAGCTGCCCCGCGGTTTGCAGCGGGTGGATCGTATTGAGATTGAACCCGCCGCGGGAACCGAACCGGTAGCCGGGGAAAATCAGGAAGGGTAATTAATATAGAAGGGCGCGAAAGCGCCTTTTTTATTATAAAATTTTTTTGGTGATTTCATGTACGATTTTATAAAGGACTTTTCACCTGTCTTTTTAGCTTTTTTTGGATTGTTTGTCCCAATTTATCAAGCTCAACGGGAAAGAAGAGCTAACTTTAAAAAAGAACATCAAATTAAAATATTTGAACAATTGCTCTCTGTTTCCAATGCACTGACATCTACTTGTGATGAACTATCTTTAAAAGCGTTGATATGGCGTGTTAATAAAGCGGATGGACATGAGGTTGACCTCCCTAAAAGAATGGATTACGCAATGCAGCTTGAGCATGTCACGTATTTGTTTTGCAAAGAATTGGAATGCCACGAAATTTTAAATCCTTTGTTATTTAGAACAACTCGTTTCATGATTCAAGCAAAATTATACGAGCTTTCTAGGGAACAACCATATCTTGAAAAAAATGACTTTTTTAGTAAGTTAGAATGGGTATCTAGAGAAATATCGTGTTTCACCAGAGATCTCATATCATGTTTGCAAAATGAGATTTATGGCGAGCTATTTTTAACAAAGGTTTCACCAAGGGAAACGACAATGGATAGTTTGAAGGTTATAAGAAATGAACCTGATAAACTGTATGCGCTATTAGAATATGTACAATGTGAAACTCACTATGGTAAAGAAGTGTTGAAAGTGAGTTAGTTTTGCACAGGCCTTTATAAGGCTGTAGGTCTGATTAACGAAGCGTAATCAGGCCTACGCAAACGATAAACGCTAGCGTAGGCCATTTAGTTTTGGACTTTAGCTACTGATAACTAATGATGTTTTGTCGAATGAACTCAATAAATACACGTGTTTTAGCAGGAAGATATTGGCGGTTTGCATAAACAGCAAACAACTGTAATGGGGCAGCGGGTAGCTCAAGTTCAATTTCAACCAAGCTGCCATCATCAATAAACTCCTGGCAAGATACCTTGGCAAGAATGGCAAAACCTACACCGGCTATTGCTGCTTTTAACGCCAGTTCGCCACTATTGACCCGGTAGTGTTCATTCACCTGAATGGTGGAAAATTCACTGCTCGTGCGAGTAAATTGCCAAGGCATCCCTTTCAGAGCGCTCACCGTTGTTATGCAGGGGAGAGTTTTGAGTTGTGATGTGTGGTTGGGAAGCCCCCACTTCTGAATCAATGACGGGGAGCCAACAACAGTACAGGGAATGGTGGTCAAATGGCTGGCTATGTAATCGCAATCATCCATCTTGCCTCTGTGAATGATGATTGCCATGTCCAAATCCTCTCTTAATGATTCAAGTCCGGAGAGATTGGTAATGCAGCTGATCGTTATTTCAGGATGTTGGCAGGCAAAGTCGGCAATGGCAGTACCGAGCAGTTTTGGCCCAGCCTCATTGGGGATACAGATGCGTAATGGCCCTTTCAGCTGAATCTGCTGTGATGTCAATTCAGCCTCGGTTTGCTCCAGTGATTCCAGCAGTGGTTTTACTCGGGTATAGAGCAGTTGCCCTGACTGTGTGAGCTTCATATGGCGGGTTGAGCGTTCAATCAGTTGAAGATTCAAGGCTTCTTCCAATTGAGAAATACTGCGACTCACATTTGAGGTGGGGATTTGAAGGGCTTTAGATGCACCGACAAAACTGCTATTTTCAACCACTGCAATGAAAATTTTCAGCGCATTCAATTCCATGCCGGTACGCATTGATTATCCCTAATCTGATAACAATTCATGCCATTTTAACGAATAAAATTAAAATGTGATAGTGGGTATACTTTCTATCTCTAAAGATTGAGAGTAAACATTATTATGCTAGATAAAAATAATGTGGGTGAAAAAACTCACAGTAATTGTTCGGTTATGGATTTTAACGTTGTCTGGTTGGCGGCATTGATTCAATTGGTCAGTGCGCTTGATTTCATGATGATTATGCCTCTCGGGCCTGATTTATCTCGCGCACTAAATATAAGTCCAACCTATATAGGATATTTAGGAGGCGGGTATGCACTGGCAGCCGCACTATCATCGTTGTTATGTGCCAGATATCTCGACCTATTTGATAGAAAGCATGTTGCACTGATCACATTGTTGGGGATCTCGCTATCCACTTGGGCCTGCGCTTTGGCATGGGATATGGAAAGTTTATTCTTTACCCGCTTGCTGGCCGGTATGTTTGCCGGTCCTGCAACATCCATTGCTCTGGCGATCGTTGCGGATGCTACGCCTGTACAGCAACGTGGCCGAGCGATGGCCATCGTGATGGGGGCGTTTTCGTTGTCAGCGATTGCCGGTGTGCCGTTGGGATTGGAGCTGGCAATGTCAAAAGGATGGAGTGCACCTTTCTATGTTTTAGGTGGCTTGGGATTATGTGTCTGCGTGGCGGTATATACAAGGCTGCCCGGGATGACGGCCCACTTGGGATTGAGTCAGAAGGCTTTTTCATCCATTGAAATGTTGAAGCGACCTGTGGTGTTGAATGCGTTTATGGCAATTGGGTTGGCAATTTTCAGCACCTTCCTTATTGTTCCCAACATAGCTGCTTATTTTCAATTTAACCTTGATGTCCCTCGTGGTGATATGAGTTATTACTATGTCATGGGTGGTATATTTAGCCTGTTTTCAATGCAGCTTGGCGGATTGTTTATTGACCGTTTTGGCGCAATGAAAGTGACGATTTTGATAGGGGCATTGACGATAGCGGTTGTTTGGGATGGTTTTTTGCATGAGCCTTGGTTGCCGACCATAGTGATTTTCACGTTATTCATGGTGGTTACATCGACCCGAACGATCACCGTTGCTGCTGTTAATAGTCAAGTGGCAGCGCCTTGGGAAAGGGCGGGATTCATGTCATTGCAAAATGTTTTTCAACATATATTCAGTGGCTCGGCTGCCGTCGTCTCTTCGATGATTTTAACAAATGTCGATGGTCACCTTGGCAACATAACTCTATTGGCTTGGCTAACCATAGTGTTGACGATTATTCAGCCACTTTTTCTATATCGATTGCTCAAGCTGCTGCGTTTGGGAACCCCAAAATCGGATGTTTGAGAAACGAGACCTGTGGGGACATAGGCTTGATTGACGAAGCCTAAACGGGGGCTCGCCAGCCAGATTAGGGTCATCCATCCCGCCAAAAAAGAGGGCCCCGCCATCCATGATGGCGGGGCCCTTCGCATTATCAGCTGCATTGCCGATTCAACCGTTCGCGCTGGCAGGGGCTACTGAAATGGTTGGCCCGAATCCAATTAGACAGGAATGGCTGTCGCCGCCGGTGGCGGGGTGATTTTCGAGGCGATCAGCAGGCGCAGGCGGGGCACCAGCAACAGCAGGACGATCCCGCCCGCCATCGAGCCCCAGCCGAGCATATTGAACACCGAGCTGTAGCCCGGGTTGGTGGCCACCGGAGAGCTGCCGATATTCTGCGGCATGGCGCTGGAGACATAGCCCGCCAGCACCGAGGCGATGCCAGTCACCATCATCCAGCAACCCATCATCAAGCCTTGCAGGCTGGCGGGGGCCAGCTTGCCAATCATGGCGTAGCCGATGGGGGAGATCAGCAGCTCGCCAAAACTCTGCAGCACATAGCTGATGGCGATCCACTTGAAGGCGACCAGCCCGTCGGCCCCCGCCAGATGGATGCCGAGCGGCAGCACCAGCATGCCGAGCCCCATGCAGAACAGGGAGGCGGCAAATTGGGAGGGGATGTCGATATTCCACCCCTGCTCGCGCAGCCGCTTGAACAGCAGCGCCATCAGGGGGCCACCGATGACGATGACGAGGGTGTTGATGTTCTGGATCCACTGGGGCGCGACCCGCAGCCCGAACACGTTGAGGTTGATGTTGTGCTCGGAGAAGAGCATCAGCCCCATGGGCGCCAGCTGGTAGAGCGACCAGAAGATAAGGGAGCCAAGGGCGAGGATCAGGTAGGCCACCATGCGGCTGCGCTCGGCGGCGTCCGGATGGCGGGCGGTCATCACGCAGAGCAGCACCAGCACCACGGCGCCCAGGATCAGCACGAAGCTGCCGCTGAAGCTGGCATGGGTCAGCAGCAGGCGCAGCGCCGGCACCAGCATGGCCAGAATGGCGATCCCGGCCAGCATGCGGCGGTAGAAGCTGCTCCCTTTGACATGGCGCAGCGGGGTGCTGATATCCGCCAGAATCGGCCAGCAGGCGAAGGTGGCGATGATGGCAATGATGTTGCCCAGCGTTGCAAACAGGAACAGGGTGCGGTAATCCTCGGTGAGCTGGAAGTAGCCCGCCACCGTAAAGCCGATAAAGAAGCCCAGATTCATCCCGGCGTAGTTCCACAGGAAGGCGCTCTCGCGGCGGTGATCATCCGGGGCGAAGCGCTGGGTCAGCATCATGTTGAGGCAGGTGACGTTGAGGCCGCTGCCGGTAAGGAACATGGCGAGCCCCCAGTAGAGGCCGGTGATCCCCATCTCGGCGATGAAGTAGCAGCCGATCACCTGCAGCACCATTCCCATCACGAACAGGTTGCGGTTGCTGAGGTAGCGCCCGCCGAGATAGCCGCCAAACAGGTGCAGGCCATAGTTGAAGGCCCCGAAGACCCCCATCATGGCGTTGGCCTGGGATTCACTGAAGCCGAGCCGCTTGGTGGCGTAGAGCACCAGCGTGGAGTAGAGCACGGCAAACCCCAGGGTCGAGAAGGTCTGGATAAAGAACAGCGCCCCGGAGCCGGGGGGAATGGTGGGGTGTTGATTCGAAGCGCTCACGGTCTGTCTCCTGTGAGAGAAGAAAGTCATAACTCGTCCTGAGAGCGTACCGGTCTGCTGCCGGCTAGCCTTGTGCGCTTCCATGCTGGTCTGAAGGCCGGTCTGTCATTTAGCGGCCAAGCGGTGCAAATAGCCATACCTGAAATTTAATCCGGCGCGATTAATTGCTTTTTATTGATCTATTCCGCCTTTTTATGCGCGATTGAGCCGTGGTTGTAGCTCGGCTTACCACGTGATTGCGGCACGGTTGATGTGATCCAGTCGGCTATTTGGTGCCGATTATGGCGCTGTAGCGGGATCTGCATCCCGCTTTGTTGCCCCGAAACGCAGCTGGCGCCAAGTTGTTGTATTGCAGGTTGTTTATTCATCCTTGGGTATTGAGTGAATAAATATCGGGAAGAGAAGGGGCTGCCCCAGGGTGACTTGTGCGTGTTACCTATCTGCTTGGGAGAGAGTGAGGGGAGGATAAAACAACGCCCGGCGGGCCGGGCGTTGTGGTGCGACTGATGGGCGGCGAAAGCGGCCTTAGAAGTCGTGGTAGAGCGGCCAGCCG
This sequence comes from Aeromonas sp. 601039, assembly GCF_049174415.1. Classification (NCBI taxonomy): domain Bacteria; kingdom Pseudomonadati; phylum Pseudomonadota; class Gammaproteobacteria; order Aeromonadales; family Aeromonadaceae; genus Aeromonas; species Aeromonas sp. 601039. The sequence goes on from NZ_JAAKTL010000010.1 coordinate 68,010, forward strand.
AGCAGCGGGTGCTTGAGACCGGCGCGCATCTCGACGTTGTCGAGCTTCTCCGGCGAGGCGTTCTCTTTTTGCAGCAGCTGGTACTGGCGCACAAAGCCGAGAGTGTGCAGCAGGTTGGGCACAAAGCCCGGGCTCAGCTCTTGGCGCAGGGCGGCGGCCATGTCGGCGGGGAGCGCGCTCAGCATCAGGGCGAGCTGGGCGGCGAGGTAGTCGGTGTCGTACCAGCTCTCGTCGAGCTCAATCTCCCGCGCCAGTTTGCGCTTGAGATCCTGCTTCACCTTGAGCGGGGCGGCGCCACTGCCCTTGCCGCAGAGGATGCGGTAGAGCAGCGCTTCGGCCAGCTTGTCCTCCATGGTGGGGTGGTCGCTCTCGCAGGCGAAGAAGTGCTGGTCGATGAGCTCCATCAGGCGGCTCTTGTTGTGCTCGGTCAGCGCCTTCTCGTACTCCTGCCACCCTTGCCACTCCTCCACATCGGGCGGGCTCGAGATCTTGTCCAAGAGGCGCGCATCCACGTCACCGTAGAGGCTGTTGCCAGCCTGCTTGGGGCTGACGGTAATGAGCATCGACCAGCCCTTCTGGAACGGCTTGATGGGGCCTTCCGGCGCCTGCAGCAGCGCCAGCGCCTTGGCCGGATCCCGCGCCGAGAGCTCCTGCAGGCCGAGGCTCACCACGCCGATGACGTCGTGGGCGGCCTGCTCCAGCAGGTGCATCTTGTACTTGTTGTAGTACTTGTCGGCGAATTTTAGGCTCATCAGCACCGCCTTGCCCTTGATGGCGGCCAGCTGTTGCTCGCTCAAACGTTCATTGTCGCGGCCAAAGCGCAGCACCTGGGTCAGAAAGGGGCCCTGGTTGGCATCGCGAATGACTAACTGCATGAATGGGCTCCTTAATCCAGAAAGCTGAACATGTCGTCGACGTCGCCGTACTCGTCTTCCTCGACCTTGTTCTTCTCTTTGGCCTGCATCACCAGCTCGGCGGCAAACTTGTTGATGATGCCGTCCCAGCTGGAGTGCTCGTTGCGCAGCAGCGCCTTGATGGCTTTCTCCACCTCGGGGGCCAGCTCGCGAATGAGCATCAACAGGCTTCTCGGGTCATCCAGCGCGTAGTCGTGGAGATCCTCGCTCTGCTGGCGTTCGCTGTAACGCTGGGACTCTTCAAGATCTTCCTCTTCGGCGTGCAGCACGTCGCGATAGCCTTCGTCCTCTTCATAGCGATCGCCGCGATAGAACTCGATAAAGGGGATGGCGAGGTAGAAGAGACCGGCCGGGTCTTCGGCCACGCACTCGAGGATCTCGCGCTGCTTGGCTTCGCTATCCTGGGTGCGGATCAGGTAGTTGAGGAAGTCGAAGGTGTGCTGTTGCAGCTCGTCGGCGTTGTTCTTGATCGCCTCTTCCCAGTAGAGCGGCTGCTGGCAGACGATGTCGCGGATCCGCTCCGGGGTCATCAGCTCGGAGATGATGGAGGGGAAGGAGATATCGTGCTGGCCGTTAATCTGGGTCAGGGTAACGATATCAATGTTTTCAATCACTTCTGCCAGCTGGTCGTCAGACATGGTCTTGGCGATCAGCTCGAACTTCTCGCTGGCCTGCTTCGGCTCGATAACGGCCAGCTCTTTGATCTCGATGGCGGTAATTTCTATCAGACTGTTGCTCATGCCTTGCCCCAATTAGAAACGGACTTCGTCGTACATATCCTGATCGCCGTCGTCATCACCATAGCGGTCACTGCCGCCGTGGTAGTCGGCATCGGCATCTTCCCCGTCTTCATCTTCTTCGTCGCGCAGCTCATAGTCGTCATCGCCGCGGCAGCTGCCGCGCGGCAGCGGGTTGTCGAGCAGGAACAGCACGGCGCAGGCTTCCATCAGCTGATCTTCGCTCTGGGCCCGTACCGCCTTGACCAGCGGCAGGGCGGCGTTGTTGAAGCCGACGCTCACCTTGAACTCGTCCCAGCTCGGCTGCTCGCCGCTGGTGAGCCACTTGTTCCACTGCGACTTGGCCTTGGCCGGGAACTGCACCCGGCCATAGAGGGCCAGCGGCAGATACTCGGGCATAAACTCCAGCATGCTCATATCGGCCAGCAGCAGGCTCTTCATCTGGTCGGTGAACTGTTCCAGCCCCTTGGGGTCGTCCTGATCCCGGTAGGATTCGATGTTTTCGCTGGCATCGCTTTGCAGCGACTTGAGCCGCGCCTGGTCCCATCTCTTTTGCATAGTTGCTCTTTCTGCCTGCTGTTTCAGGGGTAGAACTGATCCCACATCTCCTGCATGGCGGAGGCGGGGTCGGTCACGATGACGTTGTTGAAATCCTTGATAAAGGCGGCCCGCTGTTTCGGATCGGACAGCACTTCATAGGCCTGCTTTACCTGGTGCAGCTTGATGGCTGCCTGCTCTTTCTCTTCTTCGCTCGCCCCGTGCAGCTTGTCGGGGTGGTACTGGTTCGACAGCCGACGATAGGCTTTCTTGATGTCGTTTTCGCTGGCGTTGGACTTGACGCCCAGCACCCGAAAGTAGTTGTTCATGGCAGATCCTGCATCACTGGCATCATAGGATTCACGCTGCGAGTGCCTGATGGTGGGGATTGGCAAATCAGGCACGGCAAAAACCCGTCATTTTAACGGAAACCTCCCGCCATCGCCATGAATAGGACGCAAGGTCACTGGCAGAAAAGCTTGACGGGGCACCTTGGGATCTGTCTCCCTGTCGGGAATAGTCCAGGGACTACACTACAGGAGGCGCCGGGGATTATCTTGGCGATCGTCAGTTGGCCTCGGCCGTACCGAGACCCTTACTAAGGAATGGACAGCCATGCTCAAATTTTATCTTCTGCCTATGGTGCTGCTTGGCGGTTTCGCCATCGCTGCCGATGAGAGCATCGATGAGCCCTTGATGTTCATCAAGGGGGACATTACCAAGGCACAGTTTACGGAAAGAGCCGAGCAGCGTTTCACCCGGCAGGACAGTGACAAGGATGGCACCCTCTCGATTGCCGAGAGAGAGGCAGCCATGGCCAAGATGCACGAGGCAATGCAGCAGTCAGGCAAGGCCATGCCTGGCAAGATGGGGAATATGGGCAACATGAGGCCGATGCAGGACACGACCAGGGAACAGTTCATGGCGCATCATGAGGCCCTCTTTACCCAAATGGACAAGAACGGAGATGGTGTGCTTGACGAAGCCGAGCGTACCAGTGCCAGAGGGCGGCTCGGGCAGGGGATGATGGCGCCCGCCCAATAGAGCTGGTTTGTCACCTTTCCTTCCTGAAAAAAGAGCCCGGTAGTGATACCGGGCTCTTTGCATGGAGACGGGGTGACCTGAGGGCTCACCATTGCCGCAGTGCGAGCGCTTCCTGCCCCTGCGGGCGACCCCGACCTTAGCTCTGCCTGGCCAGCTCTGCCTTCACCAGCTGCTCCAGCTCCTCATAGGGGATGGCGCCCGACACCAGCTGGTTGCCGATCAGGGTCGCCGGTGTGCCCTGTACACCCAGCAGGGTGCCAATGCGCAGGCTGTTGCGCAGCTCCTCGGTGGCTTTACCCTCCGGTTTGAGTGCCACATTGCCGGTGGCCGCCAGCGCCTTGTTGATGTCCGCCTCGGTCAGCATCCCCTGCTTGCTCATCAGCTTGTCGTGCAGGGCGAAGAAGCGGGCGGGATCCTGTTGCCACAGGGTCAGGCTGTACTGGGCTGCCTTGGCGGAGCTCTGCCCCTTGAACGGCAGCAACTTGATCACCAGCCCCAGATCATTCGGATAGGCCTTGAGCAGCCTGGTCAGCTGGGGATCGAACTGCTTGCAGTAGGGGCAGTTGTAGTCGGTAAACAGCACCAGCGTCAGCTTGGGGTTTTTGGCACCCAGGCGCGGGCTGGTAGCGCTGTTGAACAGCACATCCTTGTTGCCCTTGATGAAGTTGCCAAGCTGGGCCTCCTGGGCTGCGGCATTCTGCTTCTCCCAGGACTCGGCCGCCTCGTCGAGGATCTTGGGGTTGGCGATCAGAGTCTCGCGGATCAGCTCCTTGATGCGTGCTTCCTGTTCAGGGGTGAAGGGGGCCGCGTGTAGGGTCGGAGCCAGCAGGGGTGCGCAGAGAGAGGCCAGCAGGGGCAGGGCGCTCAGAGTCGGTTTCATGGATACTCCTTAAAATCGGGTAGTGCCAGCCTGAAGTGGCCAGCCTTGTGCAAGCTAGTCGGCAGTCGTCGTGGTTGCGCCGAGGCAGCAAGGTATTCCCCTGCAACAACGCCATGCCGTAAATCTGTTTTCAGTACGCCGCAGTCGTGCCCCGTTGGTGCAAGAAGGCGGCGATGGTCTCGCAAACATGAGTCATGACCAATGGCAAAGAGCCGGAATCATTCCCGCCAGATGCAGAGGGTGAGATGCAGACGCCGTTCGGGCGGCGAGATGACTCTGGGTGGGGGTTGTGGCGGTGTGTAGCGCCAAAGGGGGGCCAGCAGGGCGATCAGCACCGCCACGGCAAAGAAGAGCTGTTCGATGCAGAGCAGGGGGGCGGCGCTCAGCCACTTGCCGTTGAGCTGGCAACTGCCTGGCTGCGGGCTGGCCGGTTTGGCATCCCCCAGATCCGTTGTCGAGTTCTGAACGGGTAGCGCCTGACAGCTGAGCGCCTGATCGAGCAGGGCAAGCCGGGCCAGCGGCTGGGCCGCACAATTGAGCAGCAGCAGGCAGACCAGCAGCAGGAGATGTTTCGCTATCCGTTGTTGCAAAATCATGTTCGCCCCGTCCATCAAGATGGGGCCATCCTAGCGAGCTATGTCTGGAGGGGCAAGTTACCGCGCTCGTTATGACTGATCGCCTGGGTGACAGAGCAGGTAAGTCTGGTCGGTTCTGTTTGGCGAACGCTTGTTCGCTAAAAGGGGGATCAGTATACTGCGCCGAGTTAAAACTCGAGGTGTTCGATGCTCAAAATTGCCCGTGTGCTGCTGCTTGGTCTGCTGCTCATTTTCTGGTTCCTGTTCGGCCTGCTGCTCTGTCTGGTTCGTCCGCGCCATCCCAACAACGTCTATGTCTTCGCTCGCATGTATCACGCGGTCTGCCCGCTGATCGGGTTGCGAGTCAAGGTGACGGTGGCCGACGAGGTGAAATCGGTCGGCCCGGCGGTCTACGTCTGCAACCACCAGAGCAACTTCGACATCTTCACCGTGACCGGTGCGGTGCAGCCCGGTGTGGTGGCGGTGGGCAAGAAGAGCCTGCTGTGGCTCCCCTTCTTCGGCCTTATCTTCTGGCTATCCGGCAACGTGCTGATCGACCGCTCCAACCGCTCCCGTGCCATCGGCACCATAGGTCAGGTGGTGGATCGCATCAAGAATCGCGGCACCTCCATCTGGATGTTCCCGGAAGGGACCCGCTCCAAGGGGCGTGGCCTGCTGCCATTCAAGGCGGGCGCTTTCCACACTGCGGTACAGGCTGAAGTGCCCGTGGTGCCCATCGTCTGCTCCAGCTACTTCGGTCAGATCGACCTCAATCGTTGGGACAACGGCGAAGTGCTGGTGGAAGTGATGGCACCGGTCTGCAGCAAGGAGCACGGTGCCGCTGGCATTCGCGAGCTCTCCGAAGTGTGCCGTGCCAGGATGGAGGCCAAGCTGGCCGAATTGGACAGCAAGCTGGGCCACAGCCACGCAGCTTGACTAGATATCGCAGATGAATCGACAAGGGAGCCTCAGGCTCCCTTTTTTATTGGTAAAAATCACCACCTGGTTGGCTATTTTCACCAATAAACCCTTCTTGAATTTCCTCGGTAAATTCCCATCTATATGTAAAACAACAATAATTTTTCTTGGCACGGCTCTTGTAATGCAATGGGAAGAGATAGCAATCCCATCAACAAGGAGCCAGACCATGAGCGTATTCAGCCGCCTGACCGACGTGATAAATGCCAACCTGCACAGCCTGCTCGACAAGAGTGAAGAGCCGGAGAAGATGCTGCGCCTGATGATCGAAGAGATGGAGCAGGTGCAGGTCGAGATGCGTACCCAGGCCACCCGCGTGATTGCTGAACAGAAACAGCTGGAGCGTCACCAGCAGGGGTTGCAGGCGCAGATCCTGGAGTGGTCGGCCAAGGCCGAGCTCGCCATCCAGAAAGGCCGTGAGGATCTGGCCCGTGCCGCCCTCACCGAGAAGCTGGCGGAGGCCAGGAAATGTGAACAGCTGGAACAGGACAAGGCCCGGGTGGCCGAGGTGCTGGCCCAGCTTACCGCCGACAGCGAGCGACTGGCAGCCAAGCTGACCGAGGCGCGGGAGAAGCAGAAACTGCTGACCCTGCGCGAGCAGACGGCCCACAGCCGCATTCGTGCTCGCGCTCAGGTGGACAACCAGCGCATGCATGAGCTGATGGCGCGCTTTGACGGTTTTCAAGGCCGGGTCGATCAGCTGGAAGCCCAGCTGGAGGCGGCCATTTTGGGGCAGAATCCCTCGCTGGAGGCCCAGTTCCGCGAGCTGGAGCTCAATGACGAGATAGAGCGCGAGCTGGCCCGTCTCAAGGGGCAGAAGGTGGAGGTATAACCATGACTCCCTGGCCCAAGGATCTTGTCCATCGCAAGCTGACTGGCGTTTGCGCCGGCATTGCCCAACGGCTGGGGATCTCCAGAGTGACGGTGCGAGTGGTAGCCCTGCTCGCCCTGATCCTGGTGCCACCGCTGGCACTGGCTGCCTATCTGCTGGCGGTGCTGGTGATGCCGCCCCGTTATGAATTGAAACGCTGGCTGGATTGACCGCAAGGCAGCCCCGCGGCACAGAGAGCCCGTAAGGAGCAAGTTATGCTGGAATTTTTCATCTTGCTGGGAGTGTTGCTGGTCATGGCGCTGACCGGCTTTACCCTGGTGGCCATGCTGCTGGTCAGCGGCGTGTTTGTACTACTGGGGCTGCTGAGCGGCATGCTTGCCCTGATCGTCAAGTTGGCCCCCTGGCTGCTGGTCGCGCTGGCAGTCTGTTGGCTCATCAGCCACCGTCGTCAGCGCAACAATACCTATCTGTAGTTGTGCAACAAGTTATGAAATGCTCCCTGATTTCCCCTTTTCGGCCACTCATCGAGTGGCCTTTTTTTAGCTGTAACCCTTAAGGTCGGGTCGTTTCGGGTAACCACTGCGGGCTCCAGCTCTGCCAGAGTGCCGGGCTGTGGATCAGCTGCTCCTTGAAGGATTTTGGCTGCTGCTTGAGGCGATATTCGAGGCGCAGGGCTGCCCCCTTCTCGCCGACCTCCTGCTGCCAAGCCAGCGTCAAGGGGCCCTTGCCGCGCAGGGCGCGAGCCCCCTTGCCGCTCTGGTGCTGACGCAGACGACGTTGAGGATCCGTGCTGACCCCGGTATAGAGCAGGCCGGTGGCGGTGCGCACCATATAGATAAACCAGCGAGAAGAGGGGGGAGAGGCGTGCGGGGATATCCCGTCAGGAGGTTTTATCATTTGTACTTCTCTGTGCCAAACTCAAAAGCAGTGCAAGGAGGTGCGATGAGAGTCTGGTTCTGGTTGTGGTTACTGTTGTCGGTTCCGGCTCTGGGGGAGACGATCCGTCTCTACGATTACCATCAGCATCCGCCCTTCAATACCGGAGTGGATGCCGGACTGAGCCGCGAGCTGGTCAAGTATCTCAATGAAAAGTTGGGGGGGGAACCCAGAATCGAGCTCTGGCTGGTTAATCGCGCCCGGCTGGCGCTGGAGATGGCGGATCCCGACTTTGATGGCCTGGTGGTCTGGGTCAATCCCGCCTGGGTAGGGGATCCCCATCGCGAACGCTATCTCTGGACCTTTCCGGTGATGCGCGACACCAACGAGCTAATCTCGAACATCGACAAGCCGATCACCTATCGCGGACCCGACTCCCTCAAGGGATTGGTGTTCGGCGGGGTGGAGGGCTACCGCTATCAGGGGATCGACGATGCGGCAGCAAGGGGAGAGCTGGAGCGTCACGATGCCAAGAAGGTGAAGACCAATCTTGAGCTGCTGGTGCGCGGCCGCATCGATGTGACCATGGTGCCTGGCTCCGCGCTGGGCTTTTTCATCGACTCAAACCACTATCAGGGCAAGCTGTTTATCTCGCCATTCCCCCAATCCAGCTATACCCGCCATATCCTGCTGCCCAAATCTCGCCCAGAGCTGCATGCCACCCTCAACGACATCGCCGAGCAGATGGACAAGGATCCCCGCTGGCACAAGGTGCTGGAGTCCTATCGCGGTAAGCCCTGAGGGCGGCGCTTGAGTCGGTGCAGCGGCAACAGGCTCACCAGCAGACCTGCCCAGACAAAGGCGAAACCGACCGCCTTGATGGGGTCAGGCGCCTCACCAAACCAGTAGATGGCGAGCAGGAAGGCGAGGCTGGGCTCGATATATTGCAGCAGCCCCACCGTGCTCATCCGGGTTCTCGCTACTGCGTAGCAGAACAGCCCCACCGGCAGCAGGGTGGCGGGCGCACTGCCCATCAGCAGCAGCTTGTCGGCCAGATCCCCATTCACGAATGCCCCTTCCCCGTGCCACGCCAGCGTGCCGATGATGATCAGCGCGACGGGCAGTTGCACCATGGCTTCCAGATAGAGGCAGGTGCCGGTGTCGTAGTGGATCTTCTTCTTGATAAGGCCATAGCAGGCGAAGTTGGCCCCCATGATGAGGGAGAACCAGGGGAGCTGGCCGTAGCAGAACAGCATGTAGGCGAGACCCGCCAGCGCCAGGGCGACAGCCAGATGCTTTTGCGGGGTGAGTCGCTCTTTGAGGAAGATGACGGCGAATACGATATTGAACAGCGGGGTCATAAAGAAGGCGAGGCTGGTGGTCAGCACTTGCCCGGTAGTGAGGCACCAGGTGAACATGCACCAGCTGATGGACATGACGGGGCCCGCCAGCAGAATGAGGCCGAGCTGGCGCGGTTCGCTGCGCAGTTGTGCCCAAGGCACCTTGTGGCCAAGCAGCAAAAACAGGGCACCCAGCAGCACCACAGACCAGAGCACGCGGTGGGAGATGAGCTCCCACATGTTGACCTCGGGCATGAATTGATAATAGAGCGGCAGCATCCCCCACAGGATGAATGAGAGGGTCGCGGTGCCGGTACCTAGCCAGTTTTTCATTATTTTCCGTTTATTAAATTAAACGCCCATGGCGATAGTAGGGCGCGCGCCCTGTTTCCACAAGAGGGAAAACAGGGAAATGCTGGTACTATCAACGTCATGCAGCGAATCGATAAGTTGTTTGAGCAAATCAGGGCCTGCCGTCTGTGTGAGGCTCATCTGCCGCTGGGGCCTCGTCCGGTGATCCGCGGGGCCGAGAGTGCCCGCCTGCTGATCATCGGTCAGGCGCCCGGCACCCGGGTGCATGCCAGCGGTATCCCGTGGGATGACCCCTCCGGTGACCGGCTGCGTCAGTGGCTCGGGGTCGATAAAACCACCTTCTACGACGAATCCCGCATCGCCATCATGCCAATGGGTCTCTGCTATCCCGGCAAGGGCAAGTCGGGCGATCTGCCGCCCAGACCCGAGTGTGCGCCCACTTGGCATGATAAGGTGTTGATGCTGCTGCCCAATATCGAGTTGACCCTGCTAATCGGTCAATATGCCCAGCATCGCTATCTGGGCAAGGCGGCCAGGGGATCGCTGACCGAGACGGTGCGCAGCTGGGCCGACTATGGCCCCGGCTGGCTGCCGTTGCCGCATCCCTCCCCGCGCAATACCCTCTGGCTCAAAAAGAATCCTTGGTTCGAGGATGAGATCGTCCCCCATCTGCAGCAAAGGGTCGCCCCGCTTCTGGGGAGACCCTGAGTATTAGAGCGCTGGCTCGGCCAGCGGTTTTGGCTTGCTGCGCGCCATGGCGATGAGCGGCAGGACGATGCAGATACAGCCCAGCAGCAGCGGCAGACCGGGCTGCTCGTCAAACAACCATACCCCGATGGCCACCGCCATCAGCAGACCGGTGTACTCCGCCGAGGCGATCTTGCTCGCCTCCGCCTTGCGATAGGCCACCACGCACAATCCCGCATAGACCATGATCAGCGCCGAGGAGCCGAAGGCGGGCCACCACATCTGCCACTGCCAGTCGCCCCCTTCCCACAATGCCAGCGCCAGGATAAAGGGCATGCTCAGCACGTTGGTGAAAAACAGGGTCTGGGCGATGGGCTGCTTGAGCGGGATCCGCTTGATCAGCAGGTTGTTGAGCGCCATCGACAGCGCCACCCCAAGCGCCGCCAGCGCGGCCCAGTTCACCTCGGTCGGGCGCAGCACTATCAATACCCCGATAAACCCGATAACCGCAGTCAGCACCTTCTGGCGCGAGATCGCTTCCCCCGCCATCCACACCGCCAGCGGCACCATCATCAGGGGGGCGGCATAGAAGAGGGCATTGGCGGTAGCTAGCGGCAAGCGGGTGAGGGCCACCACCATCAGGCAGACGCCGACCGCCCAGATATGGGCCCGCAGCAGGTGCCACTTGATGGCCACCGGCGGGTTGCGGCGCCATGACCAGAGCAGCCAGGGCATCAGCAGAATGGCGGCCGAGAGCTGGCGGAAAAAGACAAACTGGAAGATGGGCTGATCCGGCTCCAGCACCTTGACCAGCGCATCGGAAAAAACCGCCACCATATTGCCTAGCACCAGATAAAGGATGCCGATCCCTACTGCATTCATACCACCTCCCACTTCAGATGAGGGGAGGGTAGCGTGCCGGTTGATATCCAGTAAAATGATAAAAAATGACCATTCATGAGATATTTAGATAATGAAGCTTCCTCCCCTGCGTGCGGTGCAATATTTCGAGGTGGTGGCCCGGCTGCTCAGCTTCTCCCGCGCCGCTCTGGAACTGAACGTCAGCCAGAGTGCGGTCAGCCACCAGATCCGTCTGCTGGAGGATTTTCTGGGTGAGCGCTTGCTGCTGCGTCAGGGGCGGTTGCTCTCGCTGACAACCCAGGGGGAGAGCTACTTCGAAGGGATTGCTGCCGGGCTTAGCCAGATTGCCCAGAGCAGCGAGCAACTGCGCGGGGGCGGCGAGATGCGAGTCCGGCTCGCGGTCTACAGCTCGTTTGCGGTGAAGTGGTTGATCCCGCGGTTGGCCGGACTGCGCCAGCTCTATCCCGAGCTGGATTTGAGTCTGGAGATGGTGGCGGAGGATCCCGAGCTATCTGATCGGGTGGCTGACTGCTTTATCACAGTCTCACCCAACGGGCGGGGCTACTGCCACGATCTTATCTATCAGGAGCGGCTCTTTCCGGTCTGCAGTCGCCGCCTGTTGCAGCAGATTAGCGGGGAGTGGCCCGAGGCCATCTGGCAGCTGCCGCTGCTGTCGGTGCAGTCCATTTACAAGGCGCGGGGGGAGGATTGGCAGCGCTGGGCCAAGGCGGGCGGGTTGGTGATCCCGGACGAGGCGCGGATGCACCACTTTAGCCATGTGCTGCTGGCGATGGAGGCAGCGGCCTGGGATCAGGGTGTGGCATTTGTGAATGACTACATGCTGCGGCCCGATGATCCCCAGCTGGTGGCCTTGCCGGTACACCAGCTGGAGACGGGGGATGCCTTCTACTTTACCTGCAAGCGCTCGCGGGCCCATGAGCCCGCCATCAGCCGGTTGCGCCAGTGGCTGATGATGGAGACACGCCAGAGCATGCCGCTCTAGCGCGGCATCAAGCTTTCTTGAACTGGCTTAGGACAAACAGGCTGGTGGCGCAGACGACGACAGAGGGGCCTGCCGGAGTATCTTGATACCAGGAGAGGGTCAATCCACCCAGCACGGCGAGACAGCCAATCAGCGCGGCAAAGCCGGCCATCTGCTCCGGTGTCTGGCTAAAGCGGCGGGCGGTGGCGGCAGGGATGATCAGCAGGGAGGTGATGATCAGCGCCCCGACAAACTTCATCGCTACGGCGATCACCAGCCCGATCAGCAGCATCAGCACGCAGCGCAACACGTCGACCCGGATCCCCTCGACCCGCGCCAGCTCTTCCGAGATGGTCATGGAGAGCAGGGGATCCCAAAGTCGCCACAGGGTGAGCAGCACCAGCGCGCCACCGCCGTAGATCCAGAGCAGGTCCATCGGTTGTACCGAGAGCAGGTCGCCGAACAGGTAGGCCATCAGATCCACCCGCACGTTATCCATAAAACTCAAGGTAACCAGACCGAGAGACAGGGCGCTGTGGGCCAGAATGCCGAGCAGGGTATCGGTCGCCACCTGCTGGTTGCGACTCATGATCACCAATAGCATTGCCATGGCGAGGCAGCAGACCACTACCGCCAGGGTGAGATCGACCTGCAGCAGAATGCCCAGCGCGATGCCGAACAGACAGGCATGGGAGAGGGTGTCGCCAAAATAGGCCATCTTGCGCCATACCACGAAGCTGCCAAGGGGGCCGGCCAGCAGGGCGATGCCGAGACCGGCCGCGAGGGCGTATAACAGAAAGCTGTCCACTTGAATGTCCTGTTGCTTGCGCTATTTACTGTGAGCGTTGTTGCGAGAAGGCAGGCGGATGACGGGGGCCTGCGGTTCATGATGATGGTGTTCGCCGTCGCAGTGGTGATGGTGGGTATAGACCGCCAGCACCTCCTGCTCCGGGCGCCCGAACAGGCGGGCAAATTCGGGATGGCGGGCCACGCTTTCCGGCTCGCCATGGCAGCAGACGTGGCGATTGAGGCAGATCACCTCGTGGGTGCTGGCCATCACCAGATGCAGGTCGTGGGAGACCATCAGCACGGCGCAATTGAACTCGGCGGCGAGCTGGCCGATCAGGGCATAGAGCTCTATCTGGCCGGTGATATCGACCCCTTGCACCGGCTCGTCCAGTACCAGCAGCTCGGGCTTGACCAGCAGGGCGCGGGCCAGCAGCACCCGCTGCATCTCACCGCCGGAGAGTTTTTGCATCCGGTTTTCCAGCAATCTCTCTGCGCCCACCCGGGCCAGAGCTTCCTCGATGGAGAGGCGGCTATTTTTGCCCAGTTGCAGGAAGCGACGCACCGTCAGCGGCAAGGTGGGATCCAGATAGAGGCGCTGCGGTACATAGCCGACTCTCAGGTCGCGGCTGCGGGAGATCTTGCCCGAATCCGGGGTGAGCAGACCCAGCACCAGCTTGCTCAGGGTGCTCTTGCCTGCCCCGTTGGGGCCGACTAGCGTGGTGATTTTGCCTTTATTGAGGGTAAAGGAGACCTTGTCGAGCACAGAGCGTCCATCAAACGAGAGAGAGACCTCTTTCAGCTCTACCAGTTGGCTCATGACAACTCCGGGGTTTACAGCCAGTGAGAGTTATAATATAACAAAAAGCGGCTGTTATATTATCACATACTCACCCCCTGACGAGATTCACCAATGAGAATTATTGCGCTTTTCACTGCCCTGCTGGCGGTGAGTTTGCCTGTTCGTGCCATTGAGGTACTGACCACCATCAAGCCCCTTGGCTTCATCGCTGCGGCGATCACTGACGGGGTGAGCGAGTCCAAGGTATTGCTGCCGACCGGCGCCTCTCCCCACGATTTTTCCCTGCGCCCTTCCGATATTCGCAGCATCAACAGTGCTGGGCTGGTGGTGTGGGTTGGCCCCGAGCTGGAAGGGTTTATGGCCAAGCCGCTGGCCAATCATCCCCATGCTTTGGCCCTGACTCAGGTTGAGGGAATGCCGCTGTTCAACTACGCGACTCAGGATAGTCATGACTCCCATGACCATGATGATCACGATCATGCCGCCCACGAGCACGGTAACCATGATCATGATGAAGGGCATGAGGGACATCATCACGAAGGGGTCGATCCCCATATCTGGCTTGGCCCGACGCAGGCCAAAGTGATTGCCAAGGCGATCGCAAGTGAATTGGGCAAGCTGGATCCGGCCAATCAGGCTCGCTATGACGCCAACCTCGCGGCATTTGATGCCAAGGTGGATGCCAAGGACAAGGTGATTGCTGGCCAGATGAAGGCAGTGAATGAGAAGGGGTACTTTGTCTTCCACGAGGCTTATGGCTACTGGGAGCGCCACTACGGCATGAGTTCAAAGGGTCACTTTACCGTGAGCCCTGAGCGTCGCCCGGGCGCCAAGACGCTAGTGGATATTCGCAAGGCACTGGAAGATAAGCAGGCGAGCTGCATTTATGCCGAGCCGCAATTCTCACCGGCTGTGATCGAATCGGTGGCACGCAATACCGGCGCCAAGGTGCTGTTGCTTGATGAGGTGGGTGAACAGGTACCGCTCGGCCCAGATGGTTATCCCCAATTCATGCAACAACTGGCAGACGCATTCGCCCAGTGTCGCTGATTAGCAGCTGAGCCTCTCATCCGGAGGGACTATACTGACCTCCAGCATCTGACATGGAGTGTCCGGTATGAAATGGTTGCTGATCCCGGCCTGCACGTTGGCGCTATGTTGCGCCAGTGTGCAGGCTTCGCGTCTTTCCGAATATATTGCCAGTCCGGACCTGCGGGCCAAGCTGCAGGAAGTGTATGGTGGCCGGGCCATCCAGCGGGCCGAGGCATTTTCTCGCTTGCTCACCCCCAGAGCGGGTACAACCGACCAGCAGAAGATCGAGCTGGTGAACAACTACTTCAACAATCTCACCTACAGTGAAGACCCCAAGCTGTGGGGAGATGAGGATTACTGGGCCAATCCGCTGGAGTTCATCGGTGCCCGGGGTGGGGATTGCGAGGATTACAGCATCTCCAAGTACTACACCCTGATGGAGCTGGGGGTGGATGAGAAGAAGCTGCGGTTGGCCTACGTCAAGGCGGTGCGTTACAACCAGTTCCACATGGTGACGCTCTACTTCCCGACACCCAAGGCTGATCCACTGGTGCTCGACAACATCAACAGCCGGATCCTGCCGGGTAGCAAGCGTACCGATCTCATTCCCGTTTACAGTTTCGATGCCAAAAGCATCTGGATCATGAAGTCACGGCGGGAAGGGACGCTGGCGGGGAGTGCCGATCGGCTGGCGCAGTGGACATCGATGAAGACCCGTTTCTCCAGCGAGCAACTGCGCTCTCCTCGTCGTCAGCTATAGCTTGCCCGCCGCCTTCAACTCATCGAAATATTTCGCCGCGCCCGGATGCTGTTCAATGCTCAGCACAGGGCCGGTTTTATTGCGTGCCCGGTGAAACATATTGGCGTAGCCATAAGTTTGCTCATTGAATTTGGTTTGCTGGGTCAGCATGGCCTTGGTCAGGCGATAGACAGACTCTTCCGGCATGGTGGCATTGGTAACCAGGGTGGCGGCAATGGCAAAGGTGGGCGTCGCCTTCAGATTGCCGGGGTAGATGCGGGCAGGCACCTGACTGCGTTGGTAATATTTGACACCCTTGAGTAGCTGATCCCGGGTGGCCCCATCGATGGGGAGGAAAGTGACCGCGCAACGTTTGGCGGTGTCGAGCACAATCCGGTTAGGGTGTCCCATCACCAGTGCAAATGCATCGATCTGCTTGCTGCAGAGCGCATCCGGCAGGTTGGCCATGCTCTTCAGATCGAGATCCTGTTCTTTCGCTCCCAAGATGTTGAACAGGGCCAGCGCCGTCTGGCGGGTACCCGAGTTCTTCAACCCCATATCGATGGGGGCGAGCTTGAGCTGTTCCAGTGACGTGATATCTCCATCGGCACGTATCACTATGGTGAAGGGCTCTGCATGGGTGGCAAATAGTGCGCGCAGCTCAGGTTGCGGCTGCGTGGCAAAAGGGCCCAAGCCCTTGCTTGCCTGATACAGCCAGTCTGACTGCACCATGGCGTAGGAGGACTCGCCACTCTTCAGTCGCTTCAGGTTTTCTATTGAACCCGATGAGCTCTGCAGCTTGCACGCAAGTTGCTCGTCGACCTCATGAGCCAGACGGCAAAATTCTTTGGTTATCTGGTGATAAATCCCCTGCTCACCCCCGGTGGTTATAGTGACGGTTTCAGCCATCAGGCAGGGTTGCCACAGCAGGGGCAACAGCATGGCGAGCTTCTTCATGATTGCGTCTCCTTGGCATAACCATCGATACCCCAGGTCCGCAGTTTGTCGATGTCGCGACACTCTCCCGATTCTGCCAGCAGGGTATAACCGGCGGCATGCATGGTCTGGGAGAGCAGATTCCAGTAGAGCGGTTCATCGGTCAGCTGACAGCTGATAAAGATGGGATTGAGCGGGTCAAGTTGATTGAAGGTATCCGCATTGAGGGGAATGGCGCTGAAGGCGAGCTCACACCCCTTTTCCTGCAACGCAGCCAATGTGACTTGGCCATGGGCAGGGAATGTGGCCACATCCCAGCGCCAATCCAGTGTTTTGCCGCGGCCCTGGCTTAGCAGAGGGGCGATTTCTGACCATTGCGGATGATTGAGCAGGGAGAGGGGTAGCAAGATCCCCTCTATATGGGAGCGCTGCCATAACTCCAGGGTGCTATGGATGGTCGCGAGATCGCTGTCGGCTCCGAGGGGCTGACTGGGCAAGAAACGCTGATAGAGGGCGATTTCCCCTTGTGTGGAGACAAATTTTTGCAGTTGCCCGCCTTCCGGCAGTGGACTCACTCCTTGCAGCGGCTGTGGGGGCGTCAGTGGCAGCTGTTTTCCCAGCTGGGTGATTTTGAGTCGTTGTTGCAGCAGATCCCGTTTGCGTTCGGAAACCAATTGGTTGATGGAAAGTGCCACTTCTTTGAGGTCTTGCAACCAGGGGGTGGGCAGGGTGCTGTTGAACTGGTGTTTGCGGATACGGATCAGCTGCAGGTTGATCTGCTCCAGGGGATGCAGCAGGCGTTTGCACACCAGAGAGATGATCAGGGTAAATACGACGAGGCCCGCCAGCAGAGCCAGACCGGTGCGACTGATGGCATTCCACAGATGCTGATAGGCGTAGCCGCTATGTCCCTCAAGGGTCAGAGTGCCCAGCATGCGCCAGCCATCGGTCAACTCTTGCTCAATCTTGACAGGGGGCATGCCGATAACCGAGGGAAGCCAGCCGGGAACATTCTGCTGGGTAGAGTGGAATACCTTCTGAAACAGCACCTGACCATCCGGATCCACCAGCATGACCGAGCTGACGAAACCGCCATCGAACATGGCATTGACGATGGTTTCGGCCAGCACCTGATCATCATTGAGCAGGGTGCCTTGCAGTACCAGTCCAAGGGCTGTGATGGCGGTCTCCAGATTGGCCGACATCTGATCAAGGATTGACTGGCGGACTGTCGTGACTTCCAGTGCAAACAGCAGCGCTGCACCGATCAGGAACAGGACGACAATTATTCTGATTAACAGTTTTGCTAACGACATATCCACTCCATGGAAAAATTATCGCAACATTTGAATTTTTAATGCCGAATCGAGTCCGACCCGGCTCTTAAAAATAGGAAAAAATAGTTAAAAAAGGCGATCATTTCTGCCCATCAGGGCGTGTTATGCATAAAATGTGAGGTTCATGCAGATTGTGATGAACTATTTGTAACTATTTGTGTCCAACAAACAGTTTTATACGGTTTTGTCACAACTGACATCGCAACTCACACTCTTTAGATCTAAATACAGGATAGCGGATGAAACGTCTCCGTCCCTTGGTAGTACAGGCTGCCAATTGGGAACCACCGGTTCCCCGCAAACACTTTTACGCCATGCTGATGCTGACGGCCATGACCCTGTCAGCAGTGGCATTATTGCCAGCTCCGGGTGACATCCTCGAGCGGCCGCTGCGTCTTGAGTTGCCCATTGATACCGCCGGTACGGCAACCAACGAAAACAACACCGACTTTAACGAAATCCCCGATCACGAACTGGTTGATCAGAGTGCGCCGGATGACGACATCCCGGTCGACACCACCCCCCAGTGGCAGGATTACCGGGTCCGCAACGGCGAAAACCTGACCGCCATTTTTAACAATCTCGGTCTCTCCACCACCACCCTCTACAAGGTGCTGGACGCGGACAACAAGAACTATCTGGCGCGCCTCAAGCCGGGCCAGAATATCGAGCTGCTGATCGATCAGGACAACATCCTGCAGCAACTCAAAATCCGCCTGAACATCAAGCAGACTCTGGTGATGGCACGCAGCGATGATGCCTATACCGCCTCCATGATCAATGAGAAGGTCGAGTGGCAACCTCAGCGTTACAACGGCGTGATCAACGGCAGCTTCTATGTCAGTGCCCGCAATGCGGGGATTCCGGCCAATCATATCCAGAAGATTGCCAACCTGTTCCAGTGGCGGATGAACTTTGCCCAGGATCTGAAAAAGGGCGATAAATTCAAGGTGTTGGTACGCCAGGAGACAGTCGAGGGCAAGAGCACCGGTAACAGCCAGCTGCTGGGTGTGGAAATGATCAGTCAGGGCAAGACGGTGTCGGCCTGGCTCTCCGATGATGGCAACTATTACGATGGTCAGGGCAACAGCCTGGAGCGTGGTTTCCGCCGTTATCCGACCCACAGTCGTTACCGGATCAGCTCAAACTTCAACCCCGCGCGCAAGCATCCTGTGACTGGTGCTATCCGTCCCCACGAGGGGACCGACTTTGCCGTTCCGGTGGGTACCCCGGTACTGGCCACGGGTGACGGTGTGGTCCAGAAGGCGACCAGCCACCCGCTGGCGGGTACCTATATCGTCATCAAGCACGGTCGAACCCTCTCTACCCGTTATCTGCACCTGAGCAAGTTGCTGGTCAAAACCGGTCAGCGGGTGAAGATGGGCGACAAGATCGGCCTCTCCGGCAATACCGGTCGCTCGACTGGTGCTCACTTGCATTACGAGCTGCGGATCAACAACCGTCCGGTTAATGCCATGACCGCCAAGCTGCCGATGGCTGAACCGCTCAGTGGCAAGGAGCGTCGCCAGTTCCTGGCCAAGGTGAAGAGCTACCGCAAGGAGCTGGCCGCCGGTTAATCGCTGTAGCCACTAGCTGAAATGAAAAAGCCCCGCCAGACTGGCGGGGCTTTTTTGCATGCGCAGTGTTGGTCAGTAACCCTTGTCGAAGTCAATCTTGCCATCCAGTGGCTGGCCATCGATAAAGCGAATGTAGTTGCGTACAAATATCTGGGCCACATCCTCTGGAAAGCTGTAGGCGCTGTTGTGGGGGGTGACGATGAGGTTGGGTTGTCCCCACAGTGGGCTGTCGGCGGGCAGCGGCTCCTGCTCGAATACATCCAGCACCGCCATTGCCAGCTTGCCGGTACGCAGTGCGGTGAGCAGATCGCCCGAGTGTACGGCGCTGCCACGACCGACGTTGAACAGGATGGCGCCCGGTTTGCAGTGTTCGAAGCGGGCGGCATTGAAGAGATGACGGGTATCGCGGGTGGCAGGCAGCACGCTGACGATGACATCGGCCTGCGCCAGCATCTTGTTGAGCGCAGGCAGCTGATAAACCTGGTCAAACCCGGCACGCTCCCGACCACTGCGGCTGATGCCCAGCACCTTCATACCAAAATGTTTGCCGGTGTGGGCGATATGCTGGCCAATGCTGCCGGTACCCAGGATCAGCATGGTTTTCCCTTTGAGCCCCTGATAGGGGTGACTCTGCCAGAGTCGTTGTCTTTGTTGTTCCCGATAGAGAGGAAGTTGGCGTGTCAGACTGAGCAGATGACCAAAGACATACTCGCTCATCAGCGGGCCGAAGATGCCGCGCACGTTGGTGAGCTGATAGTTGCGACGACTGTCCGGATCGAGCAGCACGTCGACCCCGGCATAGGTGGACTGGAACCAGCTCAGCTTGTTGGCTTTGGGCAGCAGTGGCTTGGCGCGGGCTGGCTCTGCCAGCAGAATATGGGCCTCGCCGATAAGTTGTTCGGCATCGCTCGGGTTGTCGGCCCGCAGAATGCGCAGATGAGGGAGGTTGGCCGCCTTGAGCAGACGTTCGTAGTGAGCATTATCCTGGCTGAGCAAAAGAAGGGTACGTTGGCTCATACTCTTGTTCCTTATCAGAATTTGCGGCGCGACAAGATGCCGCTCTCGTCCCATCTTACCCGAGTTGCCAGCGCAACATAGCCGACCAGGGCGCTTTTTCGTTTTCGCCACGCCCCTCGTGGGCTACAATCTGCCCCACATTTTGCAAAGGATCCGACTCCAGTGTTTGGTGACAAGTTTTATAAGCGACTGGCCGAGCTACAGCCTTGGCAACAGACCGTCTACACCCTGGCGCTGGCAGAGCGCATGTACCCCAACTATGCCCTGTTCAGCCAGGCTTCCGGTTTTGGCAATGCAGATGCCTTCCGGCACGCGCTGGATCAGATGTGGAACTATCTGACCGTCAAGGGCTCACGTGTCAATCTGGGAGCCATTCTCGAAGAGTTAGAAGCCCATATCCCGGATCCCCGCAAGTTTGAATCCTACGGCGCCTATCCGGCGCTGGATGCCTGTGTGGCACTGGGCTGCGCCTACAACTCGGTGATCTGCCGGGTTGGCGAAGAGGCCAACGATGCCAGCCATGCCTCCGTTGGCACTGTGGCCGGTTTTATCGAGCTGCTGGAGGAGCGGGATCTGACAGAAGAGGAGCTCTACGAGCACGAGTACATGGAGGCCGAGCTGGAGTTTCAGGTCGAGTTGCTCAAGCGGGTTGCCCATGAGCGCGACAGCGATCGTATCCTGGCCATCAGAGCATTCGCCTCTCAGGATGGCGTCTCCAATATCGGTATCAGCCTGGAAGAGTAATTATCTCCGGTGCCTGATAGACAAAAGCTCCCGGTCGGGAGCTTTTTTTATGTCTGTCATTCTGTGGCTGTTTAAGCTTGCTCTTCGGTCAGGGGTCTGACGCTCAGCACCGGGGCAGCGTCGATTTCGTCTGCATTCATCATGGTGGAGATGCGTTGCAGGGAGGAGAGCAGCAGGGTCTGTTCCCACGCTTCCAGCGCCTGAAAACGCTGGATGAAGCGCTCTTGCAGCGGGGTCGGGGCCTGGGCCAGCAGGGCGCGGCCTGCGTCAGTCAGTGTCGCGTGAACCTTGCGCTTGTCGGTATTGCTGCGAACGCGCTGCACCAGTTGACGGCTCTCCAATCGGTCCATGATGGTAGTGGCGGTGGCCTGGCTCATGTTGGTGTGATCGGCCAGCTGACGCATGGAGATCTGTCCCAGCTCGTCGATCCCTTTTAGCAGCAATAGTTGCGGGGAAGTGAGCCCGGCTTCTTTGATCAAGCGCCTGGAGTGCATGTCGATGGCACGAATAATCTGGCGCAGGGCGACCAGCACTTCATCATGTTTTTCCATTGGGTGTGCGTCATTGGAAGGCTATGGAGAGGAGCAAAATTTTCCGCCTAATTCGTCACAAGGTCAATATGGTTTTTGATGTAATAATTTCTGCTCTAACTAATTTTGTGTTAGGTTGACGGGCATTTCACGGAATTCACCCTGACATTTGAGGAGCGAAATGATGAATGACGAGCTGGATATCAAGTCTCTGGTGGCCGAGTTACGTGTGGTCAGAGTGCGCTATGAACTGCCGGATACCTCGGCTTTTGTGCGCTATCAGCCTGCCTATGATGAAGACCCCAACAACCTTAAAGTACACCACTATGATGGTGAGTTACCCCTCTCTTGCAGTGAGACAGGTACTTTCAACCTAAAGGAGTTGGTGAACGAATTGCGCTACGCCTATGTGCTGGTGCACCTCTTTCCTGACGAAAGTGCCATGAACTTCTATCTGACCGGCCTCGATACCGGCCTGGCCCAGCTGGAATTCATCGGTGGCTCTTACGACTTCAACCGCCTCTGGATCACCAGCGGTATCTCCAATCTGGGCGTCCCCATGGCCATCTTTCTCGGCAAGCGTCACGCCGTGAACGGCCAGCCCTCGGTTTCGCTGGTAGATCACCGCGAACAGGCGGCTGGCAAGCTGGTCTATCGCGCCATCGGTGGTGCCGGTGATCACGTGGGCGAAGAGTTTTTCAACAACGACTAAGGAGGCTGGATGAGAGCAAGCAAAGGGCTATTTAAAGGCCTCAACCCCACCATGGCCATGACGGCGTTGACCGTCATCACCCTGTTTCTGCTGTTCGGGGTCTTTGTCCCCGAGACGGCCGCCAGCTGGTTTGTCGGGGCCAAGGATCAGATTATTGCCGGGTTCAAGTGGTACTACATTCTGGTGGTCGCCCTGTTCCTGTTCTTCGCCGTCTATCTGATGTTCAGTCGCTTCGGCAACATCCGGCTGGGCGACGACGACCAGGTACCGGAGTTCGGCTACTTCGCCTGGTTCTCCATGCTCTTTAGCGCGGGCATGGGGATCGGGCTGGTGTTCTGGAGCATCGCCGAGCCGATGAACCATCTGCAGGGCAACCCTTTCATTACCGAAGGGATGACCCCGGAGGCGGCCCAGATCGCCATGCGCCTCACCTTTTTCCACTGGGGCCTCCATCCATGGGCAATCTATGTGATCGTCGGCTTGTCGCTCGCCTTCTTCAGCTACCGGCGCAAGCTGCCACTGGCCATTCGTTCCGTGCTCTATCCGCTGCTCGGCGATCGCATCTACGGCTTCTGGGGCCACGCCGCCGACGTGCTGGCGGTATTCGGTACCGTGTTCGGGGTGGCGACCTCCCTTGGACTGGGGGTCTCCCAGATGAATACCGGCCTCAACCAGATGTTTGGTATGGCGGTGTCGCAGTCCAACCAGCTCTGGCTTATCGGTGGCATCAGCCTGATCGCCACCCTCTCGGCGGTCTCCGGGGTCGGGCGCGGGGTGAAGATCCTCTCCGAGCTCAATATCTGGTTGAGCGTCTTCGTGCTCGCGCTCTTTCTGGTGTTGGGGCCGACCACCTATATCCTCAACGCCTATGTGCAGAACATCGGTGATTACCTGCAGAACATCGTCAAACTGAGCTTCTGGACCAACACCGAAGCCAATGGCACCTCGGCCTGGCAGTCGAGCTGGACGGCGTTTTACTGGGGCTGGTGGATCGCCTGGGCGCCGTTTGTCGGCATGTTTATCGCCCGCATCTCCAAGGGGCGTACCATCCGTGAATTCGTGCTCGGCGTGCTGCTGGTGCCTTCGCTGCTCGGCATGTTCTGGCTCACCGTGTTTGGCGGTACGGCGATGAATCTGGAACTGTTTGGCGGCGGCGGTGTGGTCGCGGCGGTCAATCAGGATGTGACGCTGGCGCTCTACAAGACGGTCGAGCTGCTGCACTGGGAGACCTTCGGCTGGATCGCCAAGGCCGTGCTGACCCTGCTTATCTGCACCTACTTCATCACCTCCAGTGACTCGGGCACGCTGGTCATCACCACCCTGCTCTCCATCGGTGATCAGGAGCCGCCGGTACTGCACCGCGCCGTATGGGGTCTGGGGCAGGGGCTGGTTGCCGCCATCCTGCTGGTCTCTGGCGGCCTGGCAGCCTTGCAGGCGGCCAGCATCATAGCGGCGCTGCCGTTCTCGGTGATCATGTTGGCGATGTGCTATTCGCTGATGCTGGGGCTCAAGCAAGAGAGCCAGCGCCAGTTTGAGTATCGTCAGAACCTCAAGCGCCACGATGGCTCATCCCATATGAGCCTGATGGAGCGAATTGGTCCGGCATAACGGCACCAGCAGGGGTTAGCGCCCCTCACATATCAATCTGGATGGAAAACGGCCGCCCTGGCGATGCTCTCCTTGCGGAGCTCATCATCAGGGCGGCCGTCTGTTATGGGGCCGAGGTTACTCCTCGATAAAGGTCCACTCATCCTTGACCCGGCTGATGGCATCAGTCCGCTTTTTGGCGAGCTGCTCCTTGATCTCTTCCCCTTTGAAACCGGCCGCCACTATCTCTTTCACCGGCACCGCCTGGGCGGCAGCCAGCGCTTCGGCCACATAGTCCGGCTCGGCGTAGACCCGCTCCTCGAAACCTGTGCGGCCGTGGAAGTCGGCGCGGCAGGCATCCAGCAGTTGGGCAAAGCGCTCGGGGCGGCGCCAGGCATCCGCCTTGTCGAACACCTTGAGCAGGGTAGCGGGCTTGAGCTCAAAGGCGATGTGGATGTGGGTATGCAGATCGCTCACCAGCAGCGCCAGATCCCGGCACTCGTTGGGTACCCGGAACCGTTCGCACAGGGCGCTAATAAGCGGCAGCCCCTTCTGGCCATGACCGTGATGGCTTGGCCAGAACTCCTTGGGGGTTACTCCCTTGCCAAGGTCGTGGCAGAGGGCGGCAAAGCGGACGGTCAATTCCGGGGAGATCCGGCACGCCTGCTCCAGCACCATCAGGGTGTGGATGCCGGTGTCGATCTCCGGGTGCCACTTGGCCGGGGCGGGGACGCCGAACAGCGCATCAATCTCTGGGAACAGCGCCTTCAGGGCGCCGCACTGGCGCAGCACCTCGATAAAGATCTGCGGGGTTGGCCCCAGCAGCACTTTTTCCAGCTCCTTCCAGACTCGCTCCGGCGTGAGGTGGGCCAGCTCACCAGCGGCCGTCATCTCGCTCATCAGGGCGAGGGTCTCCGGCGCTATGGTAAAGCCCTGAGAGTGGAAGCGGGCGGCGAAGCGGGCGACCCGCAAGATGCGCAGCGGATCTTCGGCAAAGGCAGGGGAAACG
This sequence comes from Aeromonas sp. 601039, assembly GCF_049174415.1. Lineage (NCBI taxonomy): Bacteria > Pseudomonadati > Pseudomonadota > Gammaproteobacteria > Aeromonadales > Aeromonadaceae > Aeromonas > Aeromonas sp. 601039. The sequence continues at coordinate 92,373 of NZ_JAAKTL010000010.1, forward strand.
TGGCGCAGTAGCCGTTTTTCCAAATCCTCGATGCCACCGTAGGGATCGTGGAGCTGGCCCTGATCATCTTCGGCGATGGCGTTGATGGTGAGATCACGGCGCAGCAGATCCTGTTCCAGCGTCACATCGGGGGCGGCGTGGCAGACAAAACCGGTGTAGCCCTGACCCTGTTTGCGTTCGGTACGGGCGAGCGCATACTCCTGCTGGGTTTTGGGGTGAAGAAATACCGGAAAGTCGCGACCGACCTGGGTAAAACCCAGCGCCAGCATCTGTTCCACGGTGGCACCGACCACCAGATGATCCCTGTCGCCCTGCGGCAATCCCAGCAGGCGATCCCGCACTGCGCCCCCAACCAGATAAGTCTGCAAACCGTCTCTCCCGTCATCAATCGTGGGGCCGAGTATATCGTCTTTGTTACCGCTTTGCTGCCTGACCACCACCTGCCCGCAGCGCCAGTCAGCGCGGCTTTGACTTGGCCGTGACGAGGCCTTACGCTGCCGCACCAGACAGCTGGCGCTGTGCTGCGGGATGACTTTATGCCCGCGCAGGCCAGATGAGCCGAAGGAACCGCAGAGTTCCCCTTATATCAACGACATGAGAACAACGTGAATCAATCAACCTTCGCAAGCCGGGTTCTGGAGTGGTACGAGCTTCATGGCCGCAAAACCCTGCCCTGGCAGCAGGAGAAGACCCCTTACCGAGTCTGGGTCTCGGAGATCATGCTGCAGCAGACTCAGGTCGCTACAGTCATCCCCTATTACCAGCGTTTTATGGCGCGCTTCCCCGATGTGGCGGCGCTGGCCGATGCCCCCGTCGACGAGGTGCTGCACCACTGGACCGGGCTTGGCTACTATGCCCGGGCCCGCAACCTGCACAAGGCGGCCCAGCAGATCCGCGACCATCACCACGGCCTCTTTCCCGAGCGCTTTGACGAGGTGATGGCGCTGCCGGGGATTGGTCGTTCTACCGCCGGGGCCGTGCTGTCGCTCTCTCTGGGTCAGCCCCACGCCATCCTTGATGGCAACGTGAAGCGGGTGCTCACCCGCTGGCTGGCGCTGCCGGGCTGGCCCGGCCAAAAACAGGTGGAGAACGAGCTGTGGGAGATCGCCATCCGGCTGACTCCCAAACTGGGGGTGGCGCAATACAATCAGGCAATGATGGATATCGGGGCCACTATCTGCACCCGCAGCAAGCCAGCCTGTGATCGCTGTCCGGTGCGGGCCGATTGCCAGGGGCTGTCGCAAGGCAAGCCTACCGCTTATCCCAACAGCAAGCCCAAGAAGAGCATTCCGGCCCGCGATGGCATCATGCTGCTGATCCGTCACGGCGATGAGTTGCTGCTGGAGAAGCGGCCGCCACAGGGGATCTGGGGCGGGCTCTACTGCTTCCCGCAGGTGGCCTCGCTGGCGGAGGTGGAGGGTCTGCTGGCGTCCCTTGGCCTGAGTCATCACGGTTATCGGGAACTGGCCGGTTTTCGCCATACCTTCAGCCACTTCCATCTCGATATTCAGCCGTTGCTGATTGACATTGATGAGGCGCAGCCGCTGCGGCTCATGGAAGCAGATAACCGACTCTGGTATAACTTACGCCATCCTGCCGAGGTGGGGCTGGCGGCCGCCACGGCTCGTCTGCTCGCCTATCCAGAGTTACAACCATAGAGGTCAACATGAGCCGTACTGTATTTTGCCAACGCCTGAAAAAAGAGGGCCCGGGTCTGGATTTCCAACTCTATCCCGGTGAGCTCGGCAAGCGGATTTTTGACAACATCAGCAAGGAAGCCTGGGCCGAGTGGCAGAAGAAGCAGGTGATGCTGATCAACGAGAAAAAGCTCAACATGATGAATCTTGAGCATCGCCAACTGCTGGAAAAAGAGATGGTCAGCTACCTGTTTGATGCAGGTGAAGTGCAGATCGAAGGTTACACCCCTCCCAGCCAGTAAACGATTGAACTGTAGTACCTGTGAGCGGGGAGTGGGCCAAAGGTGGCTAGCCTCCCCTTGTTTACTCGCGGCATATGAATGATGGGCGGCAGTGCCGCCCGGTTTGAGGATCCTATGGGCCGAATTTTCTGGCTGCTCTGCACCCTGCTGTTTCTCTCTGCCTGCTCATCCTCCCCCAAGCCCAGCGGGAATGAGGATGACGATCTCGTCAACGGCAAGGACATCCGCGGCTTTGAACACATGATCAGTGCGCTTTCCCATAACGTGAACGAAATATGGGGGCGAGAGGCGCTGTTTGCGGGCAAGTTTGACTACGTCAAATACACGGATCAGTACAAGAGCCGGGCCCATATCGACTTCTCCAGCGGCCATATCATGGTCGAGACTGTCTCCGGCATCGACCCGCGCGCTCACCTGCGCCGCGCCATTATCGAGACCCTGCTGACGCCGGACGATCCAGCCGAAGTGGATCTTTACTCCGATCGGGAAATCATGCCCGGTGGCGAGCCTTTCCTCTACGGTCAGGTGCTGGACAATCAGCGCCAGCCTATTCGTTCATCCTGGCGTGCCGAGCGCTACGCCGACTATCTGCTCAACACGGCGATGAAGAAGCGTACCTTGGGGATTCGCACCATCTTCTTCGTCGATATTCCAATGGTGGCCAACCACGAAGACAGGCGGGGCTACAAGTATGCCAGCCTGATCCGTGAAGCCTCCCGCAAATACGGGGTCTCTGAAAGCCTGATTTATGCGGTGATCAAGACCGAGAGCAGCTTCAACCCCTATGCGGTGAGCCATGCCAATGCTTATGGCCTGATGCAGGTGATCCCGGCCACCGCGGGTCGTGATGTCTATGTGCGGGTCAAGGGCAAGAACGGCCAGCCAACCCGGGAGGAGCTGTTCAACCCGGCCTACAACATCGATGTCGGTACCGCCTATCTGCACCTGTTGCAGACCGTCTATCTGGCAGATATCCAGGATCCCCAGTCCCGCCGCTATGCGGTGATCTCCGCCTATAACGGCGGTGCTGGCGGAGTGCTCAACACCTTCTCCAGCGATCGCAAGGCGGCGCCGGGCCGGATCAACCGGCTCTCCCCCGAGGCGGTCTATCAGGTACTGACCGAGCAGCATCCGAAGGCAGAGGCGCGCCGCTATCTCTACAAGGTCAATCAGGCCGAGAGGGGATTCAAGAGAGCCTTTGCTAGTCGGGCCGGTTAAGCTGTGACGCTGGGTTAACCATGCAAAAGGGCGCTTGATATCAAGCGCCCTTTTAACGTCTGGCCAGTTCGTCGTTGAAGTGGCCTTATTTGGCGATAAAGCCGCCCTTGGTCTGCGGGGCCGCGCCCACTTTCTCCAGGGTTTTCACTTCCACTTCGGTTTTGTTCCAGCTGTGGTCCACTTCACCACGGATACGGATCTGATCATCCGGGCCCACTTCGGTGCCGCGCCACACATCCTGATCCACTTCGACCTCCACCTCACCGCTGGCATCACGGAACAGATAATTCTCGCCGCCCAGGTGCTTGACCAGTTTCCCTTCCAGGGTGGCCCAGCTGTCATCGGCCAGATCTTTCAGTTGAGCAACGGAAACCTTGTTCTGCTCCTGCGGGCCGGTATAGGCCGCCATGGCAAAAGAGGAGACAGACATCAGGGTCAACAGTCCGATTACGCTTGCGCTTGCCTTGTTCATTTCATACTCCTGTCGTTGGTATGAGGGCATTGTGCCGGGGGGGGCGTGAAACAAGCGTGAAAGAAATAGGCTGGTGTGATTGTCTGTTTTGTGAGCGCAAGCGATTTCATCGGTGGCGGAACATGTGTGATTTCATCTGGAACTGTAATCTGTCGCCTTCACCAGAAGTCAGTGGCAGCAGACTCTTCCCATGCCTGTCGCCACTCGAGGAGAAGTCCGCAGGTCTCACCTGCTTAATCGAAGAGCATAACAATATGAAAAAATGGCTTGTTTGTTTATTGGGGTTAATGGCATTGACCGCGCAAGCGGCAGAGGGACGCCAACCTTTTTCCCGGGTTGTGATGTTTGGTGACAGCCTCTCCGACACCGGCAAGATGTACAAAAAGATGCGGGGGTATCTCCCCTCCAGCCCACCCTACTTCAACGGGCGCTTCAGCAACGGCCCGGTGTGGCTGGAGCAGTTGGGTGACGAGCGTTTCCCCGGTCTGGTCGTGGCCAACGAGGCGGAAGGCGGTGCAACGGCGGTGGCCTATAACCATCTGGGGGCTCTGAACGGCTGGCTCGGTTTCTGGTCCTGGGATCCCAAATATCAGGTGATCAATAATCTCGATTACGAGATCGATCAGTTCCTGAAAAAGGACAAGTTCCGCCCCGATGATCTGGTGGTGATCTGGGTCGGTGCCAACGACTATCTGGCCTATGGCTGGAACACCGAGCGGGATGCGGATCGGGTGATCGATACCATCCGGCTGGCATCCAACCGGTTGGTGCTCAACGGCGCGCAGCAGATCCTGCTGTTCAACATTCCTGATCTGGGGCAGACCCCGTCAGCCCGCAGCATGAAGGTGGTGGAGAAGGTGCGCCATGTGGCCAGCTACCACAACCAGAAGTTGCAGAACCTCACTCGCGAGCTGGCTCCCCTTGGCATCGTGAAGCTGTTCGAAGTGGACAAGCAGTTGGACGAGATGATGCGCGATCCTCAGCAGTTCGGGCTGAGTGACACAGAACACGCCTGCTACGGTGGCGGCTATACCTGGAAGCCGTTCTCCGGCAGCGCCGCCGAGGTGGCTGCGACCCCGGCTTTAAGTGTCTCCGAAAGAGTGGCTATTGCCGGTAACCCGATCCTGGCGCAGGCGGTGGTGAGCGGGCAGGCAAAAGGGCGAGCAGCGACTCTCAACTGCGATGAGCATATGTTCTGGGATCAGGTGCATCCGACCAAGACGGTGCACAAGGTATTGAGCCAGCGAGTCGCTGATTTTATCGATCAGCACTACGAGTTTATCCATCGCTGATACATGCAAGGGCTGGCGGAGGCTGGCCCTTTTCTCACCCGTCAGTCTGGGTAGAACGCTCGTTTTGCGACATTGTCCGCTCAAATAACAGACGCTTGTTGCTGTTTTTGTAACAAGTTTGCGTTACAGTGTTTTTTGTTAATTGATATCAGGGACTTGAAAATAGGCTAACGTTTATCTGCAGTGATCGCTTTTGGGCGATTGCGCCTAGAAGACGAGTTGATATCAATCAACCTCCTCCTACACAAAGTTGCAGAGGCTCAGATATGAAAAAATCATTGATTACCTTGCTGGTTACCGGCTTGCTGGCGGCCAATGCCCAGGCGGCCGGTCAGGACAACACCTGGTATGGCGGTGCCAAACTGGGTTGGTCCAACTTCTACGGCATTGATGAAAGCAATGCCCTGACGCTTGGCAATGAGACCAACGATGCCCTGGGTGCGGGTGTGTTCGGCGGCTATCAGATCAACAAAAATCTGGGGCTGGAGCTGGGTTACGACTACCTGGGCAATTACAAATACGATGCGACTACGGCGGCAGGCGCTTTCAGTGATGAAGTGAAAGCACAGCTGGCCCAACTGACCCTGAAACTGGGTTTCCCGGTTACCGATAATCTGGATCTGTATGGCCGTGTCGGTGGCGGTTATGGCTGGGCTGATACCAAGAGCGATCTCTACAAGGATGACAGCCGCTTTGTCATGGTCGGTGCTCTGGGTGCCGAGTATGCGTTTAACCTCGACTGGGCTGCTCGCCTGGAGTACCAGTACACCACCCCGTATGGCAGCCGTGATGATACCGGCCTGAGAATGGATAACGGCCTGCTCTCGCTGGCAGCGGTTTATCGCTTTGGTCAGGTTGCCCCCGTGGCACCCGCTCCGGCACCAGCCCCGGCTCCCGAGCCTGTGATGGTCGAGAAGCAGTTCACCCTGAGCTCCGATGTGCTGTTTGACTTCAACAAGGCGACCCTCAAGCCAGAGGCCAGTCAGGCTCTGGATAGCCTCTACAGCCAGATTGAAGAGGCTCGACCCAAAGATGGCGTGGCAACCGTAATTGGTCACACCGACCGTATCGGTTCCGATGCCTACAACCAGAAACTCTCCGAGCAGCGTGCCCAGACCGTCGCCAACTATCTGGTTGGTAAAGGGATCCCGGCCGCCAAGATCAATGTGGAAGGGCGTGGTAAATCCTCACCGGTTACCGGCGACAGCTGCGTCAGCAAGTCCAAGCGTGAGCTGATCGTCTGCCTAGCTCCGGATCGCCGTGTTGATGTGAAAGTCGAAGGTGTCAGCGAGGTGCAGGAGTAATCCTTCACACTGAGCAGGTTTCCAATGGGGCTGGAATGAACAGCCCCTGTCGGAGCAAGAGAGACCAAAAAGCCAGTCAGTTGATCTGACTGGCTTTTTACATTGGCATTGCGGTCGGGCAGGGGACTAAATCAGGAAGGGAGTGGCATCACCCGGTTGCGCCCCAGCTCCTTGGCCTTGTAGAGCAGCTTGTCGGTACGTTCGACCAGGCTGTCAGCGCTCTCCTGACCGTTGAACTCGCCCACGCCAAACGAGGCTGTGATGTGGTCGATGCGGCGGCCCGATTTGCGATCCAGAATCGACATCCGCTCGATGGCGCGGCGCATGCTCTCCGCCATCTGTCTGGCCAGCGCCAGCGAGCGATGGGGGACCAGCATGGCGAACTCCTCCCCACCCAGCCGATAGGCGGTGACCCCCTCCTTGCAGGCATCGCGCAGCCGTTTGCTGAAGGCGCGCAGCACCTGATCGCCGAGCAGGTGCCCATATTCGTCGTTGAAGTTCTTGAAGCGATCGATATCAGCAAGGATCAGCGAGAAGGGGTGCTGGCTGCGGATCAACCCCTCCAGCTCCAGATCGAAGGCGCGGCGGTTGAGCAGGTTGGTGAGGGCATCCTCGTTGGCCAGCTTGCGCGTCTCGTTGAGCGCGGCCCGCAGCTCCTTGATCTCTTTCTCCGCATTGCTGAGCTGGTTGCGAAAGTGCATGGTGGACATGCGCACATCCCTCGATTCGCGCACCAGCTCCCGCAGGATCCCCATGGTGTCTTCCAGGCTGAAGCCCTCGTCATCAATGCGGCTGAGCTTGTCAAAACTCTTGTCGAGCATCTCCTGAAACATGCCGGTATCGGAGATGGCGTCCTGCATGGAGTGGCCTAGCTCGTTGGCCATGGCGGCGAGGCTCAGTTTCATCGCCTCCATCTGCTTTTCGTCCTGAGCGGCCAGATACTGGTGATAGAGCCGCTCGCAGGTGGTGAGCGAGCAGGTTCCCTGCATTTTGACTGCCTGATCGATCGCTTGGTTGAGCTCGGGCATGCTGGCCGAGACATAGTTGTACCACAGGTGGTAATTGTCCGGCGTCGTGGGGATCTGGTACTTGATCATCAAAGGGACCGCCTGTTTGAGATAGGCGGCAGATTGGGCAAATGTGTCCTTACTCATGAGTTCTGTGTCTCATCATGCCAGCGAACTGAAGATAGTATGACAGAGAGATTGGCCAAAAGGCAGCCGATGGATGCCATTCGCCCCCCCCTCCGATATAATGGCACCGTTACCACCTACCCTAAGGCCTGCTTATGTCTCAAAAAGATCCTTTCCTCGAACGCGAGGCCGAAAAATACGATAACCCCATCGCCAGTCGCGAGTTGATCCTGGAACTCATCAAGGGCCATGAAAAGCCCATGTCCCGTGAAGAGTTGGCCAAGGTCCTCAAGCTGAAAGATGAAGAGCCGTTGGAAGCCTTGCGTCGTCGTCTGCGCGCCATGGAGCGTGATGGACAACTGGTATTCACTCGCAACCAATGTTATGCCCTGCCGGATCGCCTGAATCTGGTCAAAGGTTATGTAATCGGCCACAAGGATGGCTTCGGTTTTCTGCGTCCGGAAGGTGGTGGTCCGGATCTGTATCTGAACAACCGAGAGATGCAACGCCTGATGCATGGCGATTACGTGCTGGTGCAGCCGACCGAGATCGACCGCAAGGGTCGTCAGGAAGCGCGTCTGGTGCGCCTGCTCAAGTCCCGTGAGGCAGACATTGTCGGCCGTTACTTCGTCGAGAATGGCGTTGGTTTCGTGGTGCCGGATGACAGCCGTATCGGCCAGGACATCATCATCCCGGAAGGGGAAAACAAAGGGGCTCGTCAGAGCCAGGTCGTGGTTGTGCGCATCAACCAGCGCGCCACCTCCCGTATCAATGCCGTCGGCACCGTACTGGAAGTGCTGGGCGAGAACATGGCGCCGGGCATGGAGATCGAAATCGCCCTGCGTACCCACGGTATCCCGCACACCTGGCCGGAAGAGGTGACCAAAGAGGTTGCCGGTCTCGGCGAGCAGGTGCCGGAGAAGGCCAAAGAGGGCCGTATCGACCTGCGTGCCCTGCCGCTGGTCACCATCGACGGCGAAGATGCCCGCGACTTCGATGACGCCGTCTTCTGTGAAGCTAAGCGTGGTGGCGGCTGGCGCCTGTGGGTTGCCATTGCCGACGTTTCCGCCTACGTGAAGCCGGGCACAGCCCTCGACACCGAAGCTTATCAGCGTGGCAACTCGGTCTACTTCCCCGAGTTCGTGGTGCCCATGCTGCCGGAGGTGCTCTCCAACGGTCTCTGTTCCCTGAACCCGCAGGTTGACCGCCTCTGCATGGTGTGCGAGATGACCATCTCCGCCTCTGGCCGCATGTCCGGCTACAAGTTCTACGAAGCGGTAATGAACTCCCACGCCCGTCTCACCTACACCAAGGTGGCGGCGATCCTCGACGGTGATCCCAAGCTGCGCCAGCAGTACGATCCGCTGGTCGGCCATATCGAGGAGCTCAACAACCTCTACAAGGCGCTCAAGCATGCCCGTCACCAGCGCGGCGCGGTGGAGTTCGAGAGCGAGGAGACCCGCTTCATCTTCAATGCCCAGCGCAAGATCGACCGCATCGTGCCGCTGGTGCGCAACGACGCCCACAAGATCATCGAAGAGTGCATGATCCAGGCGAACGTGGCTGCTGCTCGCTACATCGAGAAGAACGAAGCTGCCGCCCTGTTCCGGGTACACGACCGTCCGGGCGAAGAGCGTCTGACCGGTTTCCGCGACTTCCTGGCCGAACTGGGTCTGGAGCTCAAGGGCGGTCTCGAGCCCGAGCCGAAGGATTTCGCCGAGCTGGCTGCCAAGTTTGAAGGGCGCCCCGATGCGGAGCTGCTCTCCACCATGCTGCTGCGCTCCATGCGCCAGGCCATCTATCAGGCCGACAACATCGGTCACTTCGGTCTGGCTCTGAAGTCCTACGCCCACTTCACCTCGCCGATCCGTCGTTACCCCGACCTCATCCTGCACCGCGCGATCAAGTATCAGACTGCCAAGGAGCAGCAGGCCAACCTGCGCCACAAGTGGACTCCGAGCGGTGGTTACCACTACCAGCTGGAAGAAGTGGATCCGATGGGCGAGCACTGCTCCATGACCGAGCGCCGTGCCGACGATGCCACTCGCGATGTGGCCGACTGGCTCAAGTGCGAGTACATGCTGGATCACGTGGGTGACGAGTTCGACGGCGTCATCGCCAGCGTTACCGGCTTTGGCTTCTTCGTGCGTCTGGCCGAGATCCACATCGACGGTCTGGTGCACGTCAGCACCCTCACCAACGACTACTACCAGTTCGACCCGCTGCACCAGCAGCTGATCGGCGAGAACTTCCGCCGCCGCTACCGTCTGGGCGACAAGGTGCGGGTCAAGGTGATGGGCGTCAATCTGGACGATCGCAAGATCGACTTCGTGATGGTGGAAGAGCCCCTCAAGATCACCGGCAAGAACGCCAAGCAGGCTGTTCGCAAGATGGCCGAGATCAAGAAAGAGAAGGCCAAGAGTGCCGAGCGCCACGAAAAGCGCAAGGAGAAAGGGGGCAAGGACCACGGTAAACCCGCCAAGGGTGGCCGTGCCAAACCCAGCAACAGACGACCGGGCAAAAAAGCTCACGATAAGGCCAAGAGCACTAAATGAGTACTGAACTGATCTACGGCATTCACGCTGTATCCGCGCTGCTGGAGCGCACTCCCGAGCGCTTTATCGAAGTGTGGGCCCTCAAGGGGCGGGATGACGACCGGCTGCAACCCCTGCTGGCTGAGCTGGAGTCCCTCGGCTTGCGCGTGCAGAGCGTGAACCGCAAGACCCTTGATGACAAAGCGGAAGGCAACAATCACCAGGGCATCATGGCCCGGGTGAAAGAGGCGCCGAAGCTGGCCGAGCACGATCTGGCCAGCCTGCTGGACGAGTTGGCGGCACAACAGAGCCAGCCCTTCCTGCTGGTGCTGGATGGCGTGACCGATCCGCACAACCTCGGCGCCTGCCTGCGCAGCGCCGATGCCGCCGGGGCTCATGCGGTGATCGTGCCGCGCGACAAGGCCACGGGTCTCACCCCGATTGTGCGCAAGGTCGCCTGTGGCGCGGCCGAAGTGGTGCCGCTGATTCAGGTCACCAACCTGGCCCGTACCCTGCGCGAGCTGCAGGAGCGCGGTGTCTGGATCGTCGGCACCGCTGGCGAGGCAGATCACGACCTCTATCAGGCCAAACTGACCGGCCCGATGGCGCTGGTGATGGGTGCTGAAGGTAAAGGCATGCGTCGTCTGACCCGAGAACATTGCGACGAGCTGGTGAGCATCCCGATGGCGGGGGCGGTATCCAGCCTCAACGTCTCGGTGGCAACCGGCGTTTGCCTGTTTGAAGCCGTGCGTCAGCGTCGCTGTTAATCATGCTGACTGACAGACCCCCCTTCGATTGGGCGCAGGTCGCAGATAGAGAGGAGGCCGCGCGCCTCCTCTCTTTTGCCCGCCCGCTGACCCTCCGCCCGAAAAGCTGCCTCTGGCACGCCGGCGACAGCCCGGATCTGCTGGTCAGGGTGGAGCAGGGGCTGCTGCGGGCCAAGCTGGTGCTGGAGGATGGCCGCGAGTACATCAAGGAGTTCTACTGGGAGGGGGACGAGTTTCTCGACTTCCACCACCTGCTTAGTGGCGAGCCAGCCCGCTACAGCGTGGAGGCGCTGGAGTCTTGCCGTCTGCAGCTGTTCAGTCTGGCCGACCTGCGCCAGCTGCCCGGCTGGCCGCGCTGGTATCAGCACTTGCTGGAGGTGCAGTTGCGCATCAAGGAGGAGAAGGAGCTGTTGCTGCTCACCGGCAGCCCGCAGGCGCGCTATCAGCACTTTCTCGACAGTTTTCCCGCGCTCGATGCCAGAGTGCCCGACCACCAGATCGCCGCCTATCTCGGCATTACCCCCATCAGCCTGAGCCGCATTCGCAAACGGCTGAAAGAACTTAACAAAGGTTAATGCAGGGCGCTGGCGCCACGATTATGCTGGCAGGCTGAACTGATAAGGAGTTGCCGATGAACTGGATCCTGAAACCCTGGTCTGAACTGACCACAGACGAGTTGTATGAGTTGTTGGCGCTGCGGGCCGAGGTGTTCGTGGTGGAGCAGACCTGCCCCTTTCAGGATCTGGACGGGCTCGATCGCCGCGAAGGGGTCTGGCACCTGCTCGGCTATCAGGGCGATCTGCTGGCCGCCTATGCACGGATCATGGCGCCCGGTATCGGCGATGAGAGCGGCGCCGCCATCGGTCGGGTGGTAACTTCACCCAAGGCGCGCGGCGGTGGTCTCGGTCACCAGCTGATCGGCGAGGCGGTCAAGGCGTGTGAGGCACGCTGGCCGACCCACAGCATCTGGCTGGGGGCGCAGGCCCATCTGCAGGGCTTCTATGGCCAGCACGGTTTTGTGGCGGAAGGGGAAGGCTATCTCGAAGATGATATCCCCCATATGGGAATGCGCAGAGTGGCGGCATAACCACTCGTCAGAGTGATGCAGAATGCAGAAGGGCTATCCCGCGGGATGGCCCTTCTCTTTATCGCCAGGCGATCACTTCTTCTTTTTCTTCTTGGCGGACTTCTTCTTGTCGACCGGCTTTTTCTTCTTCACCGGTACCCGCGCCTCTTTATGTTTCGGGCGCAGCTCGTCGATCACCCGGCGCTTGAGGCGCTCTTCGGTGTAGCGCTCGATCTTGGCGACCATCGCCATGTCGTGGGCCTCCACCAGGCTGATGGCGCAGCCACGATTGCCGGCGCGGCCGGTACGGCCGATACGGTGAACGTAAACGTCGGCGCCGTAGGGCATGTCGTAGTTGATGACATGGCTGACGTTCGGCAGGTCGATGCCACGGGCGGCGACGTCGGTGGCGATCAGGAAGGGCACTTCCCCTTCGTGGAACTTGCGGATCGACTCGATACGCTTGCTCTGCTCCATCTCGCCACGGATCCAGGCGCAGGAGATACCTGCAGCCTGCAGCTGGCCGGAGAGCTCCGCCAGACGCTCGCGAGTCTTGACGAAGATGATGGCTTTCTGGGTTTCCGGATCTTTCAGGATATGGGTCAGCAGCGCCAGCTTGTGGGTGGCGTCATCGGCCAGATGGATCCACTGGGTGATGGGGCGACGTTCGCTGCGGGGCGGCTCGGCGTGCAGCTCCACCGGATCCTTGAGGATCTCGTTGGCGAACTTCTCAAGGCCGGCCCCTTCCAGGGTGGCGGAGAAGAGCATGGTGTGCTTGCGGTAGCGCGCTTCGGCCACGATGCGGTTCACATCCTTGATAAAGCCCATGTCCAGCATGCGGTCCGCTTCATCCAGCACCAGCACTTCGATGTCGTGGCTCTCGAACTCCTCTTTCTCGATGTACTCGAGCAGACGGCCCGGGGTGGCCACCACTATGTCGGTGGTCTTGGTCAGGGCAGGCAGCTGCTCTTCATGGCTGACGCCGCCGATGATGGTTTCGATGCTGAGGTTGGTATGGGCCGCCAGCGCCTTGGCGTGGGCGGTCACCTGCAGCGCCAGCTCGCGGGTCGGGGTCAGGATCAGCATGCGGCAGGGGCCCGGCTTGCGGCGCGGGAAGTCCAGCAGGTGCTGGAGTGCCGGCAGCAGGAAGGAGGCTGTCTTGCCGGTACCGGTCGGAGCGGATGCCAGAATATCGCGGCCGTCCAGGGCTGGCTCCAGCACCATCTGCTGGATGGTGGTGGGGCGGGTGAATCCCATCTCGGCCAAGGCCCGGTTGAGGGCTGGGTGCAGGTCGAAATCATCAAAGGACTGGCTCATGGCAATACTCGGTCATTAAGGAAACGGCAGATTATAGGCGATTATCTCGTCGGCTCCTATTGGTGAGTGTGTCTTAGCCGCTATAATCGCCCACCATTTTTGCAGATGACGGGGGCCAGATGGGACGTAGTCGCGGATTTACCTTCAAACAGTTCCATATCAATCACGATCGCTGCGCCATGAAGGTGGGTACCGATGGCATTTTGCTCGGTGCCTGGGCGCCGGTCGAACAGGCGCGTCGAGTGCTCGATATCGGCACCGGCAGCGGCCTGATCGCCCTGATGCTGGCCCAGCGCAGCAGATCTGACTGCCGTCTTGATGCGGTCGAGCTGGATATTAATGCGGCCAGCCAGGCGCGGGAGAATGCGGCGTCCTCTCCTTGGGCAGATCGGGTGACCATCATAGAGAGTGCCATTCAGGATTATCAGGCCGCCCCTTACGATCTTGTCGTCTCCAACCCTCCCTATTTCGTGGCAGGCCAGTCATTTAGCGATCCGGCGCGGGCGTTGGCCCGCCATACCGGCGCCCTCGACAGCCCCGCATTACTGGCGGCCTGCAATCGTTTGTTGAGCCCGAACGGGCAGGTGGCGCTGGTGCTGCCGACGGCGATGGCCGATGAAATTTTATGCATTTCGGCGAATTATGATCTGCATGGCATTTGTTATACAGCTGTTATCACCAGAGAGGGTAAAGAGGCAAATCGTGTTTTATTGCTACTTGGCAGAGGATTAAACAGGTGTGAGAGGGGTGAAATTGTGATCCATTCTGCTGATGGGGCCTATTCCGACAGATATATCCAACTGACCAACCCCTTCTATTTGAAGATGTAAATTTCGTCTTGAACTATTTTTTCACGCCATTATGCTGGTTCCAGATCGAGCGCCCGCTCCAGACCAGCTAAAACCACTGGTTGCGATGAAAAAACATGCGGGGCTCTTTTTTTATACCCCCTGAACACACCCGGTCAGCGACCGATAAAAACTATAACAAGCAATAATTTACAAGACAGACGAGGTTGAACTTGACGAAATCACTCACATTGTCCGATGTACTCGGATTAGGGTTTATGACCTTCGCCTTCTACTTGGGCGCCGGTAACATCATTTTCCCGCCGTTGGCCGGTTACATGGCTGGTGAGCACCTCTCCCTGGCGATGTTTGGCTTCCTGGTCACTGCCGTGGGCCTGCCTCTGGTAACCATTCTGGCCGTGGCGAAAGCCGGTAACGGTTGGGCTGGCATGACCAAACTGCTGCCTGCCGGTGTTGCGACTGCGCTGGCCGTTGCCATCTATATCATCATAGGCCCGGCCTTTGCCGCGCCCCGTACCGGTCTGGTTGCCTACGAAATGGGCCTCAAGCCGTTCATCGGTGATATGGGGCAAGCGGGTCTGGCGGCCTATACCGTGATCTTCTTTGGTGTGGCCATTCTGGTCTCCATGAACCAGGGCAAGCTGATGGACGCCATCGGCAAATACCTGACTCCGGTACTGATGCTGCTGCTGCTGACTCTGGCGGTCGGGGTATTCGTAGCGCCGCAAGGCGCCATGCCTGACGCGTCCGGTGACTATCAGAACAGCCCCTTCGTGAAAGGGATCCTGGAAGGTTACAACACCATGGACACCCTGGCGTCCCTGATGTTTGGCGCCCTGATCGTCGATCTGCTGCGCCAGAAAGGCATCAACGATTACAAGAGCCAGTTCAAGTATCTGGCCATTGCCGGCCTCATCTCTGCCGTTGGTCTGAGCGTGGTGTACGTCTCCCTGTTCCAGCTGGGTAACACGGCAGCCGGTGTGGCGACGGATGTCAGCAATGGTGGCGCCATCGTCAACGCCTACGTACTGAGCCTGTTTGGTCAGCCGGGTCAGTTCATTCTGGCGGCCATCATCACTCTGGCGTGTTTTACCACTGCAGTCGGTCTGATCTCCGCCTGTTCCGATTTCTTCCACAATCTGACCGGCATGGCTTACAAGAAGCTGGTGGTGTTGCTGGGCGTTATCTGTGCCGTGGTGGCCAACGTGGGCCTGAGCCAGCTGATCAGCCTCTCCATTCCGGTGCTGGTTGCCATCTATCCGGTTGCCGTGGCGCTGGTGCTGGTCACCTTCCTGAAGGGTTACTTCGGCCGTCCCCGTCTGGTGTTCCGTGGCGTGTTGATGGTTGCCTTCCTGTTCGGGTGCCTGGATGGTCTGGGTGCTGCCGGCATGAAGATGGATGCGTTTGCCTTCCTGCCGCTGTTCGACAAGGGCCTCGCCTGGCTGATGCCGACCCTGCTGGCCTGCGTAGTTGGCGTGATGGTGCGTCCGACACAGATGGCTGCCGAAGCTGCCTGATCACGCCCGATGTGATATTGCCAAGAGCCTGCCCCGTGCAGGCTCTTTTGCTTTCCGTCACTCTGCATTGTGTTTTGCCGGGTTGTGATGGTCACTGCCGGTGACGCTTGCCTGTTCCGCGCTTTTGCTGCCTGTTCTCGCCTCTTTGCATCATTTTGAGAGGAGCAAATTTTTTGGTGATTAATTCTGTTTGTTCAAATTGTTTCAATATATTAATTTGAGATTGAGATTTGATTCCTTTTCTTTATGCTGAATGCGCAATTCTTGTCCGGTATCCGTACGAGAGAGAAGCAAGAGACATTGTTACCGGTTATCTGCCAGGCAGTGGGTGCAATCAATAACAAGCTGATAAGGCAGATGAGGTTGGGTTTGACGAAATCATTGAAGTTGTCCGACGTATTCGGACTGGGGTTTATGACGTTTGCCTTCTATCTGGGGGCTGGCAATATCATTTTTCCGCCGCTTGCGGGTTTTATGGCTGGTGAGCATCTGCTGGCCGCCATGTGCGGTTTTCTACTGACGGCGGTGGGGCTGCCGTTAATCACCCTGATTGCGGTTGCCAAGGGGAGTTCGGGGGGCCGCGCGAGTGGCTGGACCGGAATGACCCGCTATCTGCCCGCCGGGGCGGCGACGGCGCTGGCCATCGCCATCTATATCATCATGGGGCCCGCCTTTGCCATTCCCCGCACCGGTCTGGTCGCCTACGAGATGGGGCTCAAGCCCTGGCTCGGCGATGCCGGTCATGAGGGGCTGCTGATCTACACCCTGAGTTTCTTTGCGCTGGTGATCATGGTGGCGCTCGATCGGGGCAAACTGCTCGATGCGGTTGGCAAGTACCTGACTCCCGCCCTGATGGCGATGCTGCTCATTCTGGCGGTCGGGGTCTTTATCGCGCCACAGGGTACCATGCCCGATGCCAGCGGTGACTACATCAGCGCTCCGCTCACCAAGGGGATGCTGGAGGGGTATAACACCATGGATACCCTGGCATCCCTGATGTTTGGCGCACTGATCATCGGGTTGCTGCGCCAGAAGGGGATCGAGGACTATCGCAGCCAGTTCAAATACCTCACCATTGCGGGCCTGATCTCGGCGGTCGGGTTGTCGGCGGTCTATCTCTCTCTTTTCCAGCTTGGCAACAGTGCCGGCGGAGTAGCGAGCGACATCAGCAACGGCGGTGCCATCGTCAATGCCTACGTCCTGAGCCTGTTTGGTCAGCCTGGGCAGCTTATTTTGGCGGCCATCATCACTCTGGCCTGTTTTACCAGTGCAGTAGGCCTACTCTGTGCCGGAGCCGATTATTTCCAAGGTTTGACTGGCTGGGCTTACCACAAGTGGGTGATGCTGCTGGGGGCACTCTGCGCGCTGGTGGCCAATGTGGGGCTGAGTGAGCTTATCAGTCTCTCCATCCCGGTGCTGGTAGCCATCTACCCGGTTGCCATTGCACTGGTGCTGGTGACCTTCCTCAAAGGGTGGTTTGCCCAGCCACGGCTGGCGTTTCGTGGCGTGCTGCTGGTCGCCTTCCTGTTTGGCTGTCTGGACGGACTGGGCGCTGCTGGTATGGCTATGGACGGCTTTGCCTTCCTGCCGCTGTTCGACAAGGGACTTGCCTGGCTGCTGCCAACTCTGCTGGCCTGCATCGTTGGCATCTTGATGCGACCAAACGGAAAGCTGGCTGCCGAAGCGGCTTGATTCAGGATCAACGAGATAGCAAAGAGGCCAGCATCTGCTGGCCTCTTCTGTTTCTGCCGGATCCGTTACCGGATCAGATTTGCGGGCCTGCCGGCTTGGGTTTGCCATCCAGACCATACCAGTGGGTTTCTACCCGTCCGGCATGCCACTCGAAGGTGCCCCAGGGCTGTTTGGTTTCCCAGCGCGGGAAGTTGATGAGAACCCGGTTATCTTCGTACTTGTAGAGGGAGGTGCTGATCTGAATGTCCGACAGGATCAACAGTAGTGCCCAGCAGATGAAAATCCATTTCAATGCTTTCCACATAGGATTACTCGAAGCAAATTTCGATAGTGGCGCGACCGAAATCGGATTCGAATGGCATCATTATCTTGGTGCCATCGGCCCTGTGGGTGATGGTGTGGTTGGGGCCGGAGACGATGATGGGGGTCGCCATGTCAAACTCGTAGCCCTTCTCGCCCAGCATCCGTTTGGCACCGCCGGTCACCATGTTGGTGATTTCACCGACCATGTCGGTCACCTCTTCATTGATGGAGGCGGGAGCTTCCCCCAGCATGCGACGCATGATCTCCAGCGCCAGCCCCTTCTCGAAGCTGATGGAGAGGGAGCCGCGGGTCTGCGGGCCGACCATGCCGATCAGACCGGAGACGTCGCCGCGCGCCAGCTCATCCATCTTGCGTTTCGGTTTGCCCGGTTTTAGTTCCAGCTGTGCCATGGTCGAGAGCACATTGAGCAGAGATAGCAGGAACGGATTTACAAAATCAGCCTTCATGATGACTTCCTACAGTGGGCGTACAGCGAGCACATTGGCCATGTGCCTCTATTGTCTTATTGGTAATCGTAAAGCCATGCAAGTGGGCCTGCTCGGAAAACGCGCTATCTATTGCACTATCGTGAAGTTCGACCACATCCCCGCACTCGTCGCAGATCAGCAGCTGCATCGGGTGAGCGTGATCGAAGTGGCAGCAGAAGATAAACGCGTTGAGCGATTCCACTTTGTGAGCAAAGCCCTGTTCGAGCAAAAAATCGAGTGCCCGATAGACGGTTGGCGGCTTGGCATTGGCTTCGGTTTGTTGCAGCTGGGCCAACAAATCATAGGCGCTGATGGCGTTGCCGTGTGCCGCCAGCAGGCGAAATACCTGACGTCGGGTCGGGGTGAAGCGGATCCCTCGCTGTATACAGAGTCGCTCGGCTCGTTGTAAAAGTTGGTCTTGATTCATGATCGCGCAGATACCCTTTCTATTAGCCGGATACTATCACAGGGCCTCGCATGGCGCGGCGACAAAATTCATTTTCTGGGGCTGCTTCACGTTGTGATAAAATCCGCCCCTTTCTTTAGCCAACCCGGATGATTTTTATGCAGGCGCAGCGTTTTTCCATCGCCCCCATGCTGGACTGGACTGATCGGCATTGCCGTTACTTTCATCGACTGATGAGTCGCCAGACCTTGCTCTATACCGAAATGGTGACCACCGGTGCCATCATCCACGGCAAGGGGGATTATCTGGGTTACAGCGAGCAGGAGCATCCCATCTCCCTGCAGCTGGGGGGCAGCAATCCGGCCGATCTGGCGCGCTGTGCCAAGCTGGCCGAGGAGCGCGGCTATGACGAGGTGAACATCAACGTCGGCTGCCCCTCCGATCGGGTGCAAAACGGTCGCTTTGGCGCCTGCCTGATGGGCGAACCAGCGCTGGTGGCGGACTGCGTCAAGGCGATGCGCGATGTGGTCGATATTCCGGTGACGGTGAAGACCCGTATCGGCATCGACGATCAGGACTCCTACGAATTTCTGCAGACCTTTATCGAACAGGTGCGCGATGCCGGTTGCGACACCTTTATCGTCCATGCCCGCAAGGCGTGGCTGAGTGGCCTGAGCCCCAAGGAGAACCGCGAGATCCCGCCCCTCGATTATCCCCGCGTCTATCGGGTCAAGCAGGATTACCCGGATCTCACCATCGCCCTCAACGGCGGCGTCACCTCCATGGAGCAGACCCTCGCGCATCTGCAACACGTCGATGGCGTCATGATGGGGCGTGAAGCCTATCAGAACCCCTACATTCTGGCGCAGGTGGACAATCTGGTGTTTGGTCAGAACAACGCCGTGCCGAGCCGCCACGAGGTGGTGCGGATGATGCTGCCCTATATCGAGCAGGAGCTGGCCAAGGGCAACTACCTCTCCCATATGACCCGCCACATGCTGGGGCTGTTCCAGAACATGCAGGGGGCTCGCGCCTGGCGCCGTCACCTGAGCGAGAACGCCTGCAAACCGGGCGCCGGTATTCAGGTGGTGCTGGATGCCATGGCCAAGGTGCCGGAGTTTGCCAGCAGCGAGACGGCCGAATAAGCCGCTTTGTCAGGGCAAGAACCACAAAAAGCGCGTCAATCGACGCGCTTTTGGTTTTTCTGGTCAGGGTCACCCTGATGTGTTGTCAGAAGCCGTACTGTAGTCGTGTATCTCTCCGGGGCGCGGAGTAAAACGTGGATCGCCATCTTTGTATTCACGAACAAGCTGCATGGTCTTGCAGAAGCTGGCCTGCTTGTCGTACTCCTGCCGGGCAAGATCGATGGCCCGTTCGGCCCGGCGCCGCTCCATCTTGTCAGACTTGCGATCGCTGAACTGTTGCTGCTGATGCAGCATCCAGCCGACAAACTCTTGCTGGCATTGGGATTCGCTACTGGCCTGCGCAGGCAGGGTCCACAACAACGAGAGCAGTATCAAATAACGCATGTCTGACTGGGTATTGAAGATTAATTGAACAGAAGGGGCGGCATTTTAGGCTGGAAATCGGGATGTGAACAGTATCAATAGCGAGGCCCCGCAGGGCCTCGCATCGTTGTGGCCGGTCTCAGTGTTTGACGAGGTAGAGTTGGCGGCTGTAGGCCACATCTTCCGGGTTGTTGATGGGGTAGCCCTTGAGCCATGGCTTGATGAGGCGGGCATTGGTGTACTGGTAGATGGGGGCGATGGGGGCTTGATCCAGCAGGATCGCCTCCGCCTCGCCAAACAGCTTGCTGCGGCTGGCGGCATCCTGAGTGCTGGCAGCCTCTGCCAGCAGCTGGTCATAACGGGCATTGGCAAAGCCTGCCATATTGCCGCTGTGACGGGAGCCCCACAGGCCGAGGAACGCTGAAGGGTCGTTGTAATCGGCGACCCAGGATGAGCGGATCACCTCGAACTGACCGCTCTGGCGGCTGTCGAGATAGGTTTTCCACTCCTGATTGGTCAGCTCGACCTCGGCGCCCAGCTTCTGCTTCCACATGCTGGCAATCGCCAGTGCCATCTTCTTGTGAATTTCCGCGGTGTTGTAGAGCAGGGTCAGCTTGAGCGGCTTGTCCGGGCCGTAACCGGCTTCCTTGAGCAGGGCCTTGGCCTTGCTGTCCAGCTCCGGCTGGCTGCTGGTGGAGAGCAGGTTGGCGGTTGGGGTAAAGCTGGCGGTCACATCCGGAGTGAAGTGATAAGCCGGTTTCTCGCCAGTGCCGAGCACCTTGTCGGCGATCAGGGCGCGATCGATGGTGTAGGAGAGCGCCTTGCGCACCCGCACATCGTCGAGCGGCGCCTGCTTGGTATTGAAGGCGTAGTAGTAGGTGCCGAGCTGATCCGGGGTGTAGACCTCATTCGGGATCTGCTGCTTCAGCTTGTCGTACTGCTCCTTGGGGAAGGATTCGGTGATATGCAGATCGCCAGCCAGGTAGCGGTTGGTGGCCGCGCTTTCCTGATTGATCGGCATGAAGATCACCTTGGTCAATACGGTATGGGCCCGATTCCAGTAATAAGGGTTGGGGGTCAGCTCCAGCTTTTCGTTGACCACCCGGTTGTTCAGCACAAAGGCACCGTTACCCACCAGTTTGCCGGGCTGAGTCCACAGGTTGCCGTACTGTTCGATGCTGGCCTGATGGAGCGGCGACAGGCTGGGGTGGCTCAGCAGGTTCAGGAAGTAGGGCACCGGCTGGGAGAGGGTCACCTGCAGGGTGTGGTCATCGAGGGCCTTGACCCCCAGCTCGCTGGCAGGCAATTTGCCAGCGACTATCTCGTCCACCTTGTCGAAACGGGCCAGTTGGGCAAACCAAGCGAAGGTGGCCGCCTCTTTCGGGTCGACCAGCTTGCGCCAGCCGTAGACGAAGTCGCCGGCCTTGACCGGATCGCCGTTGGACCAGCGCGCATCCGGGCGCAGATGGAAGGTAAAGAACTGGTTGCCCTTGTTCTCCCAGCTGGCCGCCACCCCGGCAACCGGTTTGCCATCCGGCCCCTGGGTCAGCAGCCCCTCGAACAGATCCCGCAGTACCTGCAACTCCGGCAGGCCGACCAGCTTGAGCGGGCTCAGGCTGGCAGGTTCATCCTTGAGGTGGCGAACGACAATCTGCTCGGCGGCGAGTTGTGTTCCGGCGGGAATATCGGCAGCCTGGACAGCAGCACAGCCCAGCAGGGCCAGCAAGGGGGTCCATCCTTTCATGGGTCGGATCCTTCAAATAGTGTGAAGCGGGGAGAAAACTCGGCGAGAAAATATCGCCGACAGATGGGAAATCATGATATCCCGTTTGCTGGTCTGACCGCCAGCATTCGACTCTCACTCCCAATCGGGGTAGAAGAGCGTTCCCGGCGTCTGTGCAGTTCAATGTGGTGAGGAGTGTCAAACGATGAAAGCATGGTTATTGCTGGCCTGTGTGTTGAGCCAGGGCGCCTGGGCGTTGGCCCCGTGCCAGAGCGACACGGCGGTGGGCAACTGGTGCGAGATCGGCATCGATGCCTTGCACCCGACTCAGGGGGGCGTCGGCCAGATCCAGGTTGATGAGACCCAGGCCACATTGGCGGGCATGAGCGCAAAGCAGCTCGACAAGTTGATGAAAAAGAAAGAGATCCCCGTGGTGATTGCACCGGATGGCAGCTACTGGCTGGTGGACAGACACCATCTCACCAAGGCGTTGTGGCAGCAGGGCGTCAAGGATGCGCGGGTCAAGGTGATTGGCCGTCTGCAGGACAAAGCCAACTTCTGGAGCCAGATGCAGAACAACCACTGGGCCTGGCTCAAGGATGAGAAGGGGCAGCCGCTGACCCCGGAGCAGTTGCCGACCAGTATCGACAAGCTGCCTGATTACCCCTATCGCACCCTGGCCGGACTGCTGCAGGATGCGGGCTACTTTCGCAAGGACAAACAGGTCTATTTCGTCGAGTTTGCCTGGGCCAGCTGGCTCGGCAAGCAGATGCAGTGGATGCCTGTCGATAACTCCAATCTGACCGCTCGCCTGCAACAGGCCAAACGGCTCGCCTGCGGCAGCGATGCCAGTGACTTGCCCGGTTATCCCGGCAAGCAGTGCAGCCTCAACCAGTCCAAAAGCGCGCAGTGAGTGGATGTGCGATGACGGCATCCAGAGCATGCCGGAGATAAAAGAGGGCGACCCCAGGGTCGCCCTTATGCTGTCAGCTACTGGTTAGCGGTGGTCACTCATGGCGCACCGCCCAGTGGGCAGCCGCCTGTTCAAGCAGGGCGACGTCACCTTGCTGGATCAGCGCTAGCAGATCGTTGACCTGTTGATCCCGCCAATCCCACCAAGCGAGGGCCTGTAGCCGGGCAATTTCCTCCTCGCCAAAGCGCATTCGCACCACCCTGGCCGGGGTGCCCGCCACCATGGAATAGGGTGGTACATCCTGATTGACCAGCGAACGGGCGGCGATGATGGCGCCGTCGCCGATGGTGACGCCGGGCATGATCATCGCCTCCATGCCGATCCAGACATCGTTGTCGATGCGGGTATCGCCAGCGGGGCGATAGCTGCGCTTGAGCGCCGCCAGATCGGCGAACGGATAGGTGCTGATGAAGGCCGTGTTGTGGGTGTGGTTGCCGCCCATGATGATCTTTACCCCAGCGGCAATTTGCACATAGTCGCCGATATGGAGCCGGTCGATATGCCAGAGCGGCTCCCAGCCGGTTTCCGGGCTGCGGCTGAAGGGATCGCCATGGAGGTAGCGCACCGCCACCTCTTCGAAGGGGCCATCCCAGGCACCCGAGTAGTAGCTGTGCTGCCCTTTGAGGCAGATATTGGGGTTGGTCACCGTCAGGTGCAGGTATTCGACCTGCGACCAGTGTTGGCAGGGGTTCATATTGGTACTCCTTTGCTGAATGGATCGGATGGGTTGCGTTCGCTTGAGCGCAGCTAATAGATCCAGACCAGCATGCGGGGCACGCAGAGCAGGGAGCAGCCCAGCATCTGCGGGAGGCGTGGTCGCATTGTGGTGTGCTCCAAAGAACTAAGAGGGAAGGGCGCGATCATAAGGTCGGGCGCCGGGTTTGCCAAGGTTGCGCAGAGATCCTGCACTAACCCTCTGGTTGATATTTATTCTCAATTAGCCATGATAACACTCCCACCATGACGGATTCGGGAGAGCGAGATGACACCGCAAAGTTGGCAACGATACATGCTGGAGGCGGAGCGTGCCTGGCAGGCCGGTTCGCTAGGGGCGGCGATCTGCTTTTATCAGCAGGCGCTGGGGGATGTTTACGAGATGACCCAGGTGGAGTTGACCGAGCTGGCCACCATGCGAGTCGCCACCTGTCACCGGTTGGCCGACTTCTGGCGGGCGATGGATGAGCCGACTTACGAGCTGCGCTACCTGAAACTTGCCTCCGAGCTGGTGACTGCGCTGGTGCCGCAGTGCCCCAATCGGGAGTGCGAGGCACTGATCAGCGAGTTGGGTTGCTGTCGTGGTGCCCTGCTCGCCTTTCTCAAGCGCCACCCCAATCCGGAAATTGCCCGGCTGATCCAGCTGCAGGACAAGGTGCAGGGTTGCGAGCTGATCGGCCGTTTTCGTCTCAACTGACAGGCGTTGAGCGGCAGCTCAGCCCCGCCGTTTGAGTTTCTGGGCGATGCGCTGTTGCGCCTCTTCCCCTTGCAGTGCCTGGGCGAAGGCGCGCGCCTCCAAATCGATGACAAAGTGCACTGCTTGTTTGAGCTCCTGTTTCAGCAGTGTTTTGCTCTTTTGCAGCGCTCTGGGCGGTTTGGCCGCCAGCTTCAGTCCCTGCTCGCGGGCAAAGGAGAGTACTCCATCGGCCGCCACCACCTTGTTGGCGAGCCCGAGTCGCTGCGCCTCCTCGGCATCCATCGCCTCGGCCAGCAGCAACAGCTCGGCCGCCTTGAGGTGCCCCACCAGACGCGGCAGCAGCAGGCTGGAGGCGAACTCCGGCACCAGTCCCAACTCGACAAAGGGAAGCTGCAAGCGGGCGTTATCCGCCAGATAGACCAGATCGCAGTGCAGCAGAATGGTGGTGCCAATCCCTACTGCAGGACCTGCAACAGCGGCGATCACGGGTTTGGGGAAGTCGGCAAGGGTGTGGAGGAACTGCAGGATGGGGTCGTCGGGCTCCAGCGAGCTCTTGCCCATAAAGTCGGCCAGATCATTGCCCGCGGTAAAGCAATCCTGCTGCCCCTGCAACAACAGGACATGCACCTCCTCATCGGCTGCCGCCTCTCGCAGCGCTGCCACCAGTTGCTTATAGATCTCGGTATTGAGGGCGTTGCGCTTGTCGGGGCGGTTGAGGGTCAGGGTGAGCAAGCCATCCTGCTGCTCGGCAATGAGAATGGGGGCCATGTCTAAATCCTTGTTATTGAAAGGTGCAAAAAAGGTTGCTGCTGGGGTAACCTTGGCGCCGTTTAACAACATCATAAAAGGATTTCAACCATGTTTAAACGTGCGTTTTATTCTCTGCTGGTTCTGGGTATGACGGCGCCTGCACTGGCCAAGGTCGAGGCTGTCGACGGCTATGTGCGGCTGCTGCCGCCGGGCTCCCCCAACACTGCCGCCTTTATGGTGCTCAAGAATGACGCCGACCAGCCGGTCAAGCTGGTGGCAGCGGCTTCTGCTGCGGCCGGGCGTGCCGAGCTGCACACTCATCTGCACGAAAATGGTGTGATGAAGATGCGTCAGGTCGAGAATATCGAGATCCCGGCCAAGGGCGAGGCGGTGCTGAAACCGGGCAGCCTGCACATCATGCTGTTCGAGGTGGGTACGCTCTCCGAGCAGACTCCTTTCCCGCTCACCCTCACCATGGACGATGGTCAGAAGCTGGAGCTGTCACTGCCGGTGAAGCCGATTGAGCCGATGGCAGAGATGAAGCATATGAAGCACTGACATTTGTCGTCGTTTGTTCAGGATTGACGCTGGGTATTTTGGCTGCACCGAGTAAAATAGTGCTCTTTTCCATGTATGCAAGAGGAAGTGACGTAATGAAAAAGACGCTGATTGCCGGTTTTGTGCTGGCTCTGTGCAGCCAGAGTGCCATGGCCGCTGACGACTGGCGTTTTGCCGCCGGTGCCGACGTATGGGCAGCCAAGGGCAGTGGTCAGGCTTATGGCACCAGTGCCGATGGCAGCTATGACGACAGCTACAACTGGAACGGCTATCTGCAACTGGAGCACGGCATCATCCTCCTGCCGAACGCCAAGTTTGAAGTCTCCGATTTCAGCACCTCCGGCGGCAACTTCAAGAACGACCTGACCGCCTACGATCTGAGCCTCTACTACCGTCTGTTCAACAACGATCTGTTCAAGATCGATCTGGGTATGACCGGTCGTCACTACGATGGCGAGCAGGTCTATGTCGGTCGCAAGGGCTATAACGAAGATACCCTGATGGCTTATGCCGGCAGCGAAGTGAAGATCCCGGGCACCGGCATCGCCTTCTTCGGTGATCTGCGCACTCACGATGCGGACAACTATGACTACCGTCTGGGCGGTTCCTACAAGTTCTCCTCCATGCCGATCAAGCTGCGTGCCGGCTGGCGTGAAGCCAAGGTCGACTTCGACAACGTTGACCAGCGTATCGATGGCTGGTTCATGGGCGGCGAATTCACCTTCTAATCTGACCGTCAACTGACGAAGAGGAGCGATAATGGGCCACATCATAGTGACAGGTGCCGGTTCTGGTCTGGGTCGGGCGCTGACCATCGGACTGGTTGAGCGGGGCCACCAGGTCTCCATGATGGGGCGCCGTTATCAGCGACTGCAGGAGCAGGAGCAACTGCTCGGCAGCGCGGTGATCGGCATCGCGGCCGATCTGGCGCACCATGAAGAGGTCGATGTCGCCTTCGCCGCTGCGGTGGAGTGGGGCGGGCTGCCCGACATGGTGATCCACTGCGCCGGGGTGGGTGAGTTTGGCCCGGTCGGTGTCTACACTGCCGAGCAGATCCGCCGGGTGGTGGAGAGCAACCTTATCTCCACCATTCTGGTGGCCCAGCAGACGGTGCGGCTTATCGGCGACAAGGGCGGAGTGCTGGCCAATGTGCTCTCCTCCGCCGCGCAGGTGGGCAAGGCCAACGAGAGCCTCTACTGCGCCTCCAAATGGGGGATGCGCGGCTTTCTCGAATCCTTGCGCGCCGAGCTGAAAGGCTCGCCACTGCGGCTGGTCAACCTCTACCCGAGCGGGATCCGCAGCGAATTCTGGGACAACTCGGATCACGTGGACCCGAGTGGCTTCATGACTCCGGAAGATGCGGCGGCCTATATGCTCGACGCACTGGAAGCCAGAAGCAGCTGCCACGTGACCGACCTCTTTATTGGTCGCAATCCCTGAGGCAACCCTTCATCCGGTTGTCGTCGTCAGCACACAGAAACAAAAAGCGCGCCAAATGGCGCGCTTTTTTATATCGGGAAGAGGGCGGAATTAACGGCCCAGCTTGGCCTTGAGCATGGCGATGATATCGCTGATGGCCACTTCCTGCTTCTCGCCGGTGCGGCGGCACTTGTACTCCACCACGCCGTTGTCCAGACCGCGATCGCCGATGACGATGGCGTGCGGGATGCCCAGCAGCTCCATGTCGGCGAACATCACGCCCGGGCGCTCTTTACGGTCGTCGAACAGCACGTCCACACCAGCGGCTTTCAGCTCGGCGTAGAACTGTTGTGCCTGCTCGGCCACACGCTCGGATTTGTGCATGTTCATCGGCACAATGGCCACTTCGAACGGGGCGATGGCATCCGGCCAGATGATGCCGTACTGGTCGTTGTTTTGCTCGATGGCGGCAGCCACCAGACGGGAAACCCCGATACCGTAGCAACCCATCTCCATGGTGACGGATTTGCCAGCTTCGTTCAGCACGCTCGCCTTCATCGCTTCGGAGTACTTGGTACCCAGCTGGAAGATGTGGCCCACTTCGATACCGCGCTTGAGCAGCAGCTTACCCTGGCCGCACGGGCTCGGGTCGCCTTCTACCACGTTGCGCAGGTCGGCAACTTCGTAAGAAGCGATGTCGCGATCCCAGTTGGCACCGGTCAGGTGGAAGCCGGTCTCGTTGGCGCCGCAGACGAAGTCCGCCAGATGGGCGGCGCTGCGATCGACGATGATGCGACCGGCAAAGCCGACCGGGCCGATGGAACCTGCATCGCAACCGGCGGCAGCTTTGATTTGCTCGTCGTTGGCGAAGGTCAGCGGGTTGGCAACGCCAGCCAGTTTCTCAGCCTTGATTTCGTTCAGCTCGTGGTCGCCACGCAGTACCAGCGCGATGACGGCCTGCTTGCCGTGCTCATCTTCCTCTGCCAGTACCAGCAGGGTCTTGGCGATGGCGGTCGGCGCCACCTTCAGGAAGGTAGCCACTTCGTCGATGGTGTGGACGTTCGTGGTGGCAACCTTGGTCAGGGCTGCGGTGGCGGCAGCGCGCTCACCAGCCGGGGCCAGCGCTTCGGCCATCTCGATGTTGGCGGCGTAATCGGAGCTATCGGAGAAGGCGATCAGATCTTCACCGCTCTCGGCCAGCACCTGGAATTCGTGGGAACCGGTACCACCGATGGAGCCGGTATCGGCCTGCACCGGACGGAAGTTCAGGCCCATGCGGGTGAACGCCTTGCAGTAGGCGGCGTGCATCTTCTCGTAGGTATCGACCAGAGACTCTTTGTCGATGTGGAAGGAGTAGGCATCCTTCATCAGGAATTCGCGGCCACGCATCACGCCGAAACGAGGGCGTACTTCGTCGCGGAACTTGGTCTGGATCTGGTAGAGGTTGAGCGGCAGCTGCTTGTAGCTGTTCACTTCGTAACGCACCAGCGCAGTGATCACCTCTTCGTGAGTCGGGCCCAGCACGAAGGGACGGTTGTGGCGGTCGGTCAGACGGCACAGCTCGGGACCGTAGTCATCCCAGCGGCCAGACTCCTGCCACAGCTCGGCAGGCTGCACCACCGGCATGGAGACTTCAACGGCACCAGCATTGTTCATCTCTTCGCGAACAATGTTCTCAATTTTCTTCAGTACCCGCAGACCGGTTGGCAACCAGGCATACATGCCGGAGGCCAGTTTACGGATCATCCCGGCGCGCAGCATCAGCTGGTGGCTGACAACTTCGGCGTCGGAGGGGGTTTCCTTGAGAGTGGAAAGCAGATATTGGCTGGTACGCATCGCGGTAGACCTTAGCTAGAACGGGCGCGGGGCCCAGGATAATTTCAAGGGCGGAATTTTAACAGGCTGGGCGTTATGGCCCAAGGGCTAAATTTGCCGCAACCCGAAAGGTGGCAACACCCGGCAGATAGCCTGGGGCAATGACCATTGCAACAAGCAGGTTTTTTATGCCTGCAATTTGGCCGGATCTCCGCTAAACTCTGCCACCTTTTCTCGATGGGCATGGCTTTTCCGCGTCCATCACCCCCCATTTTTAGTACTTTTGGAGCCGCTCATGCCGTTAGTGGGACATCAACACCAGATCGAGATCCTGGAACTGACCGACAAAGGAGATGGCAAAGGACGCCTGTTCGATCGCCCCCTGTTTGTCGAAGGTCTGCTGCCCGGTGAACAGGCGCTGGTGGAGCTGACCGAGGTCAAGCCGAACTATCTGCACGGCAAGGTCGCCGAGCTGCTCCAGCCCTCTGCCGACCGGGTTGCCGATTTCTGCCCCAACACCGAGTGTGGTGGCTGTCAGGTGCGCCCGCTGGCCTATCCGGCCCAACTCAAGCTCAAGCAGGCCTTGGTGCAGAGCGCACTGGAACAGGTCGGGCTGGGTGACACCCCGGTCAAGGATATCCTTGGCATGGAGAGCCCGTTCGCCTATCGCAACAAGGCGCAGTACGCGGTTCGCGGCTGTGACGCCGGTGCCGAGATCGGTTTTTATCGCAAGCACTCCCACGACCTCATCACCGCCGATGATTGCGCGGTGCAGGACTCGCTGCACGTGGAGCTGAACGCCCGGGTGCGCAACTGGATGCGCGCGCACGACATCGCGGCCTATGACGAGGTGAACCACACCGGTTGTGTGCGCAACCTGATGACCCGCAAGGGCTTCAAGAGCGGCGAGCTGATGGTGGTGCTGGTGACCCTGAGCGAGGAGCTGCCGTTTGAAGCCGAGCTGCTGGCGGCCCTGCAGGATCTGCCGGTCACTACCCTGGTGCAGAACATCAACGAAGCGCGCACCAACCGCATTCTGGGCGACAACAACCGGGTGCTGCTGGGCAGCGGGGTGATCCGCGACAAGATCCACGAACTCGAATTCGAGATCTCGCCGCTCTCCTTCTTCCAGAACAACCCGAGCCAGACCGACGTGCTCTACTCCAAGGCACTGGAGTATTGCGAGCTGACCGGCAACGAGACGGTGTTCGATATCTATTGCGGTATCGGCACCATCTCCCTGTTCCTGGCCGGCAAGGCCGCCAAGGTAGTGGGGATCGAGTCGGTCGAGAGCGCCATCAGCGATGCCCGTCGCAACGCCGCCCTCAACGGTATCGAGCACACCGAATTCCACGTCGGCAAGGCTGAGCAGCTGATGCCTGAACTGCACGCCCAGGGCGTGACCGCTGATGTGGTGGTGATGGATCCGCCGCGCAAAGGCTGTGACAAGGCTGTACTGCAGACCCTGGTCGCCATGGCGCCCCGTCGTCTGGTCTATGTCTCCTGCAATCCGCAGACCCTGGCCCGCGATCTTGCCTGGCTGGTCAAGCAGGGCTTCGTGCTGGACGAGGTGCAGCCGGTCGATATGTTCCCGCACTCCATGCATGTGGAAGCGGTAGCTCGCCTGAGCCTGCCCGCCAAGGCGTGAGTCATCGCCTGATACTCGCACATAAAAAAACGACGCCAGCTGGCGTCGTTTTTTTATCTCTGCAATCGGCTGATGGCCGATTAGCGGGCGCTCTGGCGCACCTCGGCGGCAATCTGGTCGAGCAGCTGTTGCCAGCCCTGACCCAGTTCGTTCACCAGTGCGTTGTAGCCATCGGCCGGCAGTATCCGCTCCTGACGGAAGGGGGCATCGCGCAGCACGGTGCCATCTTCCGCCAGCAGGCGCCAGCGGCCGCTCAGCACGGCGCTGCCGTCATGACGGCCCTGAAAGCGCTCCACCAGAATGGTCAGCACCGGCCCCTTGCGGGCGCCATCCTGCCGCACCACCCAGCCCGGCAGGCGGGTGGAGAGGCCATTGAGGGTGAGCTGGTTGAGCTGATCGTCCAGCGCACCGGCCCAGCGATGGTACTCGGTGAAGTGCAGCTCTTGCCCTTCCAGCTGATAGACCAGACTGATCCGGTCGAGCTGGCTGGCCAGCGCCACCGGGCGCAGCACCAGCTGGTGCTGCGGTTGGGCAGGTGCCGTCACGGGTTGCTGGTTGTCGGCATCGAGCGAATAGTAGTGCAGGCTTGGCTGGCTGCTGCAACCCGCCAGCAGGCCCAGCAGGGCCAGCGTCAGGATCTCTTTTTTCATTGTTTGCCTCGCTTGGGCTCAGGGTCCGATGGATGCGCGCGATCGAAGATCAGCGAGCTGGGCTGCTCATTGAGGGAGTGCACCAGCGGCTGCAGTTCGCGCATCAACTGATTGAGGGTCTGCACCGACTGGCGCAGGTCCTGATTGGTCTGCGACTGGGCATCATAGGCCTGCAAGGTCTCCTGCAACTGCTTGAGGCTCTCGTTGAGCGAGGCCGGCAGCTGCTGGGTGGAATCCTTGGCAGTGAGCTTGTTCAGGTTGGCGCTGACTGCACTGATGTTCTTCAGGGTGCCATCCAGAGTGGTGAGTGACCCGTTGACCTTGGTCAGGGTGGTCGCCATGTCCATGTCGACAAACTTGTCGAGGATGAGGTTCACCTTGCGCTCGATCTGATCCAGCCCGCCCTGCACGGTGGGGAAGACCTGATAACCGGCCAGCTTGGCCTGCTCGAAACGTGGCGCGTCCGGATAGAAGTTGAGATCGATGATCTTGCCACCGGTCAGCAGGCTCGAGGTCTTGAGGCTGGCACGCAACCCCTCCTTGAACTGCTTGCCGAACAGGGCGCGCCATTGATCCTTCTCCGCCTTGGCATAGCGGTGGGAGAGGCGCTGTACCTCGATGCGAGCCAGCACCGGGATCTGGCGGCTCTTGAAGATCTGCACGCCCTTGTCCTCGATGAGGTAGGGGGCGGAGATGACGGTACCGACCCGAATGCCGCGATACTGCACCGCCGCGCCCGGGTGCAGGCCACCCACGTTGTCATCGAACAGGAAGACGTAGTCGATGAACTGATCCAGACTACCGGCCAGCACGCTCGCCTCATCCTGAAACAGGGTGAACCCTTCCATCTGTTTGACCGGCTCGCCAGGCGCCCAGCCGGGTGGCAGACCCATGGTGATGCCGCCATCGATCAGGCTCTCCAGCGAATCCATCTTCACCTTCATCCCCTCGCTGCTCATGGAGACTTCGAAGCCCGGGGTCATCCAGAAGCGGGAGTTGCTGCTCACCAGAATGTCATAGGGGGCGTGGATGAAGATTTGATACTGCATCTCGCTCTTTTCCGGCAGGAACTTCGCCTCTTCCACCTGACCTATGGTGAAGCCCTGATAGTTGATGGGGGAGCCTTCCCCCAGCGCGCGGGTGTCGCGACTGCTGAGGGTGAGACGCAGCCCCTTGGCATCGAGGGAGGCGAGTGGCGGTTTGTCGAGCATGGCGTATTCGTCCCGTGCCCGACCTTTCTTGCCGGGGGCGAGCTCGATATAGGCGCCGGAGAGCAGGGTGCTCAGACCCGATACCCCTTCACGGCCCACTCTGGGCTTGACCACCCAGAACTGGCTGTCACCGCGCAGCATGCCGGAGGCGGCATTGGTCAGCCGTCCTTTCAGCACGGCATGGCTATAGTCATCACTCAGCTCGACGGCCTCGATGCGACCGACGTCCACTTCGCGGGAACGGATCACCGTCTTGCCAGCGACTATGCCCTCGGCAGTGGCGACTGTCAGGGTGAAACTGGGGCCTTGGGAGTACCAGTGCTGGAACAGCATCCAGAGACCGATGAACAGCGCCAGCAGGGGCACCATCCAGATTGCGGCGGCAGAGCTCAGAAAGTCAGAGCCCGGTTTCCACCTTTTTTTACGCTCACTCACGTTCGCGTTCTCCTTGTTGTAAATCCCAGATCAGGCGGGAGTCGAAACTCATGGCGGCGACCATGGTGATCAGCACCACACCTGCAAATGCGACGGCCGCAGGGCCGGGATAGATGGTCATCAGATTGTCGAGCCGGATCAGGCCCGCCAGAATGGCCACCACGAAGACGTCGATCATCGACCAGCGTCCGACAAATTCGGTCATGCGATAGAGTTTTAGCTTGCCGAGGGGGGAGGTGACATTGCCGCGCTGCACCATATAGCAAAGCCAGAATAGCGCCAGTATTTTCACCAGCGGCACCACCACGCTGGCGAAAAAGATCACCGCCGCTATGGGGTAGGAGCCCATGGCCCAGAGCAGCACCACACCGCCGAGGATGGTGGAGGGGCTGTCATCACCGAGAAACACCGTATCCATGATGGGATAGACGTTGGCCGGAATGTAGAGAATGGCGGAGGTAAACAGCAGCGCCCAGGTACGGTTCAGGCCGCCCGGCTTGCGGGCATGCAGCTTGCCGCCGCAGCGGGAGCAGCTATGGCAGCCCACCTCGCTCAGGGCGCCACAGATATGGCAGCCCACCAGACCTGATTCCAGCGCGCCCGCTTCCGGGTCGATCTCCCGCGCCTCGGTCGGGCCGAACAGCCGCTGCCACAGCCACATCTGATCCAGCGAGGAGATCATCTTGATGAGCAGCACCGTGTAGCCGACGAAAGCCCAGAATGACAGCCCCATCTTGATGTCGGCCATCCCCATCAGCTTGACCAGCGAGATGAGCACCCCCACCAGAAAGACATCCACCATCAGCCAGGGTTTGATCCGGCAGAGCAGACGGCCGAGGGAGCGCAGGGCATTGCTGTGCAGATCTTTATCGATCCGCCACAGCACCAGCATGATGGAGCCCATATAAACCAGTGGCAGGCCGATCAGGGTCAGGCTCAGTACCGCGCCGAGAAACAGATAGCCCTCATCCACCAGGGTGGTGATGCTCTGCAAAAAGGTCATCTCCTGGCCCACCCCTTTGGCCGAGAAGGACATAAAGGTAAAGGCATTGGCGAGCACGAACATGATAAGTGCCGCGAACCCGTAGGAGATCGGCCGCAACTCCTGCTGTGGCAGGTGGCGACTCAGGGTGTGTCCGCAACGGGGGCAGCAGCTGGCCTGTCCCACCTCGAGCGGTGTGGCCGGTATCAGCAGGTCACACTCTTCGCAGGCAGTGGCATCATGGACATAGGTGGTGTGGTGTTGGTGTGAAACCGGATGCAAGATAAAACCCCAGATAAGGCCCGTGGTAGAGCCAGAGCTGGTGATTATCGCAGTTGTGCTGGTCAGCGACCAGCCCCCGGAGGCCGCTATTGCTGGCGGGAGTGAGAATGACTTTGACAAGCCAGTGCCCATTTAGCACAATCAAACGCCACTTTTTTTCCGCGGGACAATAATTTATGACAACTGAATCCCCCAGCTACTCCACGATTGAGCAAGCCTTCTCCCTCGGGAACGGGCAAGATTCTGCCCTCAACTGGTTGCGCAAGAACCGCAGTCAGGTCGCTATTTTTCTGGTGAGCGGCATCAAGCTGGAAGGCACCATCAGCGGGTTCGACCAGTACAGCGTGCTGCTGACCGATGCTCATGGTAACCAGCAGCTGGTCTACAAGGCCAAGATCTCCACCATCGCCATGCACACCGGCCGTCCGCAGGTGAACATCCAGCGTGCTCGCAAGCCGCGTGTCTCCATGGCGCCGCGCCCCCACGGTGCGCCGGGTCGTTATGACGACAATCAGGGCGGCGGCAACAACGAGTAATCGTCTGCCCCGCACGCCCCGTTGACGCGCCCTGCGTCAGCGGCTGACGGAACCTGCTCTCATTTTTCATTCATGTCCCGTATGAGAGCCGGTTCCGGTTATCGCCCCTTGCAGGGCGATATTTTTTTCCGCACTACGCGGTTATGCCAACCGGTTGACCCTCTTTGACCATGCAGGTCTGCATACCCGCCGCCTCTCCGGCCTGTACCCCGATACCGGTATCTTCAAACACCAGACAGCCTGATGGCTCGACCCCCAGCTTGCTGGCGACCAGCAGGAAGGTGTCCGGATTGGGCTTGTGCAGCTCCACATCGTCTGCGGTGACCACCACGGAGAAATAGCGATCCAGCCCGGTGTTGCGCAGCACCGCTTCGGCGTTGACGCGGGGCGAGCCGGTGCCAATCCCCATCGGGATGACGCCATGATAGCGCTCGACCAGCGCCTGCATGGCCGGAAAGACGGTCGCCTTGTGCAGGTTGGCCACATAGTGGGCGGTCTTGCAGCGGGTGACTTCGAGCGGATCGAGAGGGATCTGCTGCTCCTGTGCGACCAGCAGGGCTATCTTGCGGCTCGGCATGCCACCCAGTTCATAGAACCAGTCGGCATCGAAGCGAAAGCCAAACTCACGGGCGGTATGTTCCCAGGCGGCGAGGTGCAGCGGCATGGAGTCGACCAGGGTGCCATCAAGGTCAAAGACCAGGCCTTGGAATCCGGAAAGCGTCATGGTGCGGGTCAGTCTCTGAAAAAAGGGAGCCCATTCTAGCCAGTGGCTCCCCGCCTCGCCATCACCTAGCAGGTGAGAAACGCTTGCCCCCACATTTGCGCCTGAAAATAGACGGGGGTGAGTCTGGTCGGGTCGAGCTGGTATTTCGGTGCCAGCTGCTCCAGCAGGGCCCAGTTGCCCTGTTCATAGGTCCTGACCAGCTGGAACAGGTGGAACAGCGGCCCTTCGTGCCGCTCGATGGCTCGTTTTACGTTGTTGGGCAGGTGGGCCTTCAGCGACTCCGATAGCAGGGAACCATCGAGTACCAGCCCTACCAGAAAAGCCCAGCTTGCTTCGCGTTTGTCTAGGGCGGTGAGGGCGATAAGTTCACAGAAGCGACCGCGAGCGATGGCCATCCGGGTAGAGGCCTCCGGCATATGCTGGCTTACCCGGGCCAGGCCGTTGATCAGCACAAACTTGCGGATCTCCTGCTCTCCCAGATAGGAGAGGGCGCGGGAAACCGAGGTGATGGGGGCGGCATGATCGAAGCCGGGGGCGTTGACATAGGTGAGTAGCTGGCCCGGGAGCAAGGCATCCTGCTCCAGCAGGCGGGCCACCTGGGCAAAGGAGAACTCCTCGTGGCAGATGAGCTGGAGGATCTGCTGCACAAGTGCCATGTCGGGCTGGGTGGCACGCTGATTGACCAGCTCGGGGCGGGCGAGAAAACCACCGGCAAAGAAGTCGACTCCGGCCTCTCGCAGCGGGAGAAAGTCTTCCCAGGTTTCGATATCGAGGGCCATCCGCTTGTGTTCGGTGGGCTGGCAGATCCCCTCTTCGCCCATCCAGAATACCAGCAGACGGCTGGCACCGAGCCAGCGTGGCTCACGGCTGACCCCGTGTACGGCAAGCCGGCGTCGACTGTCTCGCCACTGTTCCAGCACCGGAAAGGAAGCTGGTAGCCGTTCGCTGGAGGCTTCGACCAGCGGGATCGCATCCTGATCAAACAGCAGGGGGCGCTGTTCATCGAGCTGTTCGTGGGTGAAGGGCACCAGATATTGGCGCCCTTGTGCCAGCAGGCGGCAATGTTGTGCCAGCGAGGGCCACTCGTCCGGTGAGCCGAGCAGATAATCGATGCCGTAGGCCACCAGGGCCAGGCGGCGATTGAAGATGGGATAACGACGCAACAGCATGGGATCACCGATAGGCCAGAGTGCGCGCCCGTCCTTGAGACTTGGCGTGGTAGAGCGCCTGATCGGCCTGTTCGGTCAGACTCTGCCATGCCTCGTTCAGGGAGGGAACCAGATAGCTAAAGCCTATGCTAACCGTAATGAAATCAGCAACCCGCGAGGCGGGATGGGGCAGTTTTAATCGGGTTAGGCCATCATGGATCCTCTCGGCCAGTTGTTCGGCCTCACCGGGTTGGGGGGCGCAGAGCAGGATGACGAACTCTTCTCCGCCATAACGAGCCACCAGATTGGTAGAGCGTCGCTCGGCCTCCCGCAGTACTCGGGCTACCTGCTGCAGGCACTCATCCCCCTTGGTATGACCGAAGTGATCGTTATAGGCCTTGAAGTCGTCGACATCGATCATCAATACCGCCAGCGGATTTTGGGTGCGCCGTGCCCACTCCCATTCCCGTTGCATGGTGATGTCCCACTGGCGCCGATTGGCGATACCAGTCAGAGGGTCTTCCAGCGAGAGCAGGGAGAGGCGGTGATTGGCCTCCTCCAGTGCCCGATTGGTTTCGGCCAGTTGTATCGTGCGTTCGGCAACCCGCTCCTCCAGCTGGCGGTTGAGGGTTTCCAACTGCTCCTGGGTGCGCTGGCGGATCAGTAACTGTGACAGGATGGCGGCGTACTGTTTGAAAATCTCGCTCTGATAAGCCTTGAGTGGTCGGTGACAGAGCAGGTTGTCGGCGGCGATCCAGCCGATGGGAGTGGTGCCATCCCACAGCGAGACCATGGCGTTCCAGCCACGACCTACCTGCTGTTTCTCGTAGTAGAGGGGGGTATCTTCCAGCACCAGTACGTAGTCCTTACGCCTGAGTGCCTCCTGCACCGTGGGGTGCTCCGGAATGGGGCTGACAAAGTCATGTTCGTCTACCAGCTCTCCCTCTTCGCTGGTGCCCCAGGTGCCGCGCATGGTCTTGCCATCGGGTTCGATCAGGAAGATGGCGACCCGATCGAACTGCAGTTCCTTGCGGGCCAGAAGCACGGCGTCCCGCAGCAGATCGTTCTCGCTGCGGCTGCGGGAGAGGGTGACGCTGACCATGTGCAGCGCCTGCAACATGGTGAGAAAAGAGCCCTGCAGCGCCTGACTCTGCACCAGATCGGTCTGGGTATGGAGCCGCTGATCCCGCTCCTGATTGACCTGGCTGGATAGCAGGTGGTTGCTCAATTCGGCGGTCAGATAGTGGATCAGCAGCTGGATCCCCTGACGCTGGCGTGCAGAGAGGCGGTCGATACGGCGGTGGGTCTCCAGATAGATGACCCCTTCTAGGCTCATATGGCGTTTGAGGGGGAAGCAGGCGCGTAGTCGTTGCTGGGCTGGTTCGACATTCTCACCAGAGTCCGGCGGCTGGTAGATCTGCTCGATCACCAGTTGCCCCTTGTCCATCGCCTTGTCGAGCAGATGGTGGGGCAGGGTCAGTTGACCGAGATGGGCGAGATCAAGCGTAGTCAGCCCCTTATCGAGCTGAAAGCTGTAGAGCTGCGGTTCGGGGGCTTTCAGCCAGAGGTAGAGGCGTTCGGCATCGGTTTTTTCACGGATGGTGGCGAGGCTCACTTCGCATAACTGAGCGAAGTTGGTGAAGTGTTCCGGGTCCCATTCCTGCATACCAGCATCCCTTGGATTGTACCCAAGCGAGTATAAACATATTTCTCTTTGATTAATATGTCAGAAAGGAGAGGTGTCGCACATATTGGTTGCATTCCACGTTATGCGTGGAAACATTCACTGCTTTTACTGCCAACTGTGGCGAAAACTGTGCGTAGTGGCGCCACTTGTGGCAGCGTGTATGGCAGATGCGGGGCAAAAAAGAGCCCGCGCAATGGCGGGCTCTCGGGCAGATGAGATGACTCTGTGCGGCTTACTCAGCCTTGGGGGCTACGTCCGCAGGTGTGCTCTCGGCGACCGGGGCTTCCGGTGCCGGACCCGGTACCAGATCTACCGCCGGCTTGGCGATAAGGGAACGGGTCTCTTCCACCGCTTCGGTCAGCTTCACCTCGATGAGCTGGCCGAGCTCGTAGACCACCTCGGTCTTGTCCAGATAGACGCGACCATTGTCCCAGTTGCACTCCAGGCGATCCTTGTTGTCGAGGATATGACGGGCAGGCATGAAGACCACGGCGCCATTCTCCTGCAGACGCAGCTTGAGGCCAGCACGCATCACGTCGATGATCTCGGCGTTGAACACCTTGTCGGTGCCTGCATCGGCCTTCAGGTAGCGGACATAGAGCCAGTCACCGATGTCACGCTCCACCATGCGGTGCAGGCGGCGGCAGGCGGTCAGGTGCTCGGTGAGCTCGGTGCTCGGGCGCTCACCCGGGGTCTTGCCGGCGATGACGGCTTTGAGCAGACGATGGTTGACCATATCGCCGTATTTGCGGATCGGGGAGGTCCAAGTGGCGTAAGCATCCAGACCCAGACCGTAATGGGCGCCCGGTTCGGAGGACATCAGCGCATAGCTCTGGAAGCGGCGGATCTTGCCATCCAGCCAGCGGGTGTCGAGGTTGTCGATCCAGCGGCGCAGGGCGCAGAAGCCGGAGAGGCTGGCGATCTCGTCGCGCTCGAACGGGGCTTCGGCACTCTTCAGCAGGTCGATGGCGCCGTCGAGGGACTCTTCGTCAAAGCCGGTGTGAACGTTGAAGATGCCGTAACCGACGCTCTTGCCCAGCACGCGACCGGCGCAGATGTTGGCGGCGATCATCGACTCTTCTACCATGCGGTTGGCGATGCGGCGCGGCTCGACGTGGATAGCCAGCACTTCGCCATTCTCGCCCAGCTCGAAGTCGTAGTCGGGACGATCCGGGAATACCAGCGCATGCTCGGTGCGCCACTTGATGCGCGCTTCGGTCATCGCTTTCATCAGCGGCAGCTGGGCCAGCACACCTGCGTCGATGGCCAGCTCTTTGCCGTGCTCCGCCCAGTCGGAGACGTCGTCATAGTTGAGACGGGCGTGGGAGCAGATGCGGGCGGCGAAGAACTCGGTCTCCTCCAGCAGCAGACCATCTTCGGCGATGAGCAGACGGGCACACAGGGTGTTGCGCTCTTCGCCCTCTTTCAGGGAGCAGAGCTCGTCGGAGAGGGTGCGCGGGATCATCGGCACGTTGCGGCCCGGCATGTAGACGGTGAAGGCGCGCTGAGCGGCCTCTTTGTCCAGCTCGCTCCCTTCGGCCACATAGGCGGTCGGGTCAGCGATGGCAACCAGCAGCTCCCAGCCGTTGTCCAGCTTGGTGATAGCCAGCGCATCGTCCATGTCCTTGGTCTTGGCGCCGTCAATGGTGAAGAAGGGCACCTTGGTCAGGTCACGACGGGGCAGCTCCTCTTCTTCGATCACCTTCCACTCCGGCAAGTCAGCCGGCTCGACCTGGGCCAGGTTGTGGCGCGCCAGCACCACCCACCAGGGCACATTGTGATCTTCCTGGGCGGCAATCTTCTGGGTGATCTCGGCGGAGAAGTTGCCGTCGACCAGCGCATGGCGCTTGAGGATCGCGACCACCCAGTCCCCTTCCTTGAACTCTTTCTCATCCAGACCCTTCTTGACGCGGGCCTTGATGGCATCCTTGATCAGCGGGTGGTCAGCCACCACGTTGAGACGGTCGCGGAACATCTTGACCCGGGCCACGAAGCGGGTGATGGACTGCTCCAGCAGGGCATCCGGCTCGGCCACTTCCTTCTCTTTTTCGGTGCGGATCAGGGCGCTCACCCGGTCACCGTGCATCACCTTCTTCATGTAAGGAGGCGGCACGAAATAGCTGGTCTTCTCATCCACCTCCAGAAAGCCGAAGCCCCGATCGGAGGCACGGATCACACCCTCTTTCTTCGGGATGTTTTCGCGGATTTGTTGCTTGAGCTGGGCCAGCAGCGGATTGTCTTGGAACATAAATGGGGAACCTGAGTGGAGACCTGATGAAGAAACGCCCAGCACTATACGTTTTTAGCCCTGCAAAGCCAAGGTGAATGGCCTGATTAGCGTGGTTTCAGAGAGCTGCGGGCATAGTCGATGAGCCGTAAAGAGAGCTGTTTGTGTACCCCTTTTTCCAGTACCCAACGGTGCCAGTAGAGTCGCTCCGTCAGGATGCGCTCTGGGCTGAGGTTGACCAGTGAGCCACTCTCCAGTTGTCTCCTGATCTGTAATTCCGGGATAAGACAGTAGGCCACTCCCTGTTCGGCCATGGCGACAAAGGCCTCCGACGAATGAACCGTATGGCAGGGGTAGCCGCCAGGCTCCAGCCCGAACTGCTCCCTCATAAAGCTTACATGCATGTCATCTCGCTGATCGAACGCTACTGCCGGTGCCTTGGCCAGTGCTTCCCGGGTCAGACCGCGAGGAAAATGGCGAGCCACGAAGGCCGGGCTGGCGGTGAGCAGATAGTTCATCTCACCGAGCTCGTCGACACAGCAACCCGCCAGCGGTTGGGGGCTCAGGCTGACCGCGCCGAAGGCCTGCCCCTCGCGCACCTTGTCGAGGGTGCGGCACTCGTCATCCACCAGCAGGTTGAGTTCGATGGGATGCTGCTCAAGCAAGGGAGTAATCGAGGGCAGAAACCAGGTGGCCAGGCTGTCGGCATTGACGGCGATACTGATCCGGATGGGTGCTTGTGGTGTGGCGGGAGCCAGCTCACCAGCCAGTTCCAGCTCTAGCTGGTGGACCTGACGATAGTGTGCCAGCAGCTTCTGGCCGAGCGGGGTCGCTTGCAGCGGCTGGCTGCGGATGAGCAGCGGCTCGGCAAACTGCTGCTCCAGCTGCTTGATCCGCTGGGAGATGGCCGACTGGGTGATATGGAGCGACTTGGCCGCCCGCTCGAAGTTCTGTTCCTGCAGTACCGCATCCAACGCCCGCAGCAGTTTGTAGTCCAGCTCTTTCATCTTCCCTCCCTTGCGTTGCTTCTGGGCTGACTCTACGTCACTCGGCAGGGGACAACAATGAGTGGTGACAGGGCCGTTATGCTGTGATTTCTGACAGTAGTGATCAGGTTGTTGAGGGAGGATACTGCCCGCTGATCCGTGGGTTAGCCTGCGGGCTCATAGCGATCTGTTTATCCCGGGTCTGTTTTCCCGGGATTTTTTATGACTGCGCTGTCAGCGCCCTTGATGGTTGCTGCAGTAGAATGTGGCTGGTTTGATAGTGGCCCAGCAGAGGTTGGCCAACGGCACGGGCGAAACGTTCATCCAGATGGAAGCGGATCCCCACCCCGCGCACGGCCCCCAGATCCACCGTCTGGCGGTGACCGAGCCGCTCGATGGGCAGTCCGAGACGACGAAAGATGCGCTCTACCGGCAGGCTGACGACAGCGACCAGCTCCCGGATCCCGTGAGCATGGGCGAAGGCATAGACTTCGCGAAAGATAACGCAGGTGAGCTCGCTGACGCCATTGACCATCCGCGGAGCACGGCTGGCATCGATGGCTAGACGGGTCAGTTCCCAGACATCGGGGGTGCGTGGTGCACTTTCACCGGCAAGGGCGGTGGGGAAGATGGTGGGCAGCATATAGGCATCGGCACAGTTGAGCAGGCGAATACAGCCGCACAGCCCTTGTTTATCCTCGATCAGCACCCAATGGGTGTCTGGCGTATCAAAGCTGTCACGCTCGAGTCCCAGATGGGACTCTACATCCCAGCCGAGCCGGTCGGAAAAGACGCGATTTCGAAAGCGATAGAGTTCCTCCTCTACCTCATTTCGTGGATGCTCTCTCAATTTTCCTTTGAAAACCAACATTATGGGCCCTCTGTCTTGCTATTCGCCGTTATAATCACATGTCTGGCCAAGGGGGCTTTCATATGAAAAGAGACCAACTGCTTGAGTATCTCGAACATTTCACTTCGGTGACGGATGGCAACCGTCTGGCCGAGCTGATCGGTCACTTCACGCTCGGTATGGGCTACGACTACTACCGCTTCGCGCTGATCCTGCCGATGTCGATGCAAAGACCCAAGGTGGTGCTGTTCAATCACTGCCCTGACTCCTGGGTGCAGGCCTACACCGAAAACAACATGCTGGCATGTGATCCGGTGATCCAGCTGGCGCGCAAGCAGACTCTGCCCATCTACTGGAATCGCCTCGATGAGCGAGCCAGTTTTCTGCAAGAGGGAAGCATGGATGTGATGGGGCTGGCAGCCGAGTTCGGGCTACGCAATGGCATCTCCTTCCCCCTGCACGGTGCAGCCGGGGAGAACGGGATCCTCTCCTTTATCACGTCCGAGCGGGCCTCGAGCGATCTGCTGCTGGAGTCGTCGCCGATCCTCTCATGGATGTCGAACTACATCTTCGATGCCGCAATCCGGGTGGTGCGTTTCAGCATGATGGACAGTGCGGGCAAAGAGCCCCTGACCGAGCGCGAAACCGAGTGTCTGTTTTGGGCCAGCGAAGGAAAGACCTCCTGCGAGATAGCCTGCATCCTCGGCATCACGGAGCGCACGGTCAATTACCACCTCAATCAGGTCACCCGCAAAACCGGCTCCATGAACCGCTACCAGGCCATTGCCAAGGGGGTGGGGACCGGCTTGCTGTTGCCCAATCTGGAGCAGGTGGTGGTCACCAATTTTCCCCGAGTGTTGCAGTAGTCCGAGTCTCACATGCCACAGATTCTCCTGCTGCTGTATGAGGGTCACAATTGTCAGATCCGGTAATTGACAAGGGATTGAATAGAAAAGCTTCATCATTAGCAAAATGAATGAACCAGTAAATCAATGAATTTCTAAGAGGGAACAGGGCTCGCTATAGTGCCGTTCATTCATCACTTCGAACGGAACTTTCCATGCTGCTGACCACGACCCTGCAAGGCTTCACCATAGGTCTTGCCATGATCATCCCCATTGGCGCCCAGAATGCCTTTGTGCTGAGCAGAGGCATCCATCGCAATCACCATCTGCTGAGCGCCACACTCTGCAGTTTCTGCGACCTCATTCTGATCGCTATAGGGGTATTTGGCGGAGCCAATCTGCTGGCTGCCAGCCCGATTGGCATGATGCTGCTTACCTGGGGCGGCGTGCTGTTTCTCGGCTGGTTTGGGGTTCGCTCCCTGCGCAGCGCCTGGCATGGACAGGAGGGCGGACTGGCCGACTCTTCGCAACGGATGAGAGCCAGAAGCGTACTGGCCATGACGCTAGGGGTCACCCTGCTCAATCCCCATGTCTATCTCGATACCCTGATGCTGCTCGGCTCCCTTGGCAGTCAGGTGAGCGAGTCCCTGCGTCCGGCCTTTGCTGCGGGGGCCATGCTGGCCTCGCTGGTGTGGTTTTACTCGCTTGCGCTGGGAGCGGCCGCATTGGCGCCCTGGCTAGCGCGAGGAGGGGTGCAGCGGGGGATCGATCTGCTGGTCGGCATCATCATGCTGAGTCTGGCTATTCAACTGGCCATAGGAAGTTGAGGAAGTTAAGGCGGCAGGAATGAGCGACCGGTAACAAAAAGATGCCACTCGCAGGGAGTGGCATCTTCGCTATTGGAGGGGGTCAGACTCGGAACTGGGAGAGCAGGCGCTGTTGCAGCAGGCTGGCTTGATGGAGCGAGGAGGCGAGCTGCAGGCACTCCTGCGCCTCCTGTTCGCCGGTTCTGGCTTGCAGACTGATGCCGGAGACCTTGTCAGAGGAGTGGCTCAGGGTGTGTGACAGTTGACCTGTGGCTACGGCCACCTGCTGCACCATGTCGGCCAGCTGGTCGATGGCGCCTTCCACCTTGAACAGGATCTGCTTGGTGTTCTCGGAGTCTTGCATGCCGGACTCCACCGTCTTGAGGTTGCGCTGCATCATCAGGTAGGCGCTCTCGGTCTGCTGCTGGATGCTGCTGATCACCTGGCTGATCTCGGCGCTTGATATCGCCGTGCGATTGGCCAGGGTGCGCACCTCGTCCGCGACCACAGCAAAGCCACGTCCCATCTCCCCCGCGCGGGCTGCTTCGATAGCCGCATTGAGGGCCAGCAGGTTGGTCTGCTCCGAGATTTCGCTGATGGTGGAGATGATCTGGCCGATCTGGCCCGCCTGCTCCTTGAGGGCGTTGATGGCGATGGCGCACTCGCCCACCTCCTGCACCACCCGCAGCATGCCCGCACTGGCAGAGGCGACATATTGGCTACTTTCGGTGGTTAGCTGGCGCACCTCGTTGGCATTGTGGGCCGCCATGCTGCAGTTGTCAGAAATACCGGTAGCGACTTGTACCATTTGTTCACTGTCCTGATGCAGGGCCAGCGCATGTTCGGCGGTCTGGCGGCTGCTCTGGCTGATCGCCTCCACCCGGTTGACCGAGGTGTGAACGTGTTCGCTGATGTGCCGGTTGTTGTCCATGGTGGAGCTGATCATCTTCTGCAATTTCTCGATGAAGCGATCCACGCTGTTGGCCAGCGAGCCTATCTCGTCATCCCGCTGCAGGTTGATGCGGGCGTTGAGATCCCCCTCGCCGGCG
Organism: Aeromonas sp. 601039; assembly: GCF_049174415.1. Lineage (NCBI taxonomy): Bacteria > Pseudomonadati > Pseudomonadota > Gammaproteobacteria > Aeromonadales > Aeromonadaceae > Aeromonas > Aeromonas sp. 601039. The sequence goes on from NZ_JAAKTL010000010.1 coordinate 136,853, forward strand.
GCGATATCCTGCATCCGTTTGTCCACTTGCAGCAGCGGGGTGACCAGCTTGCGGGTCAGCCAGAAGCCACAGAGGGTGACCATGATCAGGCTAAGCAACAGGCCTCCCAGCAGCAGGGTGCGGGTTTGGCTGATGATGCCGTTGAGCTGGACTACCTGATCCTCGACGGTGGCATCACCGCTCGCCTCGATGGCAACCAGTTGTTGCTGTAGCTGGTCGGCACTGGCCTCATAGAGAGCCTGCTGGGCCTGATAGCTGCCGAGCGCCTCGATCCACTGCCCCATCAGCTGCTGATGTCGGGCCAACAGGGTGCGATACTGTGTCGCCAGCGGCTTGCCGGCAAATTCGCCGGTTCCCTCGATATCGAACAGCCCGGTACCGAGCATGCTGTCGATCGCTTCGTGATAGAAATCGGTCGCCTCTTTCAGCTCGACCTTGATCGCCTCCGTTACCCCTTGTCTGCGCATCTTCTCCAGCGCATAGAGCTGGCGCAAAAAGCCGATATTGGACTCCATTCCCCCGTCGGCCGCTTCCCAGCGGGTGGAGAGGCCGCTGTTCCAGCTGATGGTCTGGTCGGGGGCCTGGGTCAGCACCTCTACCGCCCCATCGCCAATCACCTCCAGCTGGGTCGAGAGTCGTGCCATCAGCTCGGCGTTGTGATGCAGCGCCTCATCAACCTCGGTATAGGCGTGATAGAGCGTCAACAGCTTCTCTTGTTGTTGTTGATAGGCCAGCTTCTGCTGCTCCATGGTGGCCAGGACTGCGCCATCAATGAGCTGACCCTGGCTGACCCGGGCCAGCGCATCATCGGTCGCCGCCTTGGCGGCATCAAGCTCGGTGCGATTGAGCGGGGTGCCGTTTTGCATCTTCTGAATCTGTAACTGTTGATTGCCCAGTTCGATGGAGCCTTCCATGGCGCCATCGGCGGTCTGCCAGGCGCTTCCCAACACATAGGTGAGCAGGCCGGCCAGCCGCTGGCTGCCATACCAGCCCACGACCCCCATCCCCAGCGTGCAGCCGAGCAAGATGGCAAGACCCAGATTGGCGGTGGTAACAATTTTCATATGATGGCCTTCCTTGGTATCTGCATTGGCATCAATTTCGGTTCCGAACGGATTTAGTGTAGTGGCTCATGCCCAGTCGGAGTCCGGTACGGTGCAGAAACATCCCGTACACGCAGGCTGAACCAGATCAAGCATGGTGGCCAATTTGCGAAAAAGCTTCTCCGGATACCAGGGGGTTGCTGCCCTATGCTGGATACTTATCCAGTTATTCTTTATGCTATGAGCCAATTTGCGAATAGTTGTATTGGTGAGGAGAGAGCCGTGATTGGTCGCTTGAGAGGCATTGTCATTGAGAAGCAGCCCCCCGAGGTCTTGCTGGAAGTAGGCGGGGTTGGTTACGAGGTTCATATGCCGATGAGCTGCTTCTATGATTTGCCGGAGATCGGCAAGGAGGCGACCATCCACACTCACTTCGTGGTGCGGGAAGATGCCCAGTTGCTCTATGGTTTTAACCACAAACAGGAGCGGGCGCTGTTCCGCGAGCTGATCAAGACCAACGGAGTCGGCCCCAAGCTGGCGCTGGCTATTCTCTCCGGCATGACAGCTACCCAATTCGTGCTGAGTGTCGAACGTGAAGAGATAAGCTCTTTGGTCAAACTGCCGGGAGTCGGCAAGAAGACCGCCGAGCGTCTGGTGGTGGAGATGAAGGATCGCCTCAAGGGCTGGGTCAGTCACGACCTCTTCTCCCCGGCCATGGTCACCCTGCCAGCCAGTGAGCCAGAATTGCGGGCACCGGATGTGACCGAAGAGGCGGCCAGTGCGCTGGTGGCCCTCGGTTACAAGCCGCAGCAGGCGAGCCAGATTGTCAGCAAGATCGCCAAAGAGGGGATGTCGGTGGAAGATATCATCCGTGAATCCCTGCGTAGCCTGGTATGAGGTAGTTGATGATTGAAGCAGACCGCCTCATTTCGGCCAGTGCTGCCCGTGAGGATGACATTATTGACCGGGCTATCCGCCCCAAGAAGCTGGCTGACTACACCGGTCAGGATACCGTCTGCGAACAGATGGAGATCTTTATCGAAGCGGCCCGTCAGCGGGGAGAAGCGCTCGATCACCTGCTGATCTTCGGTCCGCCGGGTCTGGGCAAGACCACCCTCGCCAACATCGTCGCCAACGAGATGGGGGTCAATATCAAGACCACCTCCGGCCCGGTGCTGGAGAAAGCGGGGGATCTGGCGGCGCTGCTCACCAACCTCGAACCGAACGATGTGCTGTTCATCGACGAGATCCATCGCCTCAGCCCGGTGGTGGAGGAGGTGCTCTATCCGGCGATGGAGGATTACCAGCTCGACATCATGATCGGGGAGGGGCCAGCGGCTCGTTCCATCAAGCTGGATCTGCCTCCCTTCACTCTGATTGGCGCCACCACCCGGGCTGGTTCACTCACCAGCCCGCTGCGGGATCGCTTCGGTATCGTCCAGCGGTTGGAGTTCTACAACGTCAAGGATCTGACCGATATCGTCTCCCGCAGTGCCCGTTGTCTGGGGCTAGATATGACGGAAGATGGTGCCATTGAGGTCGCTCGTCGCTCTCGTGGTACGCCGCGGATTGCTAACCGTTTGTTAAGACGAGTGCGTGACTTCGCCCAGGTCAAATCCGATGGCCGGATCGATGGCCCCATCGCGGCCCGCGCCATGGACATGCTGGATGTCGATAACGAAGGTTTTGACTTCATGGACCGCAAGTTATTGTTGGCTGTGATAGACAAGTTTATGGGGGGCCCTGTGGGTCTCGATAATCTGGCCGCCGCGATCGGGGAGGAGAAAGATACTATCGAAGATGTGCTGGAGCCTTATCTGATCCAGCAAGGGTATCTGCAACGTACACCCAGAGGACGGATTGCGACCACACGAGCCTACGCTCATTTCGGTCTTCAGCGACCAGATGAGAAGTAAAAATAGTCGTTTGAACATGAAACCGCCGTCAAAGGCGGTTTTTTGTTATCCGGGCAAAAAAAAGCCCACGGCGGATGCGGTGGGCAAAGACAATTCAGGATGGATGTTCACAGACAGTGAGTGCGTCTGGACACAGACCGGAAAATAAACAGGTGAGCCGTCGCGAGCTCTCAGAGTCGGTTCAGTTGATAGAGCTGAACAAAGGAAAGCTTGTAGTAACGGATGGTTTTAGCAACAAACTTTTTCATCTTCGATTCCAATAGACAGGTTCAAATTGATGGTCGAATACGTACCGTGAACCCGGATTAACCGGCCTGTATCCAAGGGTATGCCCTCACTGCGAGGCGCATTGTAGGAGCTCGTATCGGCCCGGGCAAACAAGAAAAATTGCAACCTTCAAATTAGTTTATCTAATGTAGTGATTGATGAAATTGGTTCGCATGAGTATGCATTGTTTGTAGTTTTAAATTGAGTTTTCGAATCAGTTCGCCTGACCTGGATAACATGGAAAAAGGCGCGTCATCGACATTTTTCAAATTAAATGGGGTGGCCGGATGTTAAATTCTTAAATTGATTTAAATCAATATTTTACGCATTGTCATCTTTTGTGATCTGGCTCGCTTCAATAATCGTGAAATAGATTAAACATGGCTTTGAAAGCCATGTATGGAGGGTCCTTTTACATTGATTTCAATCAAATAAAGGTGATATAAAAACCCGGTCATAATGAGCGAGAATAAATTGAAGCTTATTGTTTTTTAATTGTTAAACATTAGCTTTGTTTGTGTTTTCGCGTTGCCTTGTTGTTAATATTGGTGGTTACTGAAAGTGTTTTGTTGTGATCCGTCTCAACGGGGCCCATTCGATAACCCCCAACGGAAGCTTTGTGCTTAAAACTTAAAATAGCCGTGCCAATAATCGGTGAGGAAACATCATGATTGCTGAGCATGTGGTAGACCTATCGCGGTTCCAGTTCGCTGCGACGGCCCTTTATCACTTTTTGTTTGTACCCCTGACGCTGGGAATGGCCTTTCTCCTGGCGATCATGGAATCCGTCTATGTGATGACCAACAACACCATCTACCGGGACATGACCAAATTCTGGGGTAAGTTGTTTGGTATCAACTTTGCCCTGGGGGTCACCACAGGTCTGGCCATGGAGTTCCAGTTCGGGACGAACTGGGCGTACTACTCCCATTATGTCGGCGATATCTTCGGGGCCCCGCTGGCTATCGAAGGGCTGATGGCCTTCTTCCTGGAGTCCACCTTCGTCGGTATGTTCTTCTTTGGTTGGGATCGTCTGAGCAAGCATCAGCATCTGGCTGCCACCTGGTTGATGGCGCTGGGTACCAACCTCTCCGCCCTCTGGATCCTGGTCGCCAACGGCTGGATGCAGAACCCGGTCGGTGCCGAGTTCAACTTCGAATCCATGCGGATGGAGATGATGAGCTTCGCTGACGTGGTGCTCAACCCTGTTGCTCAGGTCAAGTTCGTCCACACTGTGGCGGCTGGCTATACCTGTGGCGCCATGTTTGTGCTGGGTATCTCCTCCTACTACCTGCTGAAGAATCGTGATGTGGCGTTTGCCCGTCGCTCCTTCGCCATTGCCGCTGCGTTCGGTATGGCTTCCATCGTGTCCGTGCTGATCCTCGGTGACGAATCCGGTTACGAAACCGGTGAAGTGCAGAAGGTGAAACTGGCCGCTATCGAAGCCGAGTGGGAGACTGAACCTGCTCCGGCCGCCTTTACCCTGTTCGGTATTCCGAATCAGGAAGAGATGCGCACCGACTACGCCATCAAGATCCCCTATGCACTGGGCATTATCGCTACCCGTTCTCTGGACGGTCAGGTAACCGGTCTGAAGGATCTGAAGAGCGAGCACGAACTGCGCGTTCGTAACGGTATGACCGCTTACGACTTGCTGACCAAGCTGCAATCCGGTGACAAGTCTGACGAGACCCGCGCTCGCTTCGACGAAGTGAAGCAGGATCTGGGCTACGGTCTGCTGCTCAAGCGCTACACCAGCAATGTGACCGATGCTACCGACGAGCAGATCAAGGCCGCCGTGGATGACTCCATCCCGCAGGTTCTGCCGCTGTTCTTCGCCTTCCGCATCATGGTTGCCGTCGGCATGCTGATGCTGGTACTGATTGGTATGGCCTTCTATGACAGTGCCCGTCACCAGATCGGCCAGCGCAAGTGGCTGCTCAAGGCTCTGCTGTGGGGTATCCCGCTGCCGTGGATCGCCATCGAAGCTGGCTGGTTTGTTGCCGAATATGGTCGCCAACCGTGGACCATTGCAGAGGTGTTGCCGACTTCCCTCTCTGCATCCAACTTGCCTGCAGCCGAGATCTGGTTCTCTCTGATCGGTATCTGCCTGTTCTATACCGTACTTCTGGTTATCGAGATGTACCTGATGTTCAAGTATGCCCGTCTTGGCCCCAGCAGCCTGAAGACTGGCAAGTATCACTTTGAACAGATCAAGGCATAAGGAGAGCGACCATGTTTGATTACGAAACTCTGCGTGTCATCTGGTGGGCTCTGGTCGGCGTACTGCTGATCGGTTTTGCCATCACTGACGGCTTCGACATGGGGGTAGGCGCACTGCTCCCGTTCGTCGGCAAGAAAGATGTCGAGCGCCGCGTGATGCTCAACACCATGGGGCCGCACTGGGAAGGTAACCAGGTTTGGCTGGTCACTGCCGGTGGCGCCTTGTTCGCCGCCTGGCCGATGGTGTATGCCGCGACCTTCTCCGGCTTCTACATCGCCATGATCCTGACCTTGATGGCGCTGTTCCTGCGTCCGGTCGGTTTCAAGTACCGCTCGCTGCGTGCTGATGCAAAATGGCGCAGCAACTGGGACTGGGCCTTGTTCGCCGGTAGCGCCGTACCGCCCATCGTCTTTGGTGTGGCCTTTGGCAACCTGCTGCAAGGCGTTCCGTTCGAGTTTAACCAGTTCATGATGTTGACCTATCACGGCAACTTCTTCGGCCTGCTTAACCCGTTCGGCATTCTGGCTGGTCTGGTGAGCCTGTTCATGCTGCTCACCCAGGGCGCAACCTGGTTGATGATGAAGACCGACGGGGAAGTGCTGGCACGTTCCCGTACTGCCGCCATGATCTGCTCACTGCTGACTCTGGTGCTGTTTGCTGCCGCGGGTTGGTGGGTAAGCGGTATGGAAGGGTATGTCATCGTCAAGGCTGCCGCGACTGACGCAGTATCCAACCCGATGAACAAGGAAGTTGTCCTGCAGGCTGGTGCCTGGATGAACAACTACACCCTCTATCCGTGGATGGTGGCTGCCCCTGTACTGGGCCTGGCCATGAGCCTGCTGACTGCGCTGTTTGCCCGCATGAACATCGGCTGGCTGGCGTTTACCAGCTCCTCGCTGGCGATTGCCGGGGTCATCCTCACTGCCGGTTTCTCCATGTTCCCGTTCGTGATGCCCTCAAGCCTTGAGCCGTCACTGAGCCTGACCATGTGGGATGCTACCGCCTCTTTCAACACCTTGCAGGTGATGACTGTGGCTGCAGCGATCTTCGTACCGATTGTGCTGGGTTACACCATCTGGACTTACATCAAGATGTTTGGCCGGGTAACCAACAAGCACATCGAAGATAACCAACAATCTCTCTATTAAGAGGTGCGCTGACAATGTGGTATTTCACCTGGATCCTGGGGCTGTTGCTGGCCTGTGCATTTGGCATTATCAATGCGCTGTGGCTGGAACACACCGAGAACATGGATCGTCAGATCGATGAAAACAAGTGATCGACTCGCCAAGCTGGCCGCTCCACTGGAGCGGCAGCCGTGGCAGGGGTTGATGTTACTCGCGGCGGCCTTGTTGGCCGTCGCTATTTTACAGGCCCCCAATCTGATCGCGGCCAACACCAGCGAGCATCGTCTCTGGCTTGCTCCCTGGCTGATGTGGGCCGTCTGTTGTGGCGTACTTAACGGGCTTGGCTTTCATCTGAAAAGCCTGCCCGGACGTGTGCTGTTCAACCCCTGGCTCGCCTGGCCCAGTTTGTTGTATGGCCTCTGGCTGACACATTCATATTTCCTTTCATAAAAAACGGTGGGAGGCAGGATTTCCCTGTCTCCCCCTGCTTCTTTCCTATTCAGCCCTGCGCTATGATAGCCCCCCATCTGACTGTCGAATGGATCACAGATTGTTATGGGGGAAGTCTTTGAGTTTCCGGTACGTGTCTACTACGAAGACACCGATGCCGGGGGCATCGTCTACAACGCCAATTATCTCAAGTTTATGGAACGTGCTCGCACCGAGTTTCTTCGTGCCAAAGGGGTCGAACAGGACGTCTGGCTGCAGGAGGGATATGCCTTCGTGGTGAGCCGAACTGAGATCGATTTCCGCTCGGCGGCCCGTTTTAATGAACTATTGAATGTATTAACGCAAGTGATTGAAGTGAAACGCGCATCCCTGCGTTTTTCGCAGCAGATCCTGGCGGCTGATGGACGACTCGTCACCCAGGCTTTGGTACAGATAGCCTGTGTAAGTCATCCGCAAATGAAACCTGTAGCTATACCTGAAAAAATCAAGGGAGTGCTGTTAAGTGCACGCTGAAATTTCGTTTATTGGCCTGTTTTGGCAAGCCAGCCTGTTGGTAAAACTGGTCATGATCACCCTGATGAGCATGTCTATTGTCTCCTGGGCGCTGATTATCCAGCGTTCCAAGGCGATCAAGGCGGCCAATCTCGCATCGGAACAGTTTGAAGATCGCTTCTGGTCAGGGGTCGATCTCAATCGCCTCTATCAGGAGTCCTCTTCCCGCCGCGATGATATCGAAGGCATGGAAGATATCTTCTACTCCGGCTTCAAGGAGTATGCCCGCCTGCTCAAGGCCGGGGCCCGTGGTCAGGATGCGGTGATGGATGGTACCTACCGTGCCATGCGCGTCTCCCTCTCCCGTGCGGTGGATGATCTGGAATCCAACCTGCCGGTGCTGGCGACCATCGGCTCCATCAGCCCCTACATCGGTCTGTTCGGTACCGTATGGGGGATCATGAACGCCTTTATCGCCCTGGGTCAGGTGCAGCAGGCCACCCTGCAGATGGTGGCACCGGGTATCGCGGAAGCGCTGATTGCGACCGCCATGGGTCTGTTTGCCGCTATCCCGGCGGTAATCTTCTACAACCGCTTCTCCAACAAGGTCGAGCGGCTGGAGAACGCCTACGCCAACTTCATGGACGAGTTCACCACCATTCTGAACCGTCAAATTGCTCAGCAGCAGGGTGATCAGTAATGCAAACCTATCAGCGGATCCGGCGCAAGAAGGTGGCCGAGATCAACGTGGTTCCCTATATCGACGTCATGCTGGTGCTGCTTATCATCTTTATGGCGGTCACGCCGGTGATCACGCAAGGGGTCAAGGTGGATCTGCCGCAGGCTGAGTCCGAGCAGTTGCCGGAAGATGCCAAGCCGCCCTTCATCGTCAGCGTCAATACCGAAGGCGAGTATGTCATCAAGGCTGGCGAAGCCGATGACGAGCCGGTGCCAAGTGGCACGCCAGAGGCGATGCAGCAATACATCACCGAAAAAGCCATGGGCTATCTGGCGATCAACCAGAATGCCCCCGTGGTGGTCGCGGGTGACAAGGCCGTGCGCTACGAAGAGGTGATCCTGTTGATGGTGGCCCTCAAGAATGCGGGTGTGCCTCAGGTTGGCCTGATGACAGATCCGGTGAACTAACGGAGATGGATGTGAAGCGTGGTATTTCCGGTTATCTCATCGCGTCGTTTCTGCTGCACCTGATCATCGGCATCATCCTGTTTGTCGGGCTCGATTTCAGCAAACCGAAACGACCCGAATCGAAGGGGCAGATCGTCAATGCCGTCATGCTTGATGAGAACTTCCTCAACGAGCAGGCCAAGCAGATCCAGCAGCAGAAAGCTCAGCCCAAGCCGCAGAAGGTAGAGAAAGAGAAGGATAAGGAAGATACGGATCTTGCCAAACGCGAACTAGCCCAGCAGCAGGAACGGCTGCGTATTGCCGAGGCCAAGCGGAAAGAAGCAGAAGAGGCGACCCGCAAGGCCGAGGCTGAGAAGCAGAAAAAAGTTGCCGAGCAGAAGCGGGCTGAAGAGAAGGCGCAGAAAGCCGAGGAGGCCCGCAAGCTGGAAGAGCAGAAGGCCAAGAAGGCGGAAGCCGAGCGCAAGGCTGCTGAAGAGGCCAAGGCACTGGCGCTGAAGAAAAAGAAAGAGCTCGAGAAAAAACAGGCGGAAGAGAAGGCTAAAGCCGAGGAGGCCAAAGCCAAGAAAGCGGAAGCTGACAAGAAGGCCAAGGCTGAGGCAGAGAAGAAAGCCAAGGCAGAGGCTGAGAAAAAAGCCAAAGCCGAGGCTGAGAAGAAGGCCAAGGAAGAGGCAGCCAAAAAGGCAAAAGCTGACGCAGAGAAGAAAGCCAAGGCTGAAGCCGAGAAGCAGGCCAAGATCGCGGCAGAACGCAAACGCAAAGCGGCCGAGGAGGCCAGACTGCAAAAAGAGATGGAAGCCATGATGCAGCAGCAGCTGGCGGCTGAAGCCAATGCCCGCAGCCAGGCTGCCTCTGCAGCGGCACAAGGTGAGGTCGACAAGTATGCGGCGCTCATCAAGGCCACTGTTGAGCGGTATATGATTTTGGATCCCACCATGCGGGGCAAAACATGTACTATCGGCGTACGTCTTGCGAGCAGTGGCTTTGTCATATCTGTAGATAACGGCCAGGGTGACCCGGCGGTTTGTCGTTCCGGTAAGGCGGCTGTTCTGAAAGCCAATCAACTGCCTGTGCCCAAGGATCCTGCGGCATTCGAGATGTTGAAGGAATTTAACCTGAAGTTAGAACCGAGTATCTAAGCGTGATAAAACGAGGTTGCCTGCCTCCGGTTGGCAACCTCTCGCCGAGAAAGGAATTTAACCTCTCATCTATATTGGAACCGAGTATTTAAGCCATGATCAGAAAAGTATTTTTTGCTTTGGTTGGCTGTTTGTTGCTGGGCCAGAGTGCCCAGGCGGCCCTGGACATCGTCATCACCGGCGGTATTGATAGCGCACGCCCCATCGCCGTCGCCCCCTTCAAGTGGGAAGGCAACGGGCAGTTGCCGCAGGACATCGCGGAAGTGGTCTCCAACGACCTGATGCGCAGCGGCAAGTTCAAGCCGCTGGCCCGTGGCCAGATGCCGCAAACCCCGAGCAGCAGCAGCGAGATCAACTTCGCTCCCTGGGCCTCCCAAGGAGTTGAAGCCGTGGTGGTGGGTTCCATTTCGGCAGTCGGTGACGGCACCTACAAGGTCAACTTCGAGCTGGTCGATGTGCTGAAAGGCCAGCTGGCCAAGGCACAAGGTGGCGAGAGCAACGGTTACATCCTAGATAGCCGTATGGCGACCATCCCGGGTGCCCAGATGCGCCAGTTTGCCCACCGTATCTCCGACATCGTCTATGAACGTCTGACTGGCGAGCGCGGTGCCTTCCTGACCCGTCTGGCTTACGTCTCCGTACAGCAGGGTACCCAGTTCCCGTACCAGCTGCGTATTTCTGACTACGACGGTTACAACGAGAAGACCCTGCTGCGCTCCCGCGAGCCCTTGATGTCTCCGGCCTGGTCGCCGGATGGCAGCAAGCTGGCCTACGTGAGCTTCGAGAACCAGAAGTCCGAAATCTACGTGCAGGATATCTACACCCAGCAGCGCAGCCTGATCACCAGTTTCCGCGGTATCAACGGGGCGCCGGAGTGGTCTCCGGATGGTCGTCGTCTGGCTATCGTTCTCTCCAAAGATGGTTCACCGAACCTCTATGTGGTTGATGTCGCTAGCAAGCAGCTGACCCGCGTCACAACCAGCCGTGTGATCGACACTGAACCCTCCTGGATGCCGGATGGGCAAAATTTGTTGTTCACCTCTGAACGTGGTGGCAAACCCCAGATTTATAGCGTAAATTTGGCGACTGGTATGACTCGCCGGATGACTTGGGAAGGTGAATCCAACCAGGGTGCATCCATCACTCCTGATGGCAAAATCATGGTGATGGTGACCCGTGTTCAGGGACAGTATCGTATTGCCCGTCAGGACATGGAAAACAATGCCCTGTTGGTCCTTACCCAGAGTGCTCTGGATGAGTCGCCAAGTGTGGCTCCCAATGGCAGCATGATCATTTATGCCACCATCTATCAGGGTCGTAAGAGTCTCGCGTTGGTGTCGACTGATGGTCGCTTCAAGGCTGTGCTTCCGACCAGTAGCGGTGAAATTCGTGCACCAGCTTGGTCGCCCTTCTTGAATTGATAAAAATCCAATTGTTTTTTGTTTTGTTATAAAGGTTTAAGGAAATAGCATGCAACTCAATAAACTGCTCAAGGGTTTGGCCATCGCACTGCCACTGTTCACCCTGGCCGCTTGTAGTTCTTCTTCTGATTCCGACGCCGCTGGCGCTGAATCAGGTATGACCGACGGCATGGGCGGTGTACAAACCGGCGGCGCCAACGGCATGTTGTCCCCGGAAGAGCAGATGCGTCAGAAGTTCGAAGCACTGCAGCGTGACAACGTGATCTACTTCCCGTTCGACGGTTACGATATCCAGGGTCAGTACGCTGATCTGCTGGATGCCCACGCCAGCTACCTGCGCGAGCGCCCGAGCGTGAAAGTCCTGATCGAAGGTCACGCCGATGAGCGCGGTACTCCGGAGTACAACATCGCCCTGGGCGAGCGTCGTGCCAAGGCTGTTGCCAAGTATCTGCAAACCCTGGGTGTGCAGGCCGAGCAGCTCTCCATCGTCAGCTATGGCGAAGAGAAGCCGCTGGATCTGTCCCACACCGAGGATGCCTTTGCCAAAAACCGCCGCGCGGTTCTGGTTTACTAAGGTTTGAACCGAACGAAGTTCGTTTATATGCAAGCGGCCATTTCGATGGCCGTTTTATTTGCACTAAACGCCAAGGTTTGATCCGAATGAAATCTGCATATGCGAGCGACGATGGCGCTGGCCGTTTTATCTGTACTAAACGCTAAGGTTTGATCCGAATGAAATCTGTGTACAAGCAAGCTGTCGTTGCGCTGGCCGTAATGGTTGCTCTGAATGCGCAAGCTGCGGCACCGGTCAGCGATCTGGGCGGTGACTCAAGTGGTGGGGTTGTCCTTAGCGGCAACAATGGCGCCATCGTGCCCACCGGTAGCCTGGAAGATCGGGTTGCCCTGCTGGAGCGCACCCTCAATGCCCGTCTGCGACTGCAAGCTGAATTGCAGCAACAGGTCGACTCCCTGCAAGGGGAGGTTTCCGAGCTGCGTGGTCAGCTGGAGCAGCAGACCTACCAGATGGAACAGTCGCAAGAGCGCCAGCGTCAGCTCTATCAGGAGCTCGACAAGGTTGCCAGCAGCCAGCAGGCTGCACCGGCCGCCGCGGCCCCTGCTGCTGCCGCTACACCGGCTGCTGCGGCCAATTACTCAACCAATCAGGATGAGAATCAGGCCTACGACGCAGCGGTCAACATGGTGCTCAAAGAGAAGAACTACGACAAAGCCATTCCGGCTTTCCAGGGCTTCATCAAGCAGTACCCCAATTCGGGCTATGTTCCCAATGCACACTACTGGCTCGGCCAGTTGCTGTTCAACAAGGGTGACAGAGCCGGTGCCTCGGCCCAGTTTTCGACCGTGGCCAACAAATACAGCAAATCCCCCAAGCGAGCCGATGCGCTGCTGAAGTTGGGTATGCTGGCGCAACTGGATGGCAAGAAGGCGGAAGCCAAATCCTTCTATGAGCAGGTGATCAAGGGCTATCCCAACACCTCGCCAGCCCAGTTGGCCAAACAGAGTCTGGCCAAGCTGTAACATTGCTGTATGTCACTGTTTTCGTAACGCTACTGTAAAAACAGCCTGCATTTGTACGCACAGTGAGCAAACGGATTTAAATTACGAATTTTCTGTTGCACCGGAAATTTAAATCCGTAATATAGGCCGCCGTCAGAGCCGAAGCAGTAATGCAGTCGGAACTGGTCGTGGTGAGGGTCGTTAGCTCAGTCGGTAGAGCAGTTGACTTTTAATCAATTGGTCGCTGGTTCGAATCCAGCACGACCCACCATTTTCTCCACTCGGTGGAGACAGAATTCCCAGGTCGTTTAGCTCAGCTGGGAGAGCACCTCCCTTACAAGGAGGGGGTCACTGGTTCGATCCCAGTAACGACC